>JBEPXT010000045.1:0-23162 GCA_041641795.1 Salinigranum sp.
TCGTCACGCGGAACGTGAGCCCCGAGACGGTGCGGTGTGACTGCCACGCGGACCGCGAGGACGTGCCCGGACTGGGCTACGCCGTCTGCGACGAGCAGGGGTACCTGCCCGAGGTGCTCCGACCGCTCGTCGAGGACCGCGACGACCTCAAGGCCGAACTCGCCGACTGCGAGGACCCCGAGCGAGAGCGGGCCCTGCGGGGGAAATCGAGCGCGATAAAGTGGATTCTCGTCTCCTGCTTCGGCTACCAGGGGTTCTCGAACGCGAAGTTCGGGCGCATCGAGTGCCACGAGAGCATCAACGCCTTCGCCCGGGAGATTCTCCTCGACGCCAAGGAGCGACTGGAGGCCGGCGGCTGGGAGGTCGTCCACGGCATCGTCGACAGCCTCTGGGTGCGGGCGGCCGAGGACGACCCGGACCCGATAGAGCGAGTCTGCGAGCAGATTTCGGCGGCGGCGGAGATTCGCCTGGAGTACGAGGGCGCGTACGACTGGCTGGCGTTCGTCCCCCAGCGCTCCAGCGACGCGGGCGCCCTGACGAAGTACTTCGGGAGGCGAACCGACGGCTCCTACAAGTATCGCGGCATCGAGTGTCGCCAGCGGAGCACCCCCGCGTTCGTCGCCGAGGCCCAGCGGGATCTGATTCGGACGCTCGACGACAGCCGCGACCCCGAGGCGGTCTGCGACCGCCTGCAGGTGTGGCTCGGCCGACTGGCCCGCGGCGACGTGTCCGGGTCGGACCTGGCGGTGCGAAACCGGGTGTCGAAGCGACTCGACGCGTACGCGGCCGACACCCGCAACGTCGCGGCCCTCGAACGCGCGGCCCGCCAGGGACTGGACGTCAGCCCCGGCGAGGACGTCGAGTACGTCGTCGTCGACGACGAGAAGCGCTCGGCCGAGCGGGTGCGCCTGGCCGACGAGACGGGGGACCGGTACGACCGGTCGTTCTACCGGGAGCGCCTCCTCCGGGCGGCCGCGAGCGTGCTCTCGCCCCTCGGGTGGCGACAGCCCCGAATCGAGGCGTACCTCCGCGAGACGCGCGACGCGCGGCTGACGGCGTTCGTCGACTGAGCGACGTGGCAGCGTGGCGGCCGAACACGTTCGGCGTTCGACTTTGCCCGGACCGGCGCCTACGGGGAGTCACATGACGGGGACGGGTCTCGAACGCAGGACGGCGCCGGCGACGGCACTCCGCGAGTGGGCGGACGCGGTCCGGGAGACCGAACTGGAGCGCGCCCGCGGGCGACTGGAGTCCCAGGGGGACCTGACGCCGGCCCAGCGGCGGACGCTCGCGGCGTTCTCGGAGGCGCTCGTCGACGGCGTCCTCGAAGACGCCGAGGGCGCCCTGGCGACGGCGACGCGGCGGGGCGACGCCGAGACGGCTGCGCGAATCTGCGACCTGTTCGGCGTGGATCGGTAGCTCAGGGGCGCGTCCACCTTCCGGCTCGCGTCACCGGCGTTCGAGGACGTACTGGGGGAGACCGACGCCGACGCCGACGAGAACGAGAAACGCGATTCCGAAGGCGGCGTCCTCCCCGACGCCGACCGAGTCGAGCGCCAGCCGGACAGCGTAGGCCGCGGGGAGGGCGAGGACGACGAACGCTGCCGTGACGAGATTCTCGCGGGAGACCATCGTCGGGAGTACGCGAGCGGAGCGTGAAGAAACACGTGGCGAAGCCGGGACTCGACGACCGTCGGCGTCTCGCCGTGCCGACGCCGGAATCGAGCAGCGAGGGTTCGACGCGCGTTCAGAGCGGGTTCAACACCGCTCGCCCCAGTCGCGCCAGTCGTGGGTGTCGTGGAGTCGGACGTCGAGTTCGATTCCGCACCCGGAGCAGTAGAACGCGACTCGCTGGTGGCCCGGGCGGAACTCCTCCTGCTCGCCGTGTTCGGAACACCGGACGAGGATGCCCCGCTCCGGCCCGTCCAGTCGCTGGATTTCGAAAGGTTTCATCAGTAATCGAAGGGCAGGGCCCGCCCTGTACCTTTCGCCGGGATACTTCGGGTAGAGGCGCGAAGCCTCGCTCGAGCGCGGCATTCGTCGACGGAGTGGCGCCGAAACGTCAGGCGTGAGTGATAATTCCTCACGAGGCGTCTTTCGCGCACGAAAGTTTATTCTGTAGAGAATGAATGGAGAGATATGGACGAGAAACGATTCGTCGTCGCCCTGTTCGGCCTCCTCGTCGCGGTCGTCGTCGGTGCGCTCGCACTGGAGTTCGTCGCTCCGCTCACCGTCTCGGTGTTCCTCTACTACTCGACCCGGCGGTTCTACACGTCGTTACGGCGCCTCAAGCTGCCGGCACGCGTCCGCGCGGTGGTCGTCATGGCGGCGCTGGCGATTCCGCTCCTCGTTCTGGTGAGCTACGCGGCCGTCTTGCTCGTGGTCGAGGCCCGGCAGTTCGTCGACCAGTACGCGCTCCTCGACGTCGCCGCGACGCACGTCGACTGGCTGGGGGAGATGGAGTCGGTGCCAGATCTCACCGTCCAGGGCCTCTACGAGGCCTACCAGTCGGGCCAGCTAGAGCCCCTCGTGACGTTCCTGAGCGACCACGCGGCGCTCATGACGACGGTGGTCTCGAACTTCTTCCTCAACCTCTTCATCACCGTCATCGTCACGTACTACCTCCTGGTCGACGGGTGGCGAATCCGCGAGTGGTTGCTCCGGTTCGACGACGACGCGATAATCCGCACGTACCTCGAAGCCGTCGACGACGAACTGGAGGCGGTCCTGTTCGGGAACCTCCTGAACGTCCTCGCCGCCTCGCTCATCGCCATCGCCGCCTTCTCCGGGTACAACGCGCTGGTCCCGGCGGCCGCGGAGGTTCCCTACCCGGCGCTGGCCGGCGTCATGACCGGCGCGGCGAGCCTGATTCCCGTCGTCGGGATGAAAATCGTCTACTTCCCGCTGAGCGCCATCACCGCCCTGCCGATACTGCTCGGCGGCGACTCCGCGCTGCTGATATACGTCGTGGGCTTTCTCGCCGTCGCCGTCGTCGTCGTCGACACGATTCCCGACGTGGTGTTGCGGCCGCTGCTGAGCGGGAAGAACACGCACGTCGGACTCCTCATGCTCGCGTACACGCTCGGTCCGGTCGTCCTCGGGTTCTACGGCCTCTTCTTCGCGCCGATTCTGCTCGTCGTCGGACTGACGTTCGCCAACACGGCGCTCCCCCGACTGCTCGGGGCCGCGGAACCCGAGGGGATTCACCCGGACCAGCTACGGTTCGACGACTTCTACTAGGCGGGAACCGTCGGCAGGCGACGCCCGCCGGCTGGCAGCGGCTTCTAACAGGGACGAGGCTGGCAAGTGACGGCTTCTCGACGACGCGGAAAAGAGCAGTTCGGCGGTCGGGGGGACTCGTCCTACCTGTCGGGCGGCCGGTTCAGCACGTCGAGTCCGTCGGCCGCCGAGGACACGTCGTCGAACGAGTCGGCCGCGGCGTCGCCGGCGTCGGTCCCGTCGAGTGCGTTCGCGGCCGCCTCGCGGACGACGTCGCTCTCGTCGGACCGGGCCGCCTCCGCGAGAGCCGCCCGGGCCTCGTCGTCGTCGGCCGCGAGCGTCCCGAGTAGCTTCGCCGCCCACTCGCGGACGCGGTCGCTGGGGTCCGAGAGGGCCGAAAGCAGGTCGTCGCGCATGGCCGCGCCGCGGACGCGGAACAGCGAGATGAGGGCGTTCCGCCGCACTGCGAGGTGGTCGTCCTCCGTCGCCCGGGCGATGGCGTCGGCGTTGGCCTCGCGGTCGATGTGGTCGAGTGCGACGACTGCCTCGGCGCGGACCCACGGGTTCGGGTCCGAGAGCGCGTCGCGCACCGCGGCCACGTCGCCGTCGCAGTCGCCCAGCGCCTCCACCGCGAACTGCCGGACGTCCGCGTCGGCGTCGGTCCGGGCGGCGGTGGCGAGGGCGTCGAGCGCCCGGGCGGGGAGGTCCCGTTCGCTCAGGGCGAGCGCCGCGCGCCGCCGGTCCGGCGCGGACCCGTCGCTCAGCGCCGCCAGCAGGTCGTCGAGGCCGGCGTCGGCGACCGGAGCGGTGTCCGCCGCGGTGAAGTCGGCCGCCTCGGCCTCGCCGAGCGTCACGTCCCTGCTCACGGTGGGGACGTCGCCGGCGGGTCCCGGCGTCGGGTCCGGCGCGTCGGACCCGTTCCCGGCTCCGTCTGCACCGGTCATCGGCGCACCTCGGTGAGGAGGAGCGTCGCCCCCAGGACCACGGCGAGCGCCCGGGGGACGCTGGCGGGGACGCCCGCGACGAACAGGAGCGCGCCCCCGAGCACGACGGCCGGACGGCGACCGAGCGCTCCCGTCGCGGCCGTGGTCGCGGTTCCGGCGGTGGCGAGCGCCAGCAGCGGCGTCGAGGCGTCGAGGACCGCGCCGCCGACGAGCGCGACGGCGCCGGTCACGAACGGCGCGGTCAGTCCGACGCTGGCGACGCCGACGCCGGCCAGGAGGCCGACGACGGCCGCGCGCCGGTCCCAGGGCACGAACACCGGCGTCGCCGCGAGCGCCAGCAGCGCGAGGTCCGACCCGAGGGACCGCGTGACGGTCGGCGCGACGCCGACGCCCGCGGCGAGCGAACAGCCCATGCCGACGACGAGTGCGCCCGAGACGGCCCAGCGCAGACCGCGGTCGAGGCTCGTCGGCCGGTCGAGGGAGTCGACCGCCACGACGGCGAGTGCGCCCACCGCCGCGACCGAGGCCGAGTAGGCCGCGGCGTCCGCGACCAGCGTCAGCAGGCCGAAGACGCCGGCAAACAGCGTGGCGACGCGGACGGCCGGGCGGTCGGTCGTGACGCCCACCGCCAGCGCACCGAGGGCGGGACCCAGCAGTGCGAGGGGCAGGACCGCCCGGTAGAGCGGCGCCACCCGGACCGGGACCGAGAGTGGCGCGTTGAGCAGCATGCGGACGAGGAACAGCCCGCCCGCGCCGACGAGCGCACCGAGGGCGGCCGCGAGACGGACGCGGTCACCGTCGACGTGGACGCTCGACCGACGGGCCACTGCGCGGGCGGCGGACAGTCCGACGCGCGGCCGGTCGCTCACGGGTCGGTCACCTCCGGGGCGTCGCGGCCGTCGGCGAGTGCGCCGGCGTCGGCCGACGAGTCGTCGTCCGCCAGGGACGCCGCGTCGGCGGCGACGAACGATTCGAGGAACGCCGTCAGGTCGCCGTAGATGCCGGTTTCGACCTCCGCGGCCGTCGCCTCAGCAATCGCCTCGGCGGCGGGGCGGAGGTGCCGTTCGAGGAAGTCCGCCCGGGCGCGCCGGGCCGACTCGTCGTCGCCGAGGGCGGCCAGTCGCGCCAGGTAGCCGGCGAACTCCAGTTCGACGACGAGGTGGTCGTGGTGCTCGCGGGTCGACTGGTCGACCTGCACGTCGAAGTAGTCGTAGACCCGCGCCAGGTCGACGTTCACCGCCTCCCAGTCGCCCTCCTCGCGGTAGGCCGACTCGTACAGCGGGACGGGCGGGTCCGGGTACCCGACGCTGAACAGGTCGTTGAACCGGGCGCACAGCAGGTCGTGGTCGTCGTCCGTGACGAGGTCCGGCGCCGTCAGCCGGTCGTCGAGGCCGGTTCGCCCGGTGAGCGCACGCAGGTCGCTCCCGACCCGGCCCGCGCGCAGGTCGTCGTACAGGGCCGCGTCCGGTTCCTCGAACAGGGTGGCGAGCAGTCCGTAGACGGCGCCTCGGGCGGCGTCCGCCGGGGCGGCGACCGACCGGTCGGAGGGTGAGTTGCGTTCGGACATGGTCACCCCGACCGGCGGATGGCGCCGATAGTCACGAGCAGTACGGCCACCATGGCGAGGCCGGCGACGGCCCAGAGGACCGTCTCGAACGGCGGCCCCTGCGGCTCCGGACCGAGCGGGAAGTGGTACCACTCGCTGATGGCGTGGCGGCCGGACCGTTCCATGTTGGCGCCGTTCCACACCGCGAACGCGACGTCGACGTCGTTCTGCATCCGGAACTGCGTCCGGTTGGCGCCATCGACGGTGAGGTTCCGGTGCATCACCACGTACCAGTGGCCGTCGCGGTGCGTCGCAGTCGTGGTGACGCCGTCCTCGACGGCGGTGATGGTCCCCGGACCGCCCGCGAGTATCTCCTGGGAGTTACCCTGCGCGTTCCAGTACCAGACGTTGACCGGCGTCTGTTTGCTGCCGAGGGCGATGGCGGGGTGGACAGACGTATTGGCCGGGACCTGCACCGCCGCGGCGTCGGCGAAGTCGTTCGGCCCGCCGATGGAGTCGTTGACCGTCTCGTCGGCCCACTTCATGCGGACGTACAACCGCTCGTCGGTCCGGGCCGCCCGGACGCTGACCTCGCCGGTCGCGGTGTCGGCCGCGTTCGGGACGCCGCTCGGGGCGCTGGACAGGGGCACCTCGACGGCGGACGGTTCGGACCAGGCGTCGGCCGTCGGTTTCTGCAGCGATTCGCCCTGGGCGGGGAGCTCTGCCACCGGGACCTGATTTGCCGGACGACCGCTCGCGACGGCGGGCGCGAACACCGACGCCGTCAGCAGCGCGGTCACAAACAGGGTCAGGACTGCGGCCGTGGTTCGGTCGGTCATTCGTCGAACACCTCCAGGCGGTACTGCTGGGCGGGATTCTTGCTCGTGAGGATGTTCATGAGTTCGCTGTCGCCGCCGCGGCGGACCTTCTCGCGTTCGCGCTGCATCGTCTCCAGCGCGTCGTCGACCCGGTCGCCGAACAGCGTGCGGAGGTACTCCCGGGGAATCCGCTCGAACTCGGTCGTCTCACCCTTCGTGGAGACCTGCGGCGGCGCCATCGGCGGGACGTAGTAGACGTTGGGTGCCGTCTGGTACTCCGGGTGGAGCGGGAGCGCCACGCCGTACTCCTCGACCAGCTTGAAGATGGGACCGTCCCTGTCGTCGAGGTAGCCGACCAGGCGGAGTTGGGTGGTACACTGCTCCGCGCAGACGGGGGCGTGCGTCTCGCCGTCGGGACCCTCGCCCTCGAGGCGGGGGTAGCAGAAGATGCACTTCTCGGAGGTGTTGGTCGTCGCGTTGTAGTACACCTTCTTGTACGGGCAGCCCTCGACGCAGTACCGGTAGCCGCGACACCGGTCCTGGTCGACCAGGACGACGCCGTCCTCCTCGCGCTTGTACAGCGCCTTGCGCGGACACGACTCCACGCAGGTCGGGTGCGTGCAGTGGTTGCAGATGCGCGGGACGTAGAAGTAGTAGGAGTTGGGGTGCTTGCCGGCGCCCTGGTCCTCGTCCCAGTTGGGCCCCCACTCGGGCGCCTCGCCCTTGGGGCGAAGCGGTTCGTCGCTGTCGGTCTTCAGCGCCTCCTCGTAGTTGAACTCCCACGGTCGGCCGTACTCCTCCTGGTCGGGGATGCGACCTTTCTTCAGGTCCGACCGGTCGGACGACATCCAGCCGCCGCCCTTCTCTTCCCAGTCCCGCGGGTAGCCGTCGCCGGGGCGAGTTTCGACGTTGTTCCAGTACATGTAGTCGCGGCCCTCGCCCTCGGTCCAGGTCGTCTTGCACCCGAGCGTGCAGGTCTGGCACCCGATACACTTGTTCAGGTCCATCACCATGGCGACCTGGTGGTCGATGCCGTCTGCGAGTTCTATCTGTGGTTCGGTCATCAGTTACCACCTCCGTTGACTTTCTCGATTTCGACGCGCGCGTCGCTGTTGACGCCGGTCGGTCCCCAGAAGTTGGGGAAGAAGTGCAGGTGCTCGCCCGTGTCCTCCGGGTAGCGGACGAGCTGCGTCGACTTCATCAGCATCGAGGTGGGGCTGTTGAAGTTGCCCTCGCCCGGGAACTGGTAGTCCTCCCAGGAGAAGTTCATCCGGATGGCCCCCTGCTCGCTGTTGGGGTATATCTTCGCCATCGCCTCGACCTCCGCCAGGTCGTTGTAGATGCGGATGGTGTCCCCGTCCTCGATGTCGCGCCGGGCCGCGTCGTCCGGGTGGATGTAGACCACCGGTTCGCCGCGGTTGAGGCGGAGCATGTACTTGTCGTCCCGCCAGGTCGAGTGTATCGACCACCGGCCGTGGGGCGTCAGGTACCTGAGCGGGTAGTCGTCGCTCTTCTCGTCCTCGACGGGGGACTTGTACGTCGGGAGCTCCTCGCCGTCCTCGAGGAACCAGTCGTGGTCGATGTAGTACTGCTGGCGGCCCGAGAGCGTCGGCCACGGCTGCTTGTCCTGGACGAAGTTCTTCCACGGCGCGAACGCCTCGCCGTCCTCGACCGGCGAGGTCCAGTGGCCGCCGTTGGCCTTGAACCGCTGGGGCTGGTCGACCAGGTCGTCGAAGGTCACCTGCTCGCCGTCCGACGGGTTCGTCTCGCCGGAGTTGCGGAGGATGAACTCCGCGGCCGCCCTGTCCTCCTTCAGCGCCCCGGCCTCGCCGTCCATCCAGTCGCGGACGTAGTCGTCGTGGAGCGTCGTCAGGTCGAGCTGCCGGTCGAACGAGCGGTCCTGGACCGGCTGCAGGTCGCGCTCGCGTGCGAGTTCCTGAATCTTCTTCGACAGCAGGCGGAATATCTCCCAGTCGGGCTTGGACTCGCCCAGCGGCTCGATTGCCTTCGTGAACGGGTGGACGAACGTGTGCATGTCCGTCATCGACAGGTCGTTCTTCTCGTAGTGGGAGGCCGCCGGGAGGACGTAGTCGGCGTTCTTCGCCGTGGTGTCCATCCGGAAGTTGACGTCGACCACCAGGTCGAGCTTCTCCCAGAGCCTGTCGCGGACGTACGTGTTGCCCTTCGCCTGGTTGTAGAAGTTCCCGCGCCAGACGAAGAAGATGCTCGGGTCCGGACGCCGGCCGTTCTCCCGCTCCTCGGGGTACATCGGCATCCAGCCCTCGTCCAGGGACTCCTCGATGCGCTCTTGCAGTTCGGGGTGCTCGTCGGCGACGTCCGAGTGGTAGTAGGTCCACAGCGTCGTCGGCACGCCCCGCGGTCCCGTGCCGCTCTTGTCGAGGTGCGGGAACGAGAGGTGCTTCCAGCCGTTGACGGTCCATATCTTCTCCTGGCCGACGTAGTGGTCGACGCCGGTGCCGTTCCGACCGATGTGACCCGTCAGCGTACACAGGAGCTGGATGGCCCGGTTACCCAGGTCGTTGTGGAACCAGTCGTTGACGCCCTTGCCGTGGATTATCTTGCCGCGTTCGGCCTCGGCGAACTCCCGGGCTATCTTCTGGTGGGTCTCCCGGCCGACGCCGGTGAGTTCGTACACCGCGTTGGGCGAGTACTCCGAGAGTTTCTCGCGGAGGCGCGTCCAGACGGTGCGCACCCGAACCTGCCCGTCGGTCGTGTTGACGGTCGTCTCGCCCGCCAGTTGCGGGTCGAAGGACAGTTCGATGCTCGAGTCGGGGTCGAACTCGCCGTCCCGGTCGCCGAGCGACCCGGGCGCCTTCCGGAGGTTCCCGGCCCCGTCGAGCATGAGCAGCTGCTTCTCGTTGCCCGAGAGACCCCGGACGTCCGCCGCGCGCAGGAACTTCCCGTCGTCCTCGCGGACGAGGAGGGGCATGTCCGACTGCTCTTTGAGGTGCGCCTCGTCGTACAGTTCCTCCTCGACGATGGTTCGCGCCATGCCGAGCGCGAGTGCGGCGTCGGTCCCCGGGTCGGGCGCCAGCCACTCGTCGGTGTGGATGGCCGTCTGGGAGTAGTCGCTGAAGACGCCGACGGTCTTCGCCCCGCCGTAGCGCGCCTCCAGGAACATCTTCGCGTCCGGGATGCGCGTGACGTTGACGTTCGACCCCCACGCGATGATGTAGTCGGAGTTGTACCAGTCGGCGCTCTCGGCGTTGTCCGTCTGGAAGCCGTAGGTGATGGGCTGTCCCGGCGGCAGGTCCGAGTACCAGTCGTAGAACGAGTGGCTCACGCCGCCGAGCAGGTTGATCATCCGCGACCCGCTGGCGAACGACACCGGGCTCATCGCCGGGATGGGCGTGAAGCCGCTGATGCCGTCGTAGTTGCCCGACTGGACCGTGTCGATGACCTCCTCGGCGATGTCGGTGAGCGCCTGGTCCCAGGAGACGCGCTTCCACTTGCCCTCGCCGCGCTCGCCGGTGCGCTTGAGCGGGTACTTCACCCGCTGTTCGCCGTGGACGTAGTCCTTGTAGCAGGCGCCCTTGTTGCAGCCCCGCGGGTTGAGGTCGGGGAGCTCCTGGTTGATTCGCGGGTAGTCCGCGGCCTGCTCTTCGCGCCAGACCTGCCCGTCCTTGACGTAGACGTCCCAGGAACAGCTCCCCGTGCAGTTGACGCTGTGCGTGCTGCGCGAGACGGAGTCCCAGTCCCACTCCTCGCGGTAGAGGTCCTCCCACTCGCGGTAGGGGTAGCTGCCGATGGGGTCGTCGACGACCTGCAGGCGGTTCATCTTCGTTGCCTCCTCGGCGACGCCGACGCCGGCGCCCCCGACGGCCGCCGCGACGCCGAGGCCTTTGAGGAAGTCGCGGCGCCGGGTGTCGACGCCGTCGTGTCGTGGTGAATCGTTGCTCATGAGTTCAGCTCCGTGATGAAGACGGTGCAGACGCCGAGTGCCACACCCGCGAGTGCGAGTGCGAGCCCCGGCGCCGAGCCGATGCCAGCCTCCAGCGCGCCGGCGACGAGGGCCACGCCGACCAGTTTCGTCGCCGCGTCGACCGTTCGGTAGCGCCGCTCCGGGAGGGCGAGTCTAGACACGCGCCTCACCCCCCTCGTCGGCCCGGGAGAGGACCGCGTAGGTGATGCCGCCCGCGGCGAGCGGCGCGAGCACCGTCGCGACCATCAACACCGGGTTGACGACGCCCGTCGTCACCGAGAGCGCCGACGCGAGCAGGTTGTTCATGCCCGCGATGGACGCCACCATCACCAGCACGACTGCGGCGACGCCGACGGCCGTCTGGAACGGTCTGGCGAGCGGGTCCACGGTGAAGTGCTCGGGTCGCTCGTACCGGTCGTAGAACGGCCAGACCAGGACGCCGAAGATGATGAGTCCGGGAGCGACCACGCCACCCAGGAACTCGGTGTTGACGTGGATACCCGCCAGGCTGAACGAGAGCCACGACGGGGTCAGCTTCAGCAGGCCGTACACCCACATGAAGAACCAGTCGGGCATCACCAGGCCGGGCGTCGACGCCGGGTTGTTCGGCCCGTACTCCGCGATGTTGTGGACCGGGAGCAGGCCGGCCAGCAGCGAGAGCACCATCATCGTCACGAAGAAGACGACGACGCTCACCGCGGCCTGGTTGGGGAACGCGGGCAGTCCGATGACGACCGAGTCGTCGTCGGGGTCCACGCCCGCAGCGTTCGCTTCGTCCGCGTCCCGCGGCGCTTCGGTGTGCTTCTGGCGGACGAGAATCGCCATGTGCACCGCGAGAAGACCGGCGATAGCCGCCGGGATGGCCAGCACGTGCAGGAAGTACAGCCGCGGGATGGTCGCGGCCGTCGGGAACTCCCCGCCGAAGAATATCTTCGCGGCGAACCCGCCGACCAGCGGTATCGACTTGGCCATCGTGTAGCCGATGCCCGTCGCGGTGCTCGCGAACTCGTCGAACGGGAGCGCGTAGCCGGTGTAGCTGGCGACCATCGCCAGCAGCGCCAGCACGACGCCGATGACCCAGTTGGGCTCGCGCGGGTTCCGGTAGGACGCCGTGAAGAACACCCGCAGCATGTGCAGGCCGATGGAGGCCACGAACAGGTGGGCCGCCCAGTGGTGCATCCGGCGCAGGAACATCCCGAACGGGATGTCGTAGGTGATGTGCAGGACGCTCACGTAGGACGCCGGCATCTCCTCGCCCTGGAACTGGGCGACGCTCCCCTCGTAGACGACGCTCGTGGTGCTGGGCTCGTAGAACATCCCGAGGAAGATGCCCGTCAGCCCCAGCGCGACGAAGCAGAACAGCGCCACCTCGCCGAGCAGGAACGAGTCCTCCGCGGGGAACGCCTTCCCCAGGATGTGCTCGTCGCGGTCGATTCCGAGGCGGTCGGCGACCCAGGTGGTGGCGTCGACCACGGTCACTCACCCCCCGGGCCGACGCCGGCCTCGAAGTTGCCCGTCGCCACGAGGTGCCCCTCGCTGGACATCGTGATGGGCAGTTGCGGCAGGGCCCGCGGCGCCGGTCCGCCGACGACCTGCGCGCCCTTGGTCGGGTCGAACTTGGCGAAGTGACAGGGGCAGACCAGCGTGCTCCCCTCCGCCTCCCCGACCATGCACCCCGCGTGGGTGCATATCTTCGAGTAGGCGGCGTACCCGCCGACGGTGAACGCCAGGTTCGTCGGTTCGGCGTAGTCAGACTCCTCGTGTCGCACGAGGAGCGTCGGCGCCTTCTCGACGCCCGGGTGCGACTCGGGGAAGACGGTCGTTCGCTCGCCGACCTCCAGGGAGTCCTCGGTGATGCGGTTGCCCTCGTCGTCGACCAGGGCGACCCCGTCTCGGTAGACGGGACCCGTGTACTTCCGGTCGAACACCTGCGTCAGACCGGCCAGCGGGGCAGTCAGGCTCCCGACGGCGGCGAGGCCGCCGACCGTCGCGAGTATCTTCGCCAGTCCGCGCCGGTCGACGTCCTCGCTCGCGAGGAGTCCGCCGGACGATTCGTCGCGTATCGATTGTGAGTCTCCTGCCATCGTTACCTCCGTTCGGCCACGTGGACGTGGGGGATGAACCAGGCGTAGTACGCGATAGTCAGCGACGCGAGCGAGAGGAACATCCCGCCGGCGTACAGCCCGAAGTACTGGGTCCGCGCCAGCGTCAGGTACTCGCCGACGAACAGCGTCGCGAACGCGATGGACAGAATCGTGAACCCGCCCATCACGGCGAGGCCCTCCAGAGTCGCCGGGGCGTCGACGTACTCGGCGACCCAGCGGTCCTCGGCCTGGAACCAGGGGACGCCCACGCCGCCGTCGGCTATCGGCCCCTCGCGGGACCCGGGCCTGACGGCCTGGTTCATGAAGCGGTGAGCGACGGCGACGCCGGCCATCAGCAGGCCCAGCGCCACCCAGACGATGACCCCCACCTGGCTGGGCGAGAGTTTGTTCGGCGTGTCCACGACTTCCTGGAGCGGTCGCATGTCCGTCACCGACTGGTCGATTTCGACCTCCTCGGACGGCGGTTCGCCGTGTAGCGCGACGAACCACATCGGGAGCAACACCGCGGCGACGACCAGCAGGACGACCACCGTCTGCTTACGCATCGGTCGCCCTCCGGTCGCCGGCGGGGCGCTCACTCGCGGACGCCGCCGGGCGGTACGCCTGTCGATTCCACCGGTGGCGTGACGCTACGGGACCCCACCGCGGGGCCACCGCACGCCTCACTCGGGGTACTAGTTCATGCACACGCTAGGGAAGGGAACCGTCGACCGTAGGGGTGCGTCTGCATATTGAAGGGATTTATAAGCGCGCTCGCGTCGAGGCGACTGTCAGTTCAGAGAGAGTGTCGGAGGGCGGGGTGGAGCTGGCAGTGTCACCCCGCAGCAATCTACCGATTTTCCGGTCACGACGAACCGGAATCGACCCTCAGTCGGCTCTCTAAGGGAGAGCGTTCGACGCGTCCGCCAACGGCGACGAACGGGCGACAGGTCCGGCCACAGACGATGTGAAATCGCGGCCGCGGCGGCTGCGAACGAGAACTGAACCGTGACCCCACCCGCAACGAAAACCGAACCGCTGCCCCACCCGCAACGAGAACTGAACCGCGGTCCCAGCCGCGTCGAGAACCGGCCGTCAGAGGTCGGCGGCGAGTTCGGTGACGAGTTTCTGCTCGACGGCGTTGAGACGCTGGGAGAGCGCGGACCGGCTGACCCCGAGGCGGTCGGCCATGTCGCCGAGCGACGCCCGCCGCGGCGTCTCGTAGTAGCCCATCTCGATGGCGAACTCGACTGCCTCGCGCTGCTTGTCCGTCAGCGAGAGCGCCTCGACGCGTCCAGGGGCCGACCCGCCGCCGGGCCGGACGTCCTCGGTCGCCCTGGTGAGTCGCCGCAGGCGGACCTCCTGGGCGACCGACCGGACGTCCGCCACCACGTCCTCCAGGACGTCTCGGTCGTCGAGGTACGCGCAGAAGACGACGACGTCGTCCCTGACCAGCAGGAACTCGGGGGTACACCCCGGCTGGCTGAACCGGAGGCCGACGCAGTTGTCACAGATGTCCTGTCGCGCGGTGTACACCTCCCCGGACTCGCCGTCCCCGTCGTCGCGTTCCAGCGTGAGGTGACACTGCGTCCCCACGAGCTGAATCTGTCCGGACCCGGAGACGTCGCAGGTCGCCAGCAGGCAGTCCAGCGTGTCGGGAAGCCGGACCTCGAGTTCCAGCCACAGCGCGGGCGTCCGGCCCACTGGCTCCGTCACCGCGGACGGACCGCCGGGTCCCGAGAGCCGCTCCGAACTGGAGTCGGACTGGTTCGTGGCCATCGCGACGGAACGAAGGGGGTGACACGGCCTAACAGTCGTGCCGATTGCCAGGCGCTGGGAAGCGCTCGAACATGTCCAGCACAAGAATCAAGTAGTGATGAGGAGCGCGGGTGGAGACGCCGACGCGAAGAACGCGGACGACTCGTGGGTGTTCAAACGGGCGGCCAGTGACTCGCCGGAGACCCGAACACGTTCGGACTCAGGCCCAGGGTGCTGGGACGACTAGCGTCTGGTGTCATGTCACCGCTACCGTCGTTCGGCGGCTCGGGCGGGGGAGACGGGTTCGACGACGACGACGCGTTCGTCGCCGAGAACCTGCCCGCCCCGGGGCCGCACCTGGAGGGGCACGACGTCCTCACGGGCGACGCCCACGTCGAGGTCCACGAGATAGCCCGCGAACTGTTCGAGGAGCGAGGCGTGTACGACGTCACGTTCGGGTACAACCTCGCCCGTCTCAACCAGGACCGCCGGCACCCGGACGCCGGCTTTCGCTACGCTCTGGACGCGGAGGACCCGTCGGTCCTGCGCGCCGAGTTCACGCCGACGACGGAGTTCTGTCCGCAGGGGCTGACGCTCGCCCGGGGCGCCTCCCGCGCCTGGAACGGCCTGTCGGACCGTCACGAGTACGACCGCGTCTCGGTTCGCCTGCACCCGATGCACCAGAACAGCGAGTCGGTGAACGACGAACTGGCCGCCCTCGAATCCGACGAGGGGGCCGACGCGGAACGAGAACCCGGCGCCGACGCGTCTGACGCCGATACCCGGAACCTCCCGTTCTAGCCGCGTTGTCCTGTTCTCGCGGAGCTACGCCGAGAGCGCAGCAAGGTACGCGTCGATGACGGCGCTCTTGCGGTGGTCCTCGTGCAGGTGCTCGCGGAGGTGGTTCTGGGTCCGGCAGGTGCACGAGCAGAGCGGACACTCGAACTGATTCGTATTCACGAGAGGTGAGAGGCGCCCCGACGGCATATCCTTCTCGCCGTCCGGGGCGGGCCGGCTCAGTCGCCGGTGCTGGATTCGGGGGCCGTCGGGGACGAGGAATCAGTGGGCGCCACGGCCGAGGAGTCGGGGGCCGTCGCGGGCGTGTCGTCGCCGAGCACCGAGTCCGACGCCTCCCCGCTCTCGCGTCCCGAGACGAGTTCGAGAACCGAGTGGGGGCTGTGGTCCCGAATCGTCCGCCGGAGGTTCCCTGCGAAGAGGAGGAACCCGGTCAGCGCGAGGGCCCCGGCGAACGCCTCCAGCATGGACGGTAACGGGAACGCCTCGGCGACCAGGAGGAGTCCGAACCCGCTGACGACCAGGACGAGTTCCAGCGCCGCGTCCCGCGAGTCGTACAGGTCGTCGACCATCGGGACCGGTTCGTAGCCGATGCGGTCGCTGTACTCGTTCACCCAGACGATGAACGGCACGACGTGGTAGAGGGTGCCGAGGACGACGAACCCGACGGCGCCGAACAGCAGGAGGTGACCGCCCACCGGGTCGCCGAAGCGCGCGTCGAACGAGAGCGGGTCCGCGAGCCAGGCGGGGAGCGACGCGACGGCCCACGCCGCGAGGGCCAGCGCGCCGACGGCGTACCGGGAGAGCAGCGGGCTCCACTCGACGCGGGCGTCGGCGAGTCGGTGGACGAGGATGCCCGCCAGGGCGAAGACGCCGGCGACGACGAGGACGCCCCCGACCTGCCCGACCAGCGCGTCGTCGACGAGTCGGCCCCACGCGAGCAGAACGACTCCGAGGGGGTAGCCCACCTCCTCGACGGCCCGGAGCGTCCGGTCGCCCCGCGAGAGGTCGGTCTGCGTGAACATGGGGGCGAGCTGGTAGAGCGCGCCGACGACGGTGGTGAGTATCACGCCGAACACCGACAGCGTCAGGTGGCTCCCGAGCAGCGAGGCGTGGGTGACGGGACCGAACGGGAGGACTCGCCAGGCCAGGTCGTGAACGAGGAAGAAGCCGAACGTGGTGGTGAGCACGAGGAAGCCGAGAGCCATCGCGAAGTGCCGTTCGGTCACGTCCATCCGACGGACCGGGGGAAGGGTGCGGAAGACGTTGTACGCGAAGGTCCAGAAGCCGGCGAGCAGCACCGTCGCGCCGACGACGCCGAGTGCGAACTCGCCGGTGAGGAGGCCGGCGACGAACACCAGCAGCCCGCCGGTGACCAGCCACAGCTGGACGACCGAGAGCCGCCGGGAGTGGAGCTGTCTGCCCGACCACACGGGGACGAATTGCGTCATCGCGCCCATGATGGTGATCCCGACCCACCCGGCCAGCAGGAGGTGGACGTGGCTCACCGCCCGGTAATCGAGCCCCGGGACCAGCGAGAGGACCACCCCCAGGGCCGCCCCGACGACGAGCAGCCCCGTCGCCACGACGAAGTGGCGCAGGGGGACCGTCATGGGCGGTTGGCTGTCGACGTCGATGTCGCCTGGAATGCCGCGCATACGAGACAGGTTGTGGACGAACCGGCCTGTCCCTGCCCCCGAACACGTTCGGCCCCGCGCCGTCGATGCGGCGGGGGACGGTCACCGCCCACTCGACAGACGCACGATGGCTAGTCCGACCGGGACAGCTGCTGTTCCGGCATCGGGCCGTCGTAGCCGGGTGGCACGTACTCGCAGAGCGGGTCGCTCGCCATGGGGTCCCCCGTGTAGGCGTACGCCCGGGACCGACTGCCGCCGCAGACGGTCCGGAACGGGCAGGCCCCGCACTTGCCGGACAGCCGGTCCGTCTCTCGCAGTCGCCGGAACAGCGGGGCGTTCCGGTAGATGTTCACCAGGCGCTCCTCGCGCACCGACCCGGCGGACTTCGGGAGGAACCCCGAGGGGAACACCTCGCCCCGGTGGTCGACGAACGCGAACCCGTCGCCGGCCCGGACGCCGGTCCGCCGTCCGATTGCGTCGGGCGGTGCGGCCGCCGTCGCCGCCGCCTCCCGGTGGTGCTGGATGGCGACGCGCCGGTAGTGCGGCGCTTCGGTGGTCTTGACGCCGAACGGCGCCTCGTCCGCGACGGAGACGAGCCACTCCATGACTCGCTCGGCCCGCTCCGGCGACACCGGCGTGAGCACCCGTCCGCGGCCGACGGGGACCAGGAAGAAGACCGACCAGAGGACGGCACCGAGGTCCGCCACCAGGTCCCGGACCGCGGCCAGGTCGCCGACCGTCTCGCGACAGACGGTGGTGTTTATCTGAAGGGGGAGGCCGGCATCGCGGGCGGCGCGGGCCGCCGCGACCGTCTGGTCGAAACTGCCCGCCTCGCCGCGGAAGGCGTCGTGGACCTGCGCGGACCCCCCGTCGATACTCACCGCCAGTCGCTGCAAGCCGGCCCCGGAGAGCCGTTCGATGACCGCCGGCGTGAGTGAGGCGGTGCCGCTGGGCGTCAGCGTCATCCGGAGGCCCTGGTCGGTCCCGTACTGGACGAGTTCGACCAGGTCGTCCCGGACGAGTGGGTCGCCGCCCGAGAGGACGACGAGTTGCCCGTCCCCGAACCGGCTGGCCTCCGAGAGCAACGCCTTGCCCTCGGCCGTCGGTAGCTCCTCGGGGTCGCGGTCAGGGTGGGCGTCCGCCCGGCAGTGCTTGCAGGCGAGGTCACAGGCCTGGGTGACCTCCCAGATGAGGACGAACGGCCGACGGTCGGTGTCGATGTCCTGCGGATGCATGCGTCTGATAGCGGTGACTTCGGGGGACGCGGCGGAAAGTCGCGTCCCGAATATGTTCGCCCGCCTCAGCTGGAGACGGCCGACTCGTTTTCGAGCGACTCCTCCAGGTAATCGAACTGCGTCTCGAACTCCTCGCCCCGGCGTCGCTTCACCAGGCCCGGTTCGAGGACGGCCCCGACGACGTCGTCGAGAGTGAACTCGGTGGTCGCGGTGACGACGGCGCCGTCGCCGTCGGCCGCGACGTCGTAGGTGGTGGTCATCTCCTCGAAGTGACCGTCGACCATCGTGACCGCGAGCGTCTCGGGGGCGTCGTCCTCGACGCGGAGGGTCATCTCCAGGGTGGCCATCCCGAGTCGGCGCTCCACGACGACGCCCTCGTCGGTCAAGGTCACGTCGTCGTACCCGGCGACCCGCAGGAACGCCGGGAGGTCGTCCAGAATCAGCGCCTCGACGCGCTCTGCGGGGGCAGAGAGCCGCCGGGAGCGGGTTATCGTCTCCATGCTAGCGGGCAGGACGCGCCCGGGCTAAAAGCCTCACGCGAACGTGTTCGCTCGGCAGGCAACGCAGACGCTGAAGTCGCGGAAGACGGACGCGAATCGGGTCTGGGGCGGGTCCGGGGCGAGTCCGAACATCTTCGGGAGAAGGCAGGAGGACGCAGGACCCGACGTTCACGTATGGCGCAGACTGCCCCGTTTGCCGGTACGAACGTCCCGCAGGACCGCGAGCGAGAGACGCTCGACGTCAGCACGTCGCCGCCGCCGAAACCGCTGACCCTCACGCTCGAACGACTGGCGGAACTGGACGAGGACACGGTTCTCCTGCAGGTGAACGACCGCGCTCCTCAGCACCTCTATCCGAAACTCTCGGAGCGAGGGTTCGAATTCGAGACCGTCGAGACCGACGACGCCGTGCTGACGGCCATCTGGGTGCCCTGACCGTGTCCGAAGCCGGCGACCCTGGTGACGCAGGGCGCGAAGCGCAGGCGGAGACCATTCCCGGAGCGTACGACGCGACGGACGGGTGGCCCGAGAGCGTCGACTACGGACTCGACCTGGACCCGATTCGCGTCCGGGACCCGGTGGCCGACGTCCTCGGGGTCACTCGCCCGGGACAGACCTTCGAAGTGTCGTACGCGGACGTGGTCAAACTCGCCGGGCACTCCTGTCCCGCCGCCGCGGGCGGCTTTCGCATCGCGGCGGCCGGACTGGCGGCGCTCTACCCCGATTCGGTTCCGGTCCGGAGCGACGTGACCGTCCACGCGCGGGGGGCGCCCGACGACCAGCGGTACGGGGTCACGTCGCGCATCCTCTCGTACGTCACGGGCGCGACGGACGAGCGAGGGTTCGGCGGCCTCGCCGGGGGGTTCGGCAACCGACGGAACCTCCTCGTTTTCGACGGCGCGGCGGGTGACGAGATGGACGACCCAGCGGACGACGAGGAGACGGCCAGAGACACGTCGGCGGATGCAGAGGGAGACGGACCCGGACCGATAACCTACGTGCTGGAGCGGACCGACACCGACCGGAGGGTCGAGGTCCGGTACCGCGTCGGCGACCTGCCGCCCCTCGGCGACGCGAGGGCGCACCTCCCGGCGCTCGTCGAGGGAACCGCGAGCGACGACCAGCGCGAGGCGTTCCTCGACGCGTGGCACGCGCGAGTCCGGGCGGCCCTCGGCGACGACCGGTACGTCGCCGTCGACGTTCTCTCCGACGGGGAGTGACGCACCTCGCCGACTGTCCTCACCGGGCGGCGGCCGAACATGTTCGCCAACAGGTTCTGGGAGCGTGGCCGAACACGTTCGGTCGAGAGATGCCCCGCGCCACGCTCACGATCGAGATTCCCGACGACGTCTGGATTGGTCGCATCAGCCGCGAACATCCGGAGGCGTGTCTCCGCGTGCTGTCTGCGCTCCCCGACGACGAGAGCGGCGTCGGCCTCGTCGAAGTCACGGCCGACGAGATGGCGGCGGTGCTCCGCAAGATAGACCGCGAGGAGTCGGTTACCGACCTGGAACTCCTGCAGCAACACGGCGACACCGTGCTGGTCCAGTTCGAGACGGACGAACCGACGCTCCTCTTTCCGGTCGTGAGTTCGGGCATCCCACTGGAGATGCCGTTCGACATCGTGGCCGGGGAGGCGGTCTGGGAGATAACGACGGCACACGACCGCCTCTCCCTGCTCGGCGAGCAACTCGACGCGTTCAACATCCCCTACACCGTCGAGGAGATACAGCACCAGGTCACCCCTGAGCAACTGCTGACCGACCGGCAGGCGACGCTCGTCCAGGCGGCAGTCGAGAAGGGCTACTACGACACGCCGCGGGGGTGTACGCTGACCGAACTCGCCGAGTCGGTCGACCTGGCGAAGTCGACATGCAGCGAGACGCTCCACCGGGCGGAGGGGAAGATAATCAAGAGCTTCGTCGAGAACGCCGCCTCGCTCGGCGGGCCCTGACGCAAACGGCGGGGGCCGTCAGTGGGAGGCGGGAGACGCAAACGCCCCGGCCGCCAGATTCGGCGCTCGGCGGGTCGTCCAGGGTCCCTGTCTCGGAGTCGTCCTCCCGTCTGAAAACCGCCGCAATTCCGGTTCGCCGACCACTGTGGCTCCCGTCTCGGTCGGAATTCTCGTCTCCGGGCCGGCGAGCGTCTTCGTCTCTCGACCGGTGAGCGTTCTCGCCTCTCGACCGGTGAGCGTTCTCGCCTCTCGACCGGCGAGCGACGTCGCCGTCGTTCTCGCCGGCACCGTCGTCCCCGCCACTGCGTCCCCCGTCGTCAGGGACTCCGCGGCCCGCCTCCAGTCTGACGCGCGGAACGTAGGGCGCCAGGTCGGCGGTGGTGAGCACGCCGACCAGAACGTCGCCGTAGGTGACGGCGAGGGGCGCGAATCCACCCGCCTGGAGTCGCTCGGTCGCCCGTCGGACCGAGGCGGTGGGTTCGATGGTGCGCACGGGTCGAGACGGGCAGGCCGAGACCGGCCGGTTCCCGTCGCCGCCCTCCGCGAGCAGTTCGACGAGGCTCGCGCGCGTCACGACGCCGCGGAGGTCGTACTCCCCCTCCACGACGACGAGCGCGTCCGTCTCCCGGTCGACAACCGTCTCGCCGCCGTCCGGACCGGGGCGTCTGGCGCGATAGTCGGGGGTGGCGTGGTCATCACCTCCTGGACCGTGAGTTCTATCATTCGTCTCCTACTCTCGGCGGACGGACCATAATTCCATCCGCGGGGAAATCGTATTCTATCCGGGGCGCGCGCCGCACGGCGAGGTGGTCGTCGGGGAGACAGTGACGACTGCCCGCCGGATAGCGTAGACAGCGACGACTGTCTGACGGATAGAGACGTTTATGCTCGCCCGGGCGAACCCGGGGCCATGGGAAACGGAATGGAAGACGTCACCGTCGGCGTGGTCGGCCTCGGGGGGATGGGTCGCCGACACGCCGGGACCGCCCGGAACCTCGGTGCGACTGTCGTGGCGGGGGCGGACGTCGATTCGACGGCGCGCGACCGGTTCGGCGACCGGTTCGACGCCGCGACCTACGAGACCTTCGCGGAGATGTACGAGACCCACCCGGACCTGACGGCCGTGTTCGTGACCACGCCCAACCGGGTCCACGAACCGGCCACCCGACGCGCCCTGGCGGCCGGGTTCTCGGTCCTCGTCGAGAAACCGCTGGCACACAGTCTGGCCGCCGCAGAGCGCATCGTCCAGACGGCCCGGGAGTCGCCCGGCGTCTGCATGGTCGGGTTCCAGAACCGGTTCTCCGCCGGGGCCGAACTGTTCGACGCCTACCGGGAGCAGGGCCGGTTCGGCGACGTCCGGCACGTCGAGGCGGAGTACGTCCGCCGGCGCGGGATTCCCTCTCGGGGGTCGTGGTTCACGCGGCGCGAGACGGCGGGCGGGGGCGCCCTCATCGACATCGGCGTCCACGTCATCGACCTGACGCTGTTCCTGCTCGGGTACCCCACGGTGACCGAGGTCAGCGGCAGCGTCCGCTCGGAGTTCGGGACGCGCGAGGACTACGCCGACCCGGACGACTGGGACGACTGGCGCGCCGAGACGGCCACGTTCGACGTCGACGACTCGGCCTCGGCGTTCGTCAGATGCGAGGACGGGACGACTGTCTCGCTGGAAGTCGCCTGGGCGACGAACCGGCCGTCGTCGAAGGACGTCCTGGTCCGCGGGACGGACGCCGGCGTCCGACTCACCATCGGCGGCAACGAACTCGACGTCTACGAGAGCCACACCGTCGGCCGGGACCACTACGCCGACGAGCGACTCGTCGCCGACTCGGTGGACGACCCCCGGGCGACGCTCCAGGAGACGTTCTTCGATGCGGTTCTTGGCGACAGGCGACCGACGAGAAACTCCGTCGAACAGGCCCTCCTCGTCCAGCGAGTCATCGACGCCATCTACCGGTCGAGCGAGGCCGGGCGAGCCATCAGACTCGACGAGGAGTGGAGGGTCCCCGACGCGACGGAGTGAGCGCCCCGGCGAGGGCGCGTCACTGCTCGGCGCCGGTTCGGACCGCGACTTCCAGGGTGCCGTCCTCCCTGATGTCGACGAGCACTCGCTCGAACGCTCGCACGTACTGCTGGGCGTTCTTGCCGTCGGTGCAGATTCTGGTCTGTCCTTCCAGCAGCGAGGCGTCGTTCAGCAGTTCGAGTTTCCGGTAGGTCGTCGAGAGCGGCAGGTCACACGCTGTCGAGAGCTCCCGCGCCGTCATGGGTCGCTGGGTGACCCTGCAAATCATCTCGCGGCAGTCCTCGTCGTCGAGGGCCTCGAGAACGGTTTCTGGCTCCGGTACCGCCCGCGACCTGGCGACGTCGTGACCCGCGTCCACGAGTCGCAGACCGCCGGGAGTGTCCGGGAAGTGAGTGTTGTCCATCATGGGTCCGGTGTGGCGTGATTCGGCGCGTCTGGCCCTGGCGACCGGGTGCCGACCCGCGGTGTCCCCCCGCCGACCGACTGACTGCCGGGCCAGGAGCGGGTCGCTCCGGCGAGAGGCGGCCCAGTCCGCGAACGCCCCCGTTCACGTGCGTCTCGGTTGAGGCCGCCCACCGGTGGCTGTCGACCCGCCGCGCTGCGCGCGTACAGTACCATTCGCCGACGAACACAATGAGGACCCCAGCTAGACATCTAGCCCGCGCCGGTCGACAGGTGGTCGGGCCTCGGTCCCGATACGCACCGA
>JBEPXT010000046.1:0-23119 GCA_041641795.1 Salinigranum sp.
GACTGGGCCCGGGCCTTCAGGGCCTGGTACTCCTGGTTCCGGGTGTCCTCGCTGCTTCGAAGGTTGGCGTAGGCCGTCACCCTCGCCACCGTCCGCATCGTCGACTCGTGGAGTTCGAGCAGTTCGAAGAGCGTCTCGGGGCTCTCGGTCGTCTGCCCCTCGTAGGTAGCCACCTCCTCGACGAGGTCTTCCGCCTCCTCGTAGGCCGCTTCCCAGTCGTCCTCGTTGGCGAAGATGCTACCCAGGTCCCACTTGTATCCGGTGTCGACGTCGCTCCGCTCGGGAACCGAACTCATGCGCTGTCCGTAGGGCGGGGCGGCCGTAAGCCTTGTCAATCGGCCGCCGCGGGGCGCTTCCCGGCCGGACGACGGCCGAACGGTCCCGCCCCCGGGACGGCGACAGCTTTGACTGGTCCCGAGACCCATTCGTTCGTATGCCGGCCGACTGCACATTCTGTGGCTGTGACGTCGAGTCCCACGACCCGGTGTTCGTCGAAGAACGCGTCGACGGGCGCCGTCGGCAGACCGGGCAGTACTGCAACTACGGCTGTCTCGTCGCCCACATCGAGGAGCGGAACCTAGCCGCGGGGAGCGCCTGCAACGTGGACGTCTGAGCGAAGCGTGCCGGTTTTCCACCGCCGGGCCCTACCGGGGCGTATCCGTGACTGACCCGGTCTACCGGTGTTCCGCCCACGGCTACGCGACGAGTCCGACCTGTCCCGCCTGCGGCGAGGACGCCGAACAGGTACTCGCGGCCGACCGACGGATTCGGCTGTCGAAGTTCGTCAGCGGCGCCCTCCGGCACTTCCCGGACGACGCGGGGCTGTCGCTATCGGCGGGCGGGTGGGTCGAGTGGCCGGCGCTGGCTGCCGCCGTCACCGACCGGTACCCGTGGGCGCGGGAGGAACACCTCGCCGCCGTCGTCGCGGCGGACCCGAAAGGGCGCTTCGAACTGGACGAGGACGGGGACGCGACGCGGGTTCGCGCGGCCTACGGGCACTCGGTTCCGGTCGACCTGGACGAGGGGACGACCAGCGGCGAGTCCGAGGCGATACCGGACCGCCTCTACCACGGGACGGCCCCGGAGAGCGCCGAGTCGATACTCCGGGAAGGGATCGAGCCCATGGGACGCCAGGAGGTCCACCTCTCGGGGACGGTGGCGGACGCGCGGGAGGTCGGGCGGCGCCACGCGAGTGACCCGGTCGTTCTCGTCGTCGACGCCGCGGGGCTGGGCGCGGACGGCCACCCACTCCACAGGCGCGGCAGGGGGACGTACACGACGGAGTTCGTCCCGCCCGAGTACGTCCGTCGACTGGACGGCGCCGGGCGTCGCCGCGACGACGGGTGACCGACGATAGCGGGTCGGTCGACGCTGGGCCGCGACGGACCGGACCGCTCCGACTGGTGCGAACAGACAGCACGTGGACAGCCCCGTGGGCGGCGCGCTGTACGCCCGCCTCGACCGCACCACGGTCGCTCGTCAGCGCATGGTTCCCGCTGGTCCGGGCATCCGATATGAACCCTCGGGGACGTCCCGCCACGCACTCGCCGTCCCCGCGTCCACCCCACCACGTCATTCATGTAGCTCGAACGCCCGAGACGACGGTATGGAGGCCTACGAGGCGCTCGGACGAGCCTGGGTCGACGACACGGCGTGGGAGTTTCTCTCCGCGCTCACCGCCATCGGCGACCGGATGGCCGGAAGCGACGGCGAACGGCGCGCGGCCGAACTGGTCGCCGACGCGTTCCGCGACGCCGGCGTGACCGACGTCCGGACCGACGAGTTCGACGTGCTCGGGTGGACCCGCGGGACGACCGACCTCACGCTCCGGGAACCGGTCGAACGGTCCTTCGAGGCCATCGCCCTCCCCTACTCCCCGCAGGGCGAGGTCCGCGGCCGACTCGTCGACGTGGGGCACGGCACCCCCGACGAAATCGACGAGGCCGACGTGGCGGGCAACGTCGCCGTCGCGAGCACCACGACCCCGGGCGGCGGGCGCTTCGTCCACCGGATGGAGAAGTACGGTCACGCCGTCGAGCAGGGGGCGGCCGGATTCGTGTTCGTCAACCACGTACCGGGACAGCTACCGCCGACGGGCGCCCTCGCGTTCGACGACGTGGGCGCCGTCCCGGCCGCCGGAGTCAGCAAGGAGACGGGGGCGTGGTTGCGCGAGTACGCCGACGGGGAGAGCGACGTCCGCCTGTCCGTGTCCGCCAGCACCGCCCCGGCGACGAGCCAGAACGTCGTCGGCCACCTGGGGCCGGACACCGACGAGACGCTCCTGCTGATGGCCCACTACGACGCACACGACATCGCCGAGGGAGCGCTCGACAACGGCTGTGGCATCGCCACCGTCGTGGCCGCCGCGCAGGTCCTCGACGCGATGGACCTCCCTCTCGGCGTCCGCGTCGTCGGCGTCGGCGCCGAGGAAGTCGGCCTCGTCGGGTCCGAACACCTGGCCCGGACCCTCGACGGAGACCGGATTCGGGCCGTCGTCAACGTCGACGGCGCCGGACGGCACCGCGACCTGGTCGCGATGACCCACACCTCCGAGGTCACCGAACGCGTGGCCCGCCGCGTGAGCGAGCGCACCCGCCACCCAATCGACGTCGAGAGCGACCCGCACCCGTTCAGCGACCAGTGGCCCTTCGTCCGGGCGGGGATTCCGGCCCTCCAGTTGCACAGCGCCAGCGACGAGCGAGGGCGGGGGTGGGGGCACACCCACGCCGACACGCGCGACAAGGTCGACGACCGGAACGTCCGGGAGCACGGGATGCTCGCCGCCCTGCTCGTCGGCGAACTCGCGGGCGAAGACGACGTACAGCGCCTCGACGAGGAGGCGCTCAGGACGTCGTTCCGCGAGACGGACTTCGAGCGCGGGATGCGGGCCGCGGACCTCTGGCCGCCAGCCTGGGACTAGCCTACGCGGCGTCCGTATCGGTGTGGTCGACCGAATCGGCCGCGATGCCGTCGGAGACGGTGGCGGCGACGCGCGCGCCGACGAGTCCGGCGACGCGGCGGTCCTCGAACGCCGACCGGGCGCTTTCGACCGCCGCCTCGTCCGTCTCGAAGCTGACCGCCGGGTACGTCACGTCGGTCAACACCAGCGGCGTCGGCGGCGCCGGGGAGACGCCCCCGGGTCCGTCGAGCGGCGCGGCGTCCAGCACCCGGTCGACTTTCGAGAGCGGCGCCTCGCCGCTCCCGACGGCGCGAACGAGCGAGACCGCGCGCCGGACCAGTTCGCGGGCGAACCCGCCCGCCGCCACGGTGACAGTCAGGAACGGACCGTCGCGTCGAGCGGTCGTCGACAGCGTTCGCACGGTTCCGGCCCGGTCGGACGTCAGATTGTGGAAGTCGTGTTCGCCGGAGAGCGCGTCGAGGGCGGCGCGCGCGCGTTCGTCGTCGACGTCGGGCGCGTAGAGGTGGTAGGTGTACTCGCGTCGCGTCGCGTCGTGGGTCGCGTGGAACGCGTCGGGCACGTCGGCGGCCGCCCAGGTCCGGACCGTCGGCGGGAGGACGCTGTTGACCGCCGCCGGGGAGCACCAGTCGGGACACTCGAAAGCGGCGGTCTGGGCGAGCGCCGAGACGCCGGCGTCGGTCCGGCCGGCGGCGGCGTATCCGGGCGGCCTGTCGCCCTCGAACACGCCCAGTTCCCCGAGCGCCTCGAACAGTCGCCCCTCGACGGTGGGGACGTCCGGTTGCCGCTGGAACCCGTGGAAGGGTCGCCCGTCGTAGGCGATGCGGAACGCGCGCATGCCACCCGATTCGACGGAGCGGCGCTTAATCGCCCCGACTCGCTGCGCCGGCCCACTCCGGTCGAGTCGTCGCGGTCGAATCTGTCGATTCTCCAATCGAAACGAAGGGGTGTTTCGGCGAAGGAGTGTTCCGGCGACGCGGCGTTGCGGGACCGCGGGGACGTCCTCGCGGTCGGCGGACGCCGTCAGGCGAAGTCGTCGTAGGTCGGGGCGTCCAGGTCGCCCGGGAACTCGTCGACGGGCGCCGTCGTCTGGTCGCCCGTGGTCATGTCCTTGACCGTCACCTCGTCGTTCTCAAGGTCCTGTTCGCCGACGATGACGACGGTGCGCGCGTTGATACCGTCGGCGTAGGACATCTGCGAGCCGAAACTCCGCCCGGCGACGTCCATTTCGACGACCGAGCCGCGTTCCCGCAGGTCGCGCGCGATGCGCGCGGCGACCGACCGGGTGTCCCCTATCTGCAGGACGTAGTAGTCGGTCGAGAGGTCCTCCTCGGGCCAGACGCCGGCGCGCTGAGCGAGCAGCTGTAGCGTAGCGTCGCCGAGCGCCACGCCGACCGCGGGGGTGGGCTGGCCGCCGAACTCCTCGATGAGGTCGTCGTAGCGCCCGCCGCCGAAGACGGCCCGCGACACCTCGCCCGTCGTGTCGAACGCCTCGAAGACGACGCCGGTGTAGTAGTCGAGCCCCCGGGCCGTCTCCAGCGAGAGCGTGCAGAACTCGCGGGCGCCGAAGTCCTCGGCCGCCGCCAGGACGGCCTGCAGGTTCCGGACCGCCGACTCGACGCGGTCGGTGCCGGCGAACGCGACGAGTTCGTCGAGGTCACCGGTCGCCAGCAGGTCGTCGAACTGGCGCGCCTGGTCGCGGGTCAACCCGGCGTCGACGAGCAGGCCGTAGTACTCCGCCGGTTCGATTTTCTGGCTCTTGTCCACCGCACGGATGGCCGCCCGGGTGTCGACGTCGGCGTCGAACGACGCGAGCAGGCCGCCGAGGATGTCGCGGTGGGAGACGCGGAACGTGAAGTCGTCGGCGGTCAGGCCGATTTCGGTCAGGGCGTCGGCCGCGAACGCCAGAATCTCGGCGTCGGCCTCGGGTTCGGACGAGCCGAAGATGTCCACGTTCGTCTGGTAGAACTCCCGGAATCGCCCCTGCTGGACCTGTTCGTAGCGCCAGAACGGGCGGGTCGAGTACCACTTGATGGGCTTCGACAGCTCCTGGCCCTTATCGACGACCATCCGGGCGACCGTCGGCGTCAACTCCGGCGTCAGCGACACCTCCCGGTCGCCCTTGTCCGAGAAGGCGTACAGTTCCTCGACGATCTCCTCCCCGCTCTTGTCGACGTACATCTGCGTCCGCTCCAGGGCCGGGGTGCCGACCTCCCGGAACCCGTACCGGCTGGCGACGCGCTCGACGCCGTCGAAAACCTCCCGCCGGGCGGCCATCTCCCCGGGGTAGAAGTCGCGAAATCCCTTCAGTCGGTCGTACATACGGCGCGGTTGGGTGAGGGACCGCTTGAAGGTGTTGGAGCGTCGTCGCGGCGGGGCGTCGTCGTCACTCGCGGAGCCCGCGGACGTACGTCTGCTCGTGGTCGGGGAAGACGTCGCCGACGGCTCCCTCCCCGTGTCGGTCTGCGAGGAGCGCCCGGAGTTCGCCCTCGTAGTCCGCCTTCGGTATCGTCTCGCTCGGCCCGGTTTCCACTTCGAGGGTGGACGCCACGAGGCGGTCCACGGCTCCGCGTCCGAACCCGGAGAGCGGCGAGATGTAGTCGACCCCGTGGCGGTCTTCGATGCTCTGGGCCTGGGCCCGCGAGACCGTCGGCACCCGGTCGTCCCGCCGCGTCCCGTCGGCCACGCCGTCGTACTCCAGTCCGGCGACGGCCTCCAGCGCGTGTTCGTGCATCTGCTGGATTCCGTTCCGCGGGAAGCCGTCCGTGACCATCCGTTCGACTGCCGCGAGGGCGACGTCCCGGTCGAGTTCGACCGTCTCGAACTCGTACCCCAGTCGCTCGGCGGCGGCCTGCGCGTGGCGCCAGTCGTCGGTGACGCCGACGTGGGCGGTGACCAGCGTCACGTCGTAGAAGGAATCGAGCAGGAGGGCGGCCAGCGTCGAGTCTTTCCCGCCGCTGTAGAGGAGCGCGAGGTCCATCTACCGCCGACGGATGTTGAAGCTCTTGGAGTCGGGCTGGAGTTCTCGCAGGAGGTCTTTCATCTGGTCCTCGTCGATGCGTTCCTGGATGCGTCCGCTCTGGGCCAGGGCGACGAGTTGCTGTTCGACCTGCTCGGCGAACTCGGGTTTCGACATCTGGACCGCGTTCAGGCGCTGGCGGGCGCCGTCGGTGAGGTACTGCTTGAGCAGCGCCTGTTTCTGGGCCTCCGCGCGCTCCTCGGCGGCCTGCTGGGCCTCCCCCTGGGCCGCGGCGTCCTGTTGCTGTTCGGCCTGGTCGCGCAG
The DNA here is from genome assembly GCA_041641795.1 of Salinigranum sp. Lineage (GTDB taxonomy): Archaea > Halobacteriota > Halobacteria > Halobacteriales > Haloferacaceae > JBEPXT01. Next base: position 6,201 of record JBEPXT010000046.1, read on the forward strand.
TTCCTGCAGGCGTTCCTCTCGGAGCTCTTCGAGCCTGTCGTCGTCGGGGTTTCCGCTCATACCTGAAAGTTTCGGCTAAACTCGGAAAACGATTACGGACGTCGAACTCCCCGCATCACGGTGTCACGTCGAAGAATACCGGCGGTCTACGCGTAGCGTTCGAGGTCGGGTCGGTCGAGGCGTTCGAGCACGTCGGCGGCAGCGGCGTCGAGCAGTCCGCGCCCCTCGCTGGTCACTCGTCGGCCCTCGCCCTCGGCCGTCTCGACGAGGCCCTCCTCTTCGAGCTGCTGGAGAATCGTCCGGATGACGTTCTTGCTCCCGGTCTCCTGCCGGGGCTTGGCGACGCGGTAGCGGGTGGTGCCGCGCTTGCGACCGCCGTAGGCGGTGGAGAGGCGGTCGACGCCCACCGGTCCGTTTATCGCGACTTTCCGCATGAGGCTGGCGGCGCGGACGTACCAGAAGTCGTCCTGCTGCGGGGGCAGTTCCCTGTTGGGGCCCGTCTTGGCGAACTCGATCCACTCGGGCTGCTCGATTCGGTCCGCGAGCTCGGCGGCGACCTCCTCGATGAGCTCGTCCGCCGGCACGTCATAGAGGGTTACCATGGCTGTGTTTTCCGTCAGCGGTCGTTTAAACCCATCGTATTCGTACGACAGCGGACGTGACGTGTCCACCGCGAGCCAGCCGCCGGCGACCGGCGGCGGAACCCGAGCTGTCGAAATCGGCCGCGGCGGCGAACCCGCGGCGAAACAGCCGCGGGGTGACCCGCGTCAGCGGAGCAGGCCGCGGCGCGCCCCGGTGACGCTCATGACCACGGCGCCGAGCAGCGTGGGCGTCCAGTAGACGAACGCCCGGAAGATGACCACGCCCGCGGCCGCGGTGTCGAATCCCACCGCAGGGAGTGCGGCGTCGACGAGAATCGTGAGCGTCCACTCGATGCCGCCCGCGCCGCCGGGAAGCGGCGTCACGCCAGCGATGGCGCCGATGGGGACGACGAACAGGGCGATGGAGAACGGAATCGGACTGCCGATGGCGTAGAACGCCAGCCACAGGCCGACCATCTGCAGCAGCCACCCGATGGCGGACAGGCTGAGCGCGAGCGCCAGTTCCCGGGGATTCGTCGCGATTCGCTCTATCGCCCGAAAGAAGCCGTTGATGCGGCTCTCGACGCCCTCCGCCGTCGGGACGGGCACCCGCGGGACTGACTGGGTGAGCCGACGGATGACCGGCGTGAGGGCGTCGACGACCCGGGCTTCCAGTTCGTACCGGCGCTGCCACCCGAGGTAGACCGCCGAGGGGACCACTATCGCCAGGACGCCGATAGCGAAGATGGCCGCCTCGATGCGGCGGCCGATGGCCACTTCGGTGGCGAAGTAGCCCGCACCGATGAGGGCGATTGTGATAGACGGGACGAAGTTCAGCGTGTCGACGCTGGCGATTGCGGCGAGGCTGGTCTCGTACTCGGCGTCGGCGATCCGGGAGATGAGCAGCGCCGTGACCGGTTCGCCGCCCGCCTGACCGAACGGGGTGATGTTGTTCGAGAACATCGCACCGGTGAAGACGAGGAACGCTCGATACAGGGAGATAGGGACGCCCAGAACTTGCAGCACCGTCCGGAGCGCCCCGCCCCAGGCGACGAGCCACCCGAGCGTGGCGAGAAAGACGGCGAAGACGATTCCCGTATCTGCTTGGGCGAGTTGCGAGAGGATGTCCTCGACGCCGGCCAGATAGAACAGAACGCCGAACACGACGAGCGCTCCGGCGAAACCGAGGAGAGTAGCGCGGAGGTTCTCGCGAGCCATGTCCCGGGAGTCGGTCAGCGGCGGCATTAACCCTCCGAAACGGAACCGCCGGAGCCGAGCGCGCCAGATACGACGCCTCTGTCGACCGTGACGCGGGGTTTTTCACTGCCGCCGCGGAAACCCGTCCATGGACGAGCGCACGGCCCTGGGGATGATTGCCGCCGAACTCCCGACGGCCGGCGACGACGCAGCCGTCGTGGACGGGCAGGTGTTGACGACCGACATGCTCCACGAGACGACCGACTTCCCGGACGGCACCACCCGGTACACCGCCGGGTGGCGTGCCGTCGGGGCCTCGCTGTCGGACGTAGCGGCGATGGGCGCCCGGGCCACGGCCGCCGTCGCAGTGTACGGCGCCCCCACGTTCGAGGAGGACGCCATCCGGTCGTTCGTCAGGGGCGCCAGCGACGTCTGTGCGGCCGTCGGGGCCGAGTACGTCGGGGGCGACCTGGACGGCCACGAGGAGTTCACGGTGGCGACGACGGCGCTCGGAGAGACGTCGGACCCGGTACCGCGCTCCGGCGTGCAACCGGGCGACGTGGTGTGCGTGACGGGGACCCTCGGCCGAAGCGCCGCCGCGGTCCGGGCGTTCGAGCGGGGCGACGCGGACCGCGGCAACGACCTGTTCCAGTTCACCCCTCGCGTCGAAGCGGGTCGAGCGCTGGCCGACCACGCGACGGCCATGATGGATTCGAGCGACGGACTGGCCCGGTCGCTCCACCAGCTCGCCGAGGCGAGCGACTGCGGCTTCGACGTCGACTGGGACCGCCTGCCGGTCGACCCTGCGGTGGACGCCGCGAGCACCGGCGAGTCCGACCGCCGCGAGATGGGGGCGTACTTCGGCGAGGACTTCGAACTCGTGTTCGCCGTCCCGGAAGCCGAACTCGACAGGGCCAGAGACGCGAGCCCCGTCGCCGTCACGGCAATCGGACGGGCGACGCCGGCCGGCCGCGGGGTGACCATCGACGGGGAGCCGCTCCCGGACCGGGGATACACGCACGCGTCCGAGTAGACGGGCTCTCGATACCGGGCGTCCCCCACCCGGAGTGCAGACGCCGGTGCGTCCAGACCGACCTCAGACCGGCTGAATCTCGATGGGAACCAGCAGGAAACACAGCGCGCCGACCGCGAAGGTGAACAGGCCCACGGCGATGCGTTTCCAGCCGAGGGGCGTCTCCGCTATCGGCTGTGCCGGCCCGTTGTACGCGATGAACGTGGCGAACAGCCCCCAGAACGCCCACAGGCCGACCGACTCGCTGAGGGTCTTCCCGAGGCCGTAGTAGAGGTACGCGGAGATGCCGAACAGGGCGAGGGGAACCATCGCCGCAACCGACTCCTGGCGCTCGCCCAGCATCGCACGCACCATGTGGCCGCCGTCGAGTTGACCGACCGGGAGGAGGTTCAGGACGGTGAAGAACATCCCGACCCAGCCCCCGATGATGACCGGGTGGACCGTCATCGTGGGGTCGTTCGCGTACTCGGTGGGCTGGCCCACGAGCGTCGCCAGGATGTCCAGCAGCGGCGGGTTGTTGAACACGATGACCTGACCGCCCTCGGCAAGGACGTCTGCGGGAACGGGGAACGGCGACAGGAAGAGGCCGACGACGGTGACGACGACTGTCGCCGCGAGTCCGGCCAGCGGCCCGGCGACCCCGATGTCGAACAGGGCCCGCCGGTCGGGCACCTGCCCGCGCATGCGGATTATCGCACCGAGCGTCCCGAACGGGAGGAAAAAGGGGATGAGATACGGGAGCGAGACGTCGACGCCGTGGTACCGGCCCACGACGTAGTGGCCGAGTTCGTGGACCGAGAGAACCCCGAGCACCGCGGCGGTAAACGGCCACGCGCGCAGCAGCAACAGCGGATTACGCTGTATCTCCGACAGCGGGATGTAGTACCAGCCGAACGCACCGACCAGGAGCGTCGAGAACACCGTCGCGACGAACAGGCCGATGTTCTTCCACGGAATCTCGTCGATGCCCTGGGACCGCGGTTCGACGACGAGTACGTCCATGCTGCCGCTCCGACGGCCGGCGTACTGTACCTCGTACCCGGCGTCTCTGAACACCGGCCACACCTCCTGGAGGAGCATCTGCCGGGGGACCAGCGAATCCCCGTAGTAGAAGATTCGGTCGCCGTCCCTGTGTGTCTCCCGGAGAACGAACACCGACTCCAGTGCCCCAGTCGGCGGACCGTCCACCCGTTCGGGCGAATCCATCAGGCCCGTGTAGGAAGCAGGACGGTATAAAGCCCCTGCAGTCGTGGTGCATCCGATTCGCGCACGGGACTGTGCCGGAGTACGCGGCGAGAAAGCGGCGCCTGGCGGCGTACGGATGGGAACATGCGAGCCGGGAGGCCCGCGGGAGTATCAGGGCGGTTCGCGTGCGTTCGGGGGGTCTACGCTCGGAGGGGCGCGTACAGCGGAGATTACGCCGGGCTCTCGATGCGCCACGTGGTGGCGCTCGTGTACGACCACTTCTCGATGGTGAGGTCGGTCGCAGAGTCGCGGAGCTTGACCATCAGGGCGCCGATCTCTTTGGGCGACAGACCGACCTCGTCCGCGATGAACTTGCTCTTGAAGTAGAGCTCGCCGCCGTCCGCCTTCTCGACCAGATACTGCTTCAGTCGCTCTTCCTTGGACGGACCTTCCGTGGAGGGTTTTGCAGTTGCGCTCATCCTTGTGCCTCGAATCGTCCTATGCAGACGGGAGGGCATATAAAGGCAGGACCGTTAGGGGCAGTTCGGCTCCTTTCAGGCTGAATCCACAAAAAGAGTTCACTTCAAAACGTTTCACGAGGGTCCGAGACTTTTTATGAATCGTTTTAAGACTTTCTTTCACCTATCAGTTTTAATATCTAATTATGGCCTATCGAGCGCATAAAGTGGCAAATATGGCCGTGAGCCCGTCCCGGAGAGCGGCTCGTGTCAGACGGTCGCACGACGATTCACCGGGTCGCCGGTGCCACCTCGGCACGTGTGTGTCGTCGGTACGGACCGGCGAATCATGGGTTTTCCAGCCGATTTGCGGTCGAGTGCCCGTGTTCGACGGGGGCGCGCGCAAACTGCGTCGAAATCGGGGTTCGGTTGCGGGGTGCGCGAGGAGAACGGGCGGTGTGAGCGTGCAGCGACGAGACCCGAGGACCTGGAGTGGCCGGCGACCTACGTCCGGTCGTGAACCCAGAACTCCTCGTCGACGGTAGTCTCCTTCTTGAATATCGGGACCTCGTCCTTGAGGCGGTTGATGCCGTCCTCGACCGTGCGGAACGCCTCCTCGCGATGTCCCGCGAGGACGACGACGTAGACGATGTCCTCGCCGTCGCCGACGACCCCCGTCCGGTGGTAGAGGAGGACGTCGTGGACGCCGTCCCGGGATTCGAGTTCGCGGGCGATGGCGTCCATCCGCTGTTCGGCGACGCCCTCGTACTTCTCGAAGTGGAGGTGGGTGGTCCGGGCGTCGTCCTCGCTCTCTTTCGCCCTGACGCGCCCGGTGAACGTGGCTATCGCGCCCGCCAGGTCGGCCCGCGGGGACTGTTTGGCGCGTTCGACCAGCGTTTCGAGGGTGACGTGCGGTTCGCCCTCGTCGACCAGGTCCAGCACCGCGTCGACGTCGGCCGATTCGGGGTCGTCGGCCCGGTAGACGACGTTCTGGGCCTCGGCGTCGCCGAGGGCCACCGTGGGAACGCCCGCCTCCGGGAAGTTGGCGACGAGTGCGACGTCCGTGTCCGGGGCCAGCGAGTCGAGCAAGGTCGGGAGCGACTGGCCGTCGCCGGTACCGACCCACGTGCCGTCCGACCCCAGCGCGTAGACGGCATCGGCAGTCGTCTCGTCGACCGACGCCTCCGCGTCGGGGAGCGGTTCGACCGTCGCGACGCGCCCGTCGAGACGGGGAATCAGTCTGTCGAGCAGGTCGGTTGCGTCCGACCCGACCACGCCGAGCACCTGCATACGCGTACAGGGTCCCCGTACGTGCTTTAGTGTTGCTTCCGCGTGCGCGTTTTGATAACCCTTAAGACCGACTCTCGGCAATCCGGGGGCAATGAGAGTCGTGATTTCTATCGGCGGGAGCGTGCTCGCACCCGACCTGGACCCGAATCGGGTCGAGACACACGCCGACGTCGTCGAGTCGATGTCCCGGGAGGGCTGCGAACTCGGCATCGTCGTCGGCGGCGGGGGCGTGGCACGCGAGTACATCTCCGCGGCCCGCGACCTGGGCGCCAACGAAGTGCAACTCGACCAGATTGGCATCGACGTGACGCGCATCAACGCGCGGTTGCTCATCGCCGCACTGGGCGCGGGGACCGACCCGAAAGTCGCGCACGACTACGAGGAGGCCGGCGACGCGATTCGCACGGGCGACGTGTCGGTCATGGGGGGCGTCGCGCCGGGCCAGACGACCGACGCCGTGGCCGCGGCCCTCGCCGAGTACGTCAACGCCGACCTGCTGGTCTACGCGACGAGCGTCAACGGCGTCTTCGACGCGGACCCGAGCGAACACGACGACGCCGAGCAGTACGAGGCGCTCACGGCCGCCGAACTCGTCGACGTCATCGCCCCGATGAGCCGCGACGCCGGCGCGTCCGCACCGGTCGACCTCCTGGCCGCGAAACTGATAGAGCGCTCCGGCATGCGGACCATCGTCCTCGACGGGACCGACCCCGCGGCCATCGAGCGAGCAGTCCTCCGGGGCGACCACGACGGCACCGACGTCATCCCCTCCGGGGGCGGAACGGAGCCGAGTTACTGGGCACAGCGATGACCGACGAACCGGACGACCGGTCCGGCCCCGGGGACGAATCCGACCCGGCGGACGCAGGCGTCGGCGCCCCGTCTCCGGACGGCCACTACGCGTTCTGGGCGGACGAAATCGCCGACCAGATACTCGACCGGGACCCGGAGGACCCCATCGTCGTCAAGGGCGGCGTCTCGCCGTCCGGCGTTCCGCACCTCGGACACTTCAACGAGATAATGCGGGGCTACTTCGTCGCGCAGGTCCTCCGGGAGCGCGGACACGAGGTTCGACAGGTGTTCACCAGCGACGACCGGGACGCGCTCAGGAAAGTCCCGCGGACGCTGGCTGACGCCGACTGGAACGTGGTGGGACTGAGCGACGTCGACGCCGGCGCGCTCGGCCGGAACCTCGGCAAACCGTACACGGACATCCCCGACCCGTTCGACGACTGCGAGCACGACTCCTACGGCGAACACTTCACGGACCTGTTGAAGCGCAGCGCCGACCTCGTCGGCGTGCCGGTGGAGATGGTGTCGAACACCGACCTCTACGAGTCGGGGGCGTTCGAGGACGTGACGCGACACGTCCTCGCCAGCGCGGACGCCGCGCGCGAGGTCCTGGCGGAGTACCAGGACACGGTCGACGACGACTACGTCCCGTTCATGGCGCAGTGTTCGGAGTGCCGGAAGCTGACGACTGGCATCCGGTCGGTCGACCTCGACGCGGGGACCGTCGAGTACGTCTGCGAGGGCCTGGAAGCCGGCGGACAGCAGATAGCGGGCTGTGGCCACGAGGGGACGGCGACGCTCCGCGAGGGGAAACTCCCCTGGCGATTCGAGTGGCCGGCCCAGTGGCGGGTGCTGGACGTGGACTTCGAACCGTTCGGCAAGGACCACGCCGAGGGATCCTGGCCGAGCGGCGACGACATCGCCCGGAACGTCCTGGGCGACCGACCGCCGGTGCCGATGGTCTACGAGTGGTTCACCCTCAACGGCGAACCGCTCTCCTCGTCGGCCGGGAACGTCGTCACCGTCGCCGAGGTGCTGGACCTGCTCGAACCGGCGGTGCTCCGGTACTTCTTCGTCCGGAACCCGCAGCGCGCGAAGGACCTCGACCTCTCTCGCGTGGACCTGCTGGTCGACGAGTTCGACCGGTTCGAGCGCATCTTCTTCGGCGAAGCGGACGACGAGACCCTCCGGCCCCTGGCCGAGCGCGCGTACCCGATGGTCGTCGACGAGGTACGGTCCGAGCGGGTTCGCCTGCCCTACACGTTCGCCGCCGTCCTCGGAATGACCGACGACAGGGACCTCCGCGTCAGGATGGCGCGAAACGAGGGACACTTCGACGAGGACACGCCCGAGTGGGCCATCGAGGAGGCGCTCGAACGAGTCGAGAAGGCCCGCGCCTGGGCCGAGCGGATGGACAACGAGTACAACTACCGGTTGCAGTCGTCGCTGCCCGACGCCTCGTTCGATGCCGACACGGCGGCGGCGCTGGACGACCTGGCCGCGTTCGTCGCCGACGGCCACACGGGCGAGGAGATTCAGGGGGAAATCTACGAGACGGCGCGGGCCCACGACCTGGAGGTGAGCGACTTCTTCAAGGCGGGGTACCGCCTGTTCTTCGACGACACCGAGGGGCCGCGACTCGGCGAGTTCCTGGGCGAACTCGACCAGGACTTCGTGGTCCGACGGCTTCGACGCGAGGGGTGACCGGCCGCGTCGACGGTCGCAGCGGCGACTGGCGAACTGGGAACGGATCGTCACCCCGCGACAGGAGTTCGGGTCACGGGCGGTCTGGTCCGGTCGTGGGAGTATACGCCCCGTCAGTTCTCCTCGATGGCGTCGATGACGACGGTGGCGATGACCGCCAGTCGCGGGTCCAGGTCCCCGCCGGTCAGGTCCACCGTGTACCGGTCCCGCAGCGAGAACGCCTCCTCCACCGACCCGAGTATCGCCCCGGACGGGTCGACGATGTCGTAGGAGAACGGGACGAGCGTGGTGACGTACCGGCGGAGGACGGCCATGGGGACGCTGTCCTCGCGAATCGTGGCCACCTGCGTCCCCTCGGAGTCGAGCAGCGCGTACTCGTGTTTCGCGAAGGAAATTGCGCTTCGCTTGACCGACCCGACGTGCTCGTCCGTGCGACTGTCCACGATGTCGTAGGCGGACGCCACGTCGAGGATGCTGCTGGCTTTCACCCGGAACAGTTCCTCGCCGGTCGAGGGGTCCTCGAACCGGAAGTCCTCTTTCAACCGGAATCGCTTCTGTGCGGACGCCAGAATGGGGTCCTGGCCGTCTCCCTCGTAGACGTTGTACTTGTTTCCGAGACGCACCTTCTGCCGGACCTCGTAGTGACTGGCGTCGAACACGGGAGGCGTGACGACCCGCGGCGTGATGAGTCTTCGGTGTCCGCATCCCCGGGCCGCCCGGCGTTTGGTCGGCCCGTCAGTGGTCCTCTCACCGCAGCCGCGTCCGCGGCGGCGGTCGGGGGCGAGGTGGAATCCGTCCGGCCCTCCGCTCCCATCTTTATAATCCGCGGCGCCCAACCGGAGGCAGAGACGCCGGGGCCGTGGGGCAGACGCGTCTGTCCCGGTACCACCCGGCGAGAATGGAGAGACAACGATGAGATTCAGTCGAGGAACGGCGGACGGCACCGACACCGAACCGAACGACGACGATAGCGGCGGGTCGCGCGGGCGGCGACTGGGCCGCGCCCTGGCCGTGGCGGCCCTGGTCGGAGGGGGCGGATACCTCGCCTGGCGCGCCCTGAGCGGGAGCGACGAGTCGGAGTTCACGGAGATAGAAATCGAACCGGAATCGGCCGCCGTCGACAGCTAACCCGAACGCCTTTGCCCGCCGAGGGCTTCCCTTGAGTCGATGAACACGCTGGTATGGATACTTGCGGGTGTTCTCGCCTACTCGGCACTCGCTCTCTTCCTGAAAACTCGCGGCGTGCTCCCGAGTTCGGTCCGGATTCAGGGGCCGCTGACGACCCTCCACACGAAACGGGGGCGGGCGTTCCTCGACTGGTTAGCCCAGCCCCGGCGGGTGTGGCGCGCCTGGAGTAACGTCGGCGTCGGCATCGCCCTGGTCATCATGGCCGGGACGTTCCTGCTGTTGCTGTTCCAGGGGCTGTCGATTCTGCAGAACCCGCCGGCCCCCACGGCGGTGAACGAACCCCGGAACTTCCTGGTGATTCCCGGCGTCAACGACTTCCTCCCGCTGTCTGTCGCCCCCGAAATCCTGTTCGGGCTGCTCGTCGGCCTCGTCGTCCACGAGGGGGGCCACGGACTGCTCTGCCGCGTCGAGAACATCGACATCGAGTCGATGGGGCTGGTCTTCCTCACGCTCCTGCCGGTCGGCGCGTTCGTCGAACCCGACGAGGAGAGTCAGCGGGCGGCAGACCGGGGCGCCCGGACGCGCATGTTCGCCGCCGGCGTGATGAACAACTTCGCGGTGACGGCTATCGCCTTCGCACTGCTGTTCGGCCCGGTCATCGGCGCGTTCAGCGTCGCTCCGGGACTGGCCGTCAACGACGCCTACCGGGGGTCCCCGGCCAAAGCCGCCGGCATCGGCGGCGGTGACCGCATCACCGCCGTCGCCGGCCAGTCGGTGTCCAACGAATCGGACCTGAACGCCGCGCTGCGGTCGACCGACCAGCGGCGCGTGGAGGTGACTGTCGTCGACGACGCGGGGCAGCGTCGCGTCACCGTCGAGCGGTCGCTCATCATCTCGGGGTCCATCGGCGGAAACCCGGCGAACATCACGGTCAGGCCGTCACAGGACCCGATTCGCGTGACGGCCGTGAACGGAACTGAGGTCCACACGACCAGCGGGTTCCAGGATGCCGTCGCCGACCGGACGTTCGCCCGCCTCTCGACCACCGCCGGGGAGCGGGTCGTTCCCGTCGGCGCGTACATCACGCGGGCGGCGCAGGGCGGTCCGCTCAACGAGAGCGGCGCGCCGGCCAACGAGAGTTTCATCGTGACCAGTCTGGGCGGCGAGCGAATCAGCTCCTCAGACGACCTGGAGCGAGCGCTCGACGGGACGAACCCGGGCGACACCGTCGAACTCCGGGCGTACGTCGACGGGTCGTTCGAGACGTACGCCGTGACGCTGGGCGAGAACCCGGGCGACGGGAACGGGTTCCTCGGGGTCAACATCTTCCCGGGGACCAGCGGCCTGTTGCTGTCCGACTTCGGCGTCCAGTCGTACCCGGCGGGGACCTACCTGGAACTGCTCGGCGGCGACGGCGGCCCCGACAGCGGGGGCCTCATCCGCGACGCCGTCTCCCAGTCGCCCCTGGGGCTGGTGTACGTCGCGCTCATCCTGCCGCTGGCCTCGGTGGTTCTCGGCATCCCGAACTTCCCGGGGTTCACCGGCGCGATAACGAACTTCTACGTGGTCGAGGGACCGCTCGGTGCGCTGGGCGGCGGGGCGTTCCTGCTCGCCAACGCCCTGTTCTGGACCGCGTGGATAAACCTGCAGCTCGGGCTGTTCAACTGCATCCCCGGCTACCCGCTCGACGGGGGACGCATCCTCCGGACGAGCGCCGAAGCGGTCGTCTCGCGGCTCCCGGTCGACAACCCGTACACGTGGGTCCGGTCTATCACCACCAGCGTCGGGCTCATCATGCTGGCGTCCCTGCTCCTGCTGGTCTTCGGACCGACGATGCTGTCCTGAGCCGTCCGTGACTCACTCCTCGATGCCGTGTCGGGCGTAGAACGCCTCCGGCGGGTCGTCGATGCGGTCGAACGACCCGAAATCTCGCTCGTGGTGGCGAATCATCTGTTCGACGATCCAGCGACTGAACGTCTCGTCGAAACACCAGACGTCGTCGGGGCAGGCCACCTGGAACCGGTCGCCGGTCGCCAGGGCGACGTACACGTGGTAGAACCCGAGGATGACCTCGGCGAAGTCGCGCGCCTTCTCGCCCAGTTCGACCCGTCTCTCGGCGAGTTCGTCGCGGCCGGCCTCGGTCAACTCGAAGTACTTCCGGTCGGGTTCCGCCTCCCGTTCGACGCGCCGGGCCCAGCCCTTGTCCTCGAACTTGTAGAGGATAGGGTAGACGGACCCGTACGAGGGCTCCCAGTGACCGCCACTCAGCTCCTGTATCTCCTTGAGTATCTCGTACCCGTACCGGGGTTTCTCCCGCAGGAGTTCCAGCACCAGGTACGCGATGAGCCCCCGCGGCGGTCCGCTCTTCCGCATTACATCGGGTTGGTCGGGGGTCTCGTGAAAGGGTTTCGGTGACGCGGTCATTCGCCGGAGTCTCGGACGCTCGAACCCCGGACCCGCGAGACGACTGCCGGACTCAGAAGGCCCTTTATTGGGCCGTCCTATAGGGGGGCGTATGGTGAAGCCGCCACAGACCGACGAGGGGTGGTACGTCCTGCACGACTTCCGGACTGTCGACTGGGACGCCTGGCGAGACGCGCCGGAGAACGAGCGCGAACGAGTGGTCAGAGACGGCGTCGAGTACCTCCAGTCCCACGAGCGTCTCGAAGACGCCGACGAGGGCGCGTCGGCGGTGTTCTCGGTGCTGGGCCACAAGGCGGACCTGCTCGTCATACACCTCCGCCCCACGCTCGACGCGCTCTCGGCGGCCGAGCGACGCTTCGAGCAGTCGGCGCTCGCCGCGTACACCTGCCAGCCGACGTCGTACGTGTCTGTGACCGAGGTGAGCGGGTACGTCTCGACCGAGTACTTCGAGGGCGACCCCGACGAGGTGGACCCGGGTCTCCGAAACTACATCGAGGGGAAACTCGAACCGGACATCCCCGACGACGAGTACGTCTCGTTCTACCCGATGAACAAGCGCCGCGGCGAGACGTACAACTGGTACGACCTGCCGTTCGAGGACCGCAAGGACCTCATGTCGGGGCACGGCGACATCGGCAGGGAGTACGCCGGGAAGATTACGCAGATTATCTCCTCCAGCGTCGGCCTCGACGACTACGAGTGGGGCGTGACGCTGTTCGGCGCGGACCCGGTTGACATCAAGAACATCGTCTACGAGATGCGGTTCGACCCCGCGTCCTCCCGCTACGGGGAGTTCGGACGGTTCTACGTCGGCCGGCGCTTCCCGCCCTCCGACCTGGGGGCGTTCCTGGCCGGCGAGACGGTTCCGACCGGGGACGCCGACTCGCCGCCCGCCGGCGGTGAGGCCCACGCAGAGTCCGGCAGGCACCCGCACGGCGAGTCGACCCACTCGCACGGGGAATCCGGGGGTCACCCCCACGGCGAGAGTCCGACGGGGGACCACCCGCACGGGCAGGCCGGCGGCGAGGGCGACCACCCGCACGACGGCGACGGCGATGGCGACGGCGACATTCGGGGCGAACTGGCGGACATGGACATCTACGCCGGCAAACCCCACGGCGAGGACGTGTACGCGACGGTGCTCTACTCGGAGGCCCCCCTGGACGAACTCGTGGACGAAGTCGAGGGGCTCCGGTCGAACTTCGACCACTACGGGACCCACGTGAAGACGGCCGTCTACGAGGCCCGGGAGCGCGGCCGGGCCGCAGTGGTGAGCGTCTGGGAGACCGAGTCCGCCGCGGAGACCGCCGCCGGATTCCTCTCGGAGCTCCCTGGCGTCGTCTCGCGGGCCGGCGAGGAGTCCGGGTTCGGGACCATGGGCATGTTCTACACGGTCGAACCCGACTACCGGGAGGAGTTCGTCGAGAAGTTCGAGACGGTCGGCGGGATGCTCGACGGGATGGACGGCCACCAGCAGACCGACCTGATGGTGAACCACGAGGCCGACAACGACATGTTCATCTCCAGCCAGTGGCGCTCGCGGTCCGACGCGATGGAGTTCTTCCGGTCCGAGGAGTTCAGCGACACGGTCCAGTGGGGTCGCGACGTCCTGACGGACCGGCCGCGACACGTCTTCCTGGCCTGAGCCGGGAGTTCGTCGCCTCAGTGCGGAGACGGGGCTCGTCGGTCGTCCGTCGAAAACGAAGAACCAATCGCCGCGAGTCGCGGGAGCCGCTCGCCGGTCTGTCCGACCGTGCTCAGTCGCCCGCGCTCTTCATCCCGGTGCCGTCGAGGTCGGCGCCGCCGACCGACGACCGCAGCGCGTCCATGCCGTCGTCGCGGGAGACGCCGAAGTTCTCCTGGTAGAGGTCCTCGACGCGAGCCAGTTCGGCCGCGGAGAGCGGCGGCGTCTCGGGGGCGGCGGCCCACTCGTCGATGTCTTCGCGGGTGCGGAACGTGGGCGTCACGCTGGCGACGGCGTCGTGGGCGAGCAGCCACTGGATGGCGGCCTGCCCCATCGTCCGGTCTCGGTCTCGGTCGCCGTCGGCCGAGGGGTCGCCGGCCCCGTCCGGTCCGCGCTCGAGGAACCGGAGCGCGTCGACTTTCTCCCAGCCCGTCTCGTACCACTCGTTCGGCCGGTGAGCGCGGTGGTCGCCGGATTCGAGTTCCGTCTCGGGGGTGACCTGCTCGTTCAGGAGGCCCGAGGAGTGGGGTACTCGGGCGATGAGACTCGTGTCCGCCCCGGCGGAGTCGATGCTGTCCAGGAAGTGGCGTCCGGGGACCTGCTCGAAGACGTTGAAAACCGTCTGGATGGCGTCGAACTCCAGTTCGACGGCTCTGTCGCCCTCGGCCAGCCACCCGATAGACGGACCCAGCGCCCACCCGATGGCGTCGACGACGCCCTCCGCCCGGAGGTCCTCGAGCGCCTCGACGACTTCGGGGGTGACCTCGTCGACGTTCGCGTTGTGCAACTGGAGGTACTCGACGTGGTCCATCCCGAGTCGGTCGAGGCTCCGGTCGACCGCGGTGCGAATCCACTCGGGGTCGATTCGCTTCGGGAGTTCGCCGTGGCCGGCCTGCGGGTTGTTGTAGAAGTCGTAGCCGATTTTCGTCCCGACGACCACCTCGTCGCGGTGTTCCGAGAGCGCCTTCCCGAGCAGTTTTTCGCTCCGGCCGTGCCCGTACACGTCGGCCGTGTCGAAGAAGGTGACACCCCGGTTCAGCGCGTGCTGGACCATCTCCACCGCCTGCTCCTCGGTTCGGTCGCCCCACCAGTCTGTCCCGACGACCCACGCGCCGAAGCCGACTTCGCTGACCTCGACGCCGGAGGTCCCGAGCGTCCGGTAGTTCATATCCGGGCCTTGGTATCACGGGTACTTATCCCTGTGGTTACCGGGAGGAGGGGCTGTACGGCCGGCGCACGACCGTAGACCGTCGGCGACCAGCGGACCTGTCCCCCCCGAACCGGGAGAACCTGTGCGCTCACCGAAGAGTCGAAGTAATACGACAGCCAATACCAAGACATGGACGTGTGGGGATGGATAGTCATCTACGCGGTCGGGTTGACTGTCTTTCAGTTGCTGCTGTACAGGTACTTCGTACAGCAGGGGACGCCGCTGGACCAGGGTGCAAGATTCGACGGGGACGACGGAGCCGAGCGGGACTCGGGAGTCGAGCGGGCGGTCGACCCCCACATCCACCTGTTGCTCAATCCGACCGACGGCGAGGCGTTCAGCGAGGGCGTGACGGACGTGAGCCCCGAATCGACGGGCGTTCGGACGTGCCCGCGGTGCGGGGCGGAAAACGAGTCCGACGCGGCGTTCACCCGGTGCTGGAGCTGTACCGGGCGTCTCTAAGAGGGCGCCCGTAGACCGTCGAGGTGTCACGTGCCCCGAACAGTCGCCATCAACGTCGCCGCCAACACCAACCTGCCCGGGTTCCGCGGGCCAATCTACCCCGACGGTCGCTTCGAGTACGTACCCATCCCCGAACGGGAGCCGACGCGGGTTCCGGTCCCGACGTACGCGGACCTGGAGTTGACGGTTCCGATTCCGGACGCAGTCCGCGAGACGCCCGTCCACCTTGACCCCGAGTTCGCCAGCTACCCCCGGTGTTCGGCCGACACGTACGGCGACGAACACGGCGTCAAGGCCGGGCCGCTGTCGCGGCTCGAACCGGGCGATTACCTCCTGTTCTACGCGACGCTGTCGCTGCACGGCGACCCCGGAGCGGCAAGCGACTGGATTGCTCCCGACTGGGGGGCGTACGTCATCGGCGAGTTCGAGGTCGAAGGCGTGTTCGCGGACCCGGACGTCGAGGACCTGGACGCGCGGTGGCGAGAGCGGTTCTCGAACAACGCGCACCTGAAGCGGGAGACGGTCGACGCCCGGGTGCTGGTCGCCGGCGGGCAGGCGTCGCGCCTCTACGAGCGGGCGGTTCCTCTCTCGGCACCCGACGCCGGCGCGACGGCCAACAGCATCGTTACCGGACTCTCGAACGACTCCGGGAAGGGCCCGTGGTGGCGTCGCGTCCTCAGGTTCGACGACGACGCCACGGCCCGCCTCCGGCGAATCGTGAGCGAGCGCCCGTTCGAGGACGCGGCCGAATTCGACCGGTAGGACCGGTCAGTGAGAGGGGGCCGGTTCGTCGCTCCCCCGTCGGCGTACGAGTGTTCACCCAATACAAGACAGGTGAGCCGTCCGCCCCGGAGATAATCAGCAGAAAGCGTCGGTCAGTCCATCCTCGTTTTCTCAGAATACTGGAAACGGGAACCGTGCTTTTTTGGTTTCTTGGGTAATAGTGGAGGTAGAGGACAAGACAGTATCCGGCGACGGGCCGCCCGGCAGAGCAGGCGGCCGCCGGGTCCGGTGCAGGCGACGGCGTCCCGTGAGGTGGCGCGCGCGTCGCCTGTCTCGGGGCGCCCGACGCCAGACGCGCTGTCCCTCGACTACAGACGGAATCCACCCATGAGCACGCAACCAGACCAAGCGACGCAGCCGAGTCCCGCAGAACTGAAAGAACAGATAGAGGAACTCCAGGCCAAACTCGACGACATCGAGGAGGCGCAGGCCGAGGACCTCCAGCAACAGCCGAAGATGGTCATCGTCGCGCTCAACGGGACCCTCGACATGGCGTACCCGACGCTCATCCTGTCGAGTCTCGCCGCGGCGATGGACTGGGACGTCACCGTCTTCGCCTCCTTCTGGGCGCTGGACATGCTCCACGAAGAGAAGTCCAAGAACCTGAAACTCTCGTCGGTCGCCAACCCGCACATGCCCATCCCGAACGCGCTGGGCGTGCTGCCGGGCATGGACGGCCTGGCCACCCGGATGATGAAGAAGAAAATCGCCGACGAAGGCGTCGACACCGTCGAGGACATGATCCGGACGGCCATCGACAACGGCGTCGAGTTCCAGGCCTGCCAGATGACGGCCGACCTGATGGACTACGAGGAGGACGACTTCATCGAGGGCGTCCGCACCGGCGTCGGCGCCGGCACTGCCCTGATGGCGATGTCCGACTCGGACATCCAGATGGTCATCTAAGCGCCGGACGTCAGATTCCCCCTTTTCTCGACGCGCCGACCCGCGGAGAGCGGAGCGTCCGTCGACGTCGACGAATTCGCGG
>JBEPXT010000047.1:0-23054 GCA_041641795.1 Salinigranum sp.
GGGGCGTGATGTGTTGTCACGGGGCAAGTCCAGCGTATGACCGTACAGGAGGCACCACTCGTCGCGGTAGTCGAAGCGGTTGCGGAGCGAGAGGGCGTCACACCGACCGACCTCCCCGAATCGCTCTTGGAGACGATAGACCCCGCGGCAGTCGAAACCGTTCTGCGAAGTGGCGACGCGACGATGCGCTTCGAGTATCTGGGGTACCGCGTCACCGTGAGCTACGACGACCAGATACTCGTCGACCTGGACGAGAAATCACCGGCGCCTCGAACGGCCTGAGTTCGTTCGGCGTACCCTCTTCGTCGACGTCGAGCACGTCACCTAAGCACTTAGCCACAGTCACGATGACAGTCGGCGAGGGTATGTGACAAATGCCCACAACTGTCGAGTGCCGGTCGTGTGGTCTGGCGCTGTTCTCTCTCGCGTTTCACGCACCCAAACCACTCCGGTACGAGGAGTGTCCGCGATGTGGCGGAACCGAGTTCGCCGAAGTGTAGCGGGGTTCGCTCCGGCGAATGTGACGGCCGACGTGTAAGTTGGGAAAAATTTAACTTCTGTAAGTGACATTACAGAGTCATACTGGACCCCGGGGAGGTCATCCTGCCTCCCTGACGTATGCTACGATGTCACAGAGCAACAACAAAGTCGATTACGAAGACGACCTGGGCGGACCGGTGGTGGTGCTACTCCTCGCAGGAGTGTTCGCCGGGTTTACCGCGTGGAACGGGACGTTCGACGGGGTTGCGGTCTACGTCTGGTGGGTAGTTCTCGGGGCGTCTGCGCTCGGGTTCGCCTACGTCGTCCACGGATTCCACACCGCGTTCCGCACCGACGGTATCGGGGCGGCATTCGTGTGGCTGTTCACCCCGCAGACGACGCAGTCGGGGACGCCGCGAGTGTCGTCGGACACCGCGGAGTCGACGCCGCCCGTCCCGGCGGGTCTGGAGACTGATCTCTTCGTCGAGCGCGCAAACCGTGCGTGCGAGTGGTGCGGCGAGCGAATGGACTCGTCGGCCCTGCGTCGCATCAGGCCGGAAGCCGAGGGCGGAGCGAACGCCCCGGAGAACCTCATCGTCCTCTGTTCGACGTGCGACCAGAACGCAGAGGCGGGGACGCTCGGTCGTTCGACGCTGGAACGGCGAGTGACCGAGCGAATGGACCGGTGGCAGGGTTCCTTCCGGGAGTAGTTCGACGCGAGTGTACACGGCCCCTCTACTCTGCCACCTTTCACGCCGCGTTCGTAACATTCAGTTCGAATATTTTTCTGTGAAAAATTCTTTTCACCCCCGCGGATGTGTGTCCTCGTGTGAATCGCAGACAATACCTTACGGGTACTGGTTCGTTAGTCGCCGCCGGCGCGCTCGGGTCTACCGAGACCGGACGGGCTCAGGAAGGGGCCGGCGAAACCGGACGGGCTCAGGAAGGGGCCGGCGATGCCGGACAATCCACCGGGAGAAGCGGCCAACCGCTCGGGCCGGCGGCTCGGACGCTTCTCCACCTCTCCAGCGGGGACCCGACCGATCAGGAGATGGCCCTGATGAACGCGAAGAACCTCCTGGCCGACGAGACAGTCATCAACGGCGAACTCCGGTTCGTCACGAACGCGAAAGGAATCTACGCATTGGTCGAAGCGGAAACCGAACACGCCGAACTCGTCGCGTCGCTCTCGGAGGCGGGCGTCGACTTCACGGCCTGTGAAAACGCGATGGGCGCGCTCGACGTCTCGGAATCGGACCTCCTTCCTGACGTCGACCCTGTCCCGTCTGGCGTCGGTGACATCGCCAAGCGAGAGGCGGAAGGGTACGGATACATCAAAGTTCCGTAGGCGGTCGCACGCCGGCCGCCCTGTGCGGACTGGTCGCCGAGATTGTCGTCGCGCCACGCCGCGAGCGTCGCCGACCCGACGACGTCGCTCGTGTTCTCGCTGGCGCTACCGAGACGGCCAGACGGACCCGAGGTCTCGTCGCCCGCCTCGTCCATCGCGCCGCCGGCCGACCGGATGACCGCCCGGAGTCGCTTGTCCCCGTCGAGGACGAGTCCGGCGAGTACCTCCCCGGGCAGTACTACCTCTCCTCCAGTCGATCGGACCCGATGAGATCCGATGTTTCTGCAAACAGGACAATTCTCCGACAGACGTCATTGGAATAAACAATTTGGATAATGTGAATGCTTACATCGCTTCCGTGTTACTATGCGCATATGGCCAACAAAATTTCCGGAATTAAACTTCAAAGACACGAAGTTGTCTACCAATCATTTCGACCGACGTTCAGCGTCTGGTTCTGGCCAATTGTGTTGACGGTCGTGGTGTGGATTCCGCTCGCGTGGTGGCGCCGACAGAACGTCCGATATATTATCACAAACGAACGCGTAATTACGAGGCACGGGCTGCTCCGTTCGACTTCAGAGGAATTTCAGTTCAGCGACGTAAGCCGCCTCGAGACTTCAAAGAGCCTCGGTGAGCGTGTTCTCGGTGGCGGAACGATTACGGTCGATACCGGAACTGACGAACTGACGTTGCGAGCTGTGCCGAATCATAGAGCGGTAGCTGCAACCATCCGAAAGGGACAGGCGTCCTAAACCCGGCCTCATGCCTCATTGGCTCTGTTGTAACCCGTAGCAGATGATAGAAATCGCGTGCTGAATACACAGCGCGAGTCGGTCACGTCGTCCTCCACGGCCCGACCGAACCACGACGCAGTGTCGGCGAGCGAGTCGTTCTAGAGTGGCATCGTGCGAGTATTTATCCATCATCTCATCGTTCCTGATTGTAGACGCAGAGATGGTCGTTATCATCGATATCAAGGTTACCGCCGCCGATTTCAGGTTGGGACGGCTGTTCGAGTCGTTCCCCGACATCAGCGTCGAAGTCGAGCGCGTCATCCCGACGAACAAGGGAGTCATGCCTCTGTTCTGGATTGTGGGGGCGGACCCACGCGCGGTGGAAGAGTCGCTCGAAGCCGACGCTGTCGTCGAGAACGTGAAGGTACTCACACGTGTAGACGACCGAACGCTCCTGGAGGTAACCTGGAACCCGGACATCGATCGCTTCCTCGAACCGCTGATAGAGAACGACGGCGACGTCCTCCGCGCCGAGGGCGGGGCCGAAACCTGGGAGTTCCGCATCCAGTTCCGTGACCGCGACGCGCTTCGGGCGTTTCGTGATGACTGCGAGGAACACGAGGTGGCCACCGAACTCGTGCGACTCTACAACCCGAACCCTGCCGAGAGCCCCACGGTCATCTCGGACGAACAGCGCGACGCCCTGCTGACGGCCTTCGAGAGCGGCTACTGGAAGATTCCACGAGAAACTCATCTCGAAGACATGGCCGACCGAATCGGCATCAGTGACCAGGCAGTCTCTGAACGACTTCGACGAGGTTGTGCGTCCCTCGTCGAAGCCTACGTCGTCCCGGAGCAAGAAGCCAGCGGAGTGGATAGCCCCTAGTACTAGTCCGCTCTCCCGGCCCAGCGTGAATCCCACGAGCGAGGCGATGCTGCATACATCCTCTGTATTCAGCACAGCTTCTGAGAACTATCACCGCTTGTGGGTCAACAGGGCCAGCTCGTTGAAACTGCGCTAGTACCTTCTTCAGACGTTCTGAGTTCAGGCCAGTACCGTCGCTTGTCTGCTCGTCTCCGTCCTGCTGAATGGTGTTGTACACCGTGTGCAGGTATCCCCACTCGGCCGTGCCGTCCGCGGGAGTTCGTGCGGCAGCACGCCCCAGTTTCGGCTGTTTGTGCTGAAAGCAGAGCGCGCATCTTCACCGAAGCAGAGCCAGTCGGAGGGACGTCACCGACGTTCCATCCAGAGATAACCGAGGAGGATGGCTATCAGATACAGCGCCATTCCACCGACGACTCCCCACGTCAGTCCGTTCGAAATGTCGAAGTTGTCCCACGCTCGGACAACGCCGACAATTACCAAAGTGAACCCGAGTATCTGGCTCTGGATCAATATTCGCGCGCCACTCCAGCGTGGATCCAGTACGACAGCCACGTTCACGACTCCGAAGAGCGCAAACCACCCAGCAAGAATCCGTGCCGTTAGTGGGGAAACTGTCCACGGCCAGGCACCGACAAGTAATTCAGGCATCACGAACAGGACAACCGCACCTCCAGTGAGTACGAGGCCGAGAACGCCACCAAACGCCCGGAGGGACCGTGGAAGCAGGACGGCGTCTGATGAGATGGTCCGACGAGTGGACCGCCGATTGTACACCCAAACGGCAGGCACGAGTAGCGGAGTTACTGCATACAGCAGGACCCAGAGGTAGAACGTGTGATGACTGTGGTTGAAGTTCTCCCAGTGGAGGACGGTGGCGATCGCCATAGCCCACGTGAATACCGTGATACCGAGGAAGACAGGAGCGACCGTATGCCACTTTTCGACGGTGGCGACTCGATAAAAGAAGTAGACGCCAGCCCCGTAGCCAGCACCCATTATGATCGGTGTCATTTCGGGAGTGATCGTCCAGGCGAACAACTCGGCTGTCCGGTGCGGGAGTCCGTAGAGAACGAGAAATGCCGCAGCCAGAAAGGGAATGATGATTCGCGCGACCCATCGAGTGACGGGTAGTATCCGGTCGTTACGGTGGATATCGGGAGACTGGGCTCGGAATGGGACGCTCAGTTTGGCCATGTTCTTCACTAACTATAATGATGTATGGGGTGCGATGGCATATGGGTTGCTTCGCTCGCACTGAAGACGTCCTCCGGAGTTGGCACGGCCATGGTGACTGGAATCCACTACGAGTCTCAACAACTGTTGAACTCGGGAAGCAAGTCGGTCAGGAGACGTACCCAGTGTGAATGGATTAGAGCCGGCTGAAGTCAATCAAGTACGAGTCGGTTTGAACGAGCGCCTCAGCTACTAACCAAGCCGTATCGGCTCCGTGGTCGAATTGACCGTTCGCGTTCTCATCGCTGGATTCGTCCGCGACGGACTCCTCGGGGCCGGGTTGCGACCCGGCGGTCGAGAGATTCACTCATCGACCGTTACCTCCTCGGGGTCGACGAGCCATGCGACGACATCGTCCTGACTGACGTGAGTGACACAGACGACGCGACCGCCGTTTCGGTCGACGGTGTGGACGGCCGAATTCGTACAGTCTGGGCGCCACAAATCACGCCGGACACCCCCCACGTCGGCCAGAGCATTCCCACGAAGAATGTGGTTTCCAGAGAAGTTCCTCTCACGCGGGGTGATTGTGGCTTGTAAACAAGTTGTGAGGAGCCAGGAGTGGGATTCGAACCCACGAAGTCTCGATTACAAGTCGAGTGCATGAACCAGGCCCATGCTCTCCTGGCGCATCTGGTGGTAGTCAGTCCTCCTTTGAGTGCCTATCGCTTTCGACCGGTTTCTCCATCTCGACGCGGTGGGAGTCGTAGCCGTGACGCTCGTAGAATCGGATGGCGTCGCGGTTGGCCGCCATGACGTCCAGTGCGACGACGTCGGCCCCCGCCGACGCCAGAGCCGCTTCCGCGGCGTCGAGAAGCGCCGACCCGACTCCGCCGTCCCGGTGGTCGGGTCGTACGTACAGGTTCACGATAGTGCCCCGCGTCACGTCCTGTTCGAACCGGCCAGTCTCGAGTTCGAACATGACGAACCCGACTACGGACTCGTCGCGGGCGACGAGGAGACCGTCGGCCACGACGTGTCCGGCGATTGATTCCCGAATCGCCTGTCGGTTCGAATCGGCACGCAGGTGCGAATCGTAGGACTGCTGGCTCTCGGCCAGGTCCACCCACAGGTCGGCGATGGTCGCCACCTCGGCCATGTCTGCACGTTCAATGCGCATCCGCGCTCGCTCCCGAATCCGCTTCGGACGTGCGTTGCATGCCACCTCGTACCCCGCCGCGATACAAGTGCGTTCCGTCGACGGGTTCTCGACGGCGCGGGAGTACGCTCTCGACGCCGAAAAATTGACAATAGAAAAACACTTCCTTGCGGGGGAAGAAAGCTTTATACCCGTGTCACGGCCCGTGTCACCATGAGGTAAGTTATCAATGGGTATCTCCGATACGTACGCCCGTGGTCGGCGGTTCGCGGTCGATAGACCGTTCGCCCTCGCCCTCGGAGCTATCGGGGTCCTCCTCGCGGCCAATCTCGTGGGACGACTCGCCACCGGCGACGTCGCGGTCCACGACATCGGCTCGCTCGTCTGGGACGGCGTCATGCGTGGGCTGGTGATCGGTCTCGCGGGAATCGGACTCTCGATGACGTACAGCATTCTGAACTTCGCGAACTTCTCGCACGGGGACTACATTACGGCTGGTGCCTTCTCCGGGTGGGCTGTGTCGTATCTCCTGGCCGGAATCGGGCGAGCAGACGTGGGCGCGCTTCTCCTGGTCGGCGCCGGTGGCTCGGTCTTCGGCGGGAGCCTCGGCATCGGCGTCGCGGGGACACCGCTGGCCGTCGTCGCCGGGGCGCTGTTCGCCGGGGCGTTCACCATCGCCCTGGCGCTGTTCGTCGACCGGTTCGTCTTCCGACCCATCCGCGACGAGAGCGGTATCACGCTGCTCATCACGAGCATCGGGGTGGCCTTTGCCATCCGGTATCTCATCCAGTTCGTCTTCGGGTCGAGTACGCGGGGAACCACGGCACAGCCGCCGAACGTCCCGCTGTACCTGATAGACGGGAGCGTCTTCGTCAACCTGCACGACGTGACGCTGCTCGTCGTCGCCGGCGCACTGATGCTGGGCGTCCACCTGCTCTTGCAGCGGACGAAACTGGGCAAGGCGATGCGCGCGATGGCCGACAACGAGGACCTGGCGAGAATCACCGGCATCCCCACCGAACGGGTCGTCAGGTCGACCTGGATTATCGGCGGCGGCCTCACGGGCGTCGCCGGGTACATGTTCGTCCTCTGGAAGGGCACCCTCGGGTTCAACGACGGCTGGCTCCTGCTGTTGCTCATCTTCGCCGCCGTCATCCTGGGCGGCATCGGGTCCATCTACGGCGCCATCGCCGGCGGCCTCATCATCGGGCTGACCGCCTCGCTGTCGGTCATCTGGATTCCCTCGGCGTTCGCCCGGGCGGCGGCGTTCGTTGTGATGATCGTCATCCTGCTGGTGCGACCGCAGGGCCTGTTCGCCGGGAGGGCGACCGCATGAGCGTCCGCTCGGACGTCGCCGACCGGATTCCGGGCGGCGACGCCGGTCTGGTCGTCGGGTCGTTCGCCCTCGTCTACCTCGCGTACATCCTCACCGGGATGATACTGGGCTACTCGCTCCGCGGGCAGTTGAACTCCCTCGCGGTCCTCACGTTCTTCATCGGGGTGTTCGCCATGCTGGCGCTCGCTCTCAACCTGCACTGGGGGTACACCGGGCTGTTCAACATCGGCATCGCCGGGTTCATGGCCATCGGCGTCTACGTGATGGCGCTCGTCTCGAAACCCGTCTACTCGCCGGGCGGGGCGGCCCAGGTGGGCGGTCTCGGACTTCCGCTCTGGGTCGGTATCCTCGCCGGAATGGTCGCCGCGGCGCTGTTCGGACTGCTCGTGGCGCTGCCGGCGCTCCGCTTGCGCGCGGACTACCTGGCCATCGTGACCATCGCGATGTCGGAGATCGTCCGCTTCTCGTTTCTCTCGGGCGAGTTCCAGCAGTTTCAGCTGTTCGGGAGGCGCGTCGGATTCGGTGGGGGGAGCGGGCTGATTCTGGACTACACGGACCCGCTGGAGGCGCTGTTTCGCTCCCTCGGCCTCTGGAACGCGTACCTGGGGCTGGTCGACGCCTTCGGACAGGTGGTCCCGAACAACCCGAAGCCGGTCGTCGACGGTCTGGTGTACGGGGCCCTCCTCCTCGTGTTCGTCGCCGCGTACTACTGGCTGCTCAAGCGGACCGGCGAGTCGCCGTTCGGTCGGGTCCTGAAAGCGATTCGGGAGGACGAGGACGTCGCGAGCGCACTCGGGAAAGACACCGACCGCTTCAAGGTCAAGTCGTTCATGCTGGGGTGCGCGCTGATGGGTCTCGGTGGCATCTTCTGGCTGATGGCCCAGGGGGCGGTGACGCCGAACTTCTTCCGCCCGCGAATCACCTTCTTCGTGTGGATCGCGCTCATCATCGGCGGCGCGGGGTCCAACACCGGGAGCGTCCTCGGCGGTGCGCTGTTCGCGGCGGTGCTGTTCCAGGGGCCGCGGTACCTCAAGAACGTCATCGACACGCTCCTCGGGTCCCCGGACGCGCCGTCGGGGTTCGGACCCGCCGTCGCGCCCCTGCTGTCGAACCTCGACCCGGCGCCGTTCCTGCTGTACACCATCGACAGCATCCGACAGCTACAGCTCGTCATCATGGGCCTCGTGCTCATCTACCTGATGCACAACCGCCCGGAGGGACTGCTGGGACACCGCCAGGAGACGGCGGCGACGATTCCGCTGGGGCGACAGCAAGAGCGCTCGACAGACGGAGGAACCGACGATGAGTGAGAGCGACGCGAGCCTGCAATCGCCAGCGGCTGGCGGGGAGAACGAAGCGCGCTACCCCCTCCAGGTGTCCAACCTGCGCAAGACCTTCGGCGGCATCACCGCCGTCGACGGCGCCACCTTTCAGGTCGAACGGGGGACGCTCACCGGGCTCATCGGGCCCAACGGCGCGGGCAAGTCGACGACGTTCAACCTCATCACCGGAATGCACGCCCCGGACTCGGGTACCGTCCGGTTCCAGGGCGAGGACGTCACCGGGATGTCGCCACACGAGATTGCGAACCGCGGGCTTGTCCGCACCTTCCAGATTGCGCGGGAACTCGGGGAGATGACCGTCCTGGAGAACATGATGCTGGCCCCGAAGGGCCAGCGGGGGGAGCAGCTGTGGCGGTCTGTCCTCCCGGGTATCCGCGGGAGCGTGGCCGAACAGGAGCGCGAACTGCTCGAACGGGTCTGGGAGACCCTGGAGTTCTTCGAGATAGAGCACCTCGCCGAGGAGTACGCGAAGAACCTCTCCGGCGGCCAGCGAAAACTACTGGAACTCTCACGGGCGCTGTTGACCGACCCGGACATGCTCCTGCTGGACGAACCGTTCGCCGGCGTCAACCCGTCGCTGGAGAAGCGACTCCTGACGCACGTACACGAACTCAGGGAGGAGGGGTACACCTTCCTCCTGGTCGAGCACGACATGGACCTCATCATGAACAACTGCGAACGCGTCATCGTGATGCACCAGGGGCAGATTCTCACCGAGGGGACGCCCGGCGAGATTCAGGCCGACGAGCAGGTCATCGAGGCGTACCTCGGGGGGACCGTATGACGCTGCTGGACGTCACCGGCCTGGACGCCGGCTACGGCGACCTGCAGATTCTGACCGACGTGGACCTGGCCGTCGACGAGGCCGAGTACGTCACCATCGTCGGCCCCAACGGCGCCGGGAAGTCGACGCTGATGAAGTCGGTGTTCGGTCTCACGACACACATGGGCGGGACCGTCCGCTTCGAGGACGAGGACATCACCGGGCTGCGGCCCGAGGACATCATCCACAAGGGCGTCGGCTACGTCCCGCAGAACGACAACGTGTTCGGGACGCTCTCGGTCGAAGAGAATCTGGAGATGGGGGCGTACATCCTCGACGACACGCCCGAGGAGGCGATGCGGGCCGTCTACGACCGGTTTCCCATCCTCGAAGAGCGAAAGGCACAGAAGGCCGGGACGATGTCCGGCGGCCAGCAGCAGATGCTGGCGATGGGCCGGGCGCTGATGCTCGACCCGAGCCTCCTGCTGCTGGACGAACCGTCTGCGGGGCTCGCGCCGGACCTCGTCGACGAGATGTTCGACAAGATAGACGAGATAAACGACGCGGGGACCGCCGTCCTCATGGTTGAGCAGAACGCCAAGGAGGCGCTCCGGCGGTGCCACCGGGGGTACGTGCTGGCGAACGGCCAGAACCGGTACGTCGACGACGGCGACGCCCTGTTGAACGACCAGGAGGTCCGCAGGGAGTTCCTGGGCGGATAGCCCGGTCGCCGGACGCTCGTCTCGAAGACGCGTTCTACAGGCCGAGTGGCCGAGCGGTCCGACCATCGACTGGCGCGACTGCCGACGCAGGAACCCGTCGAGCGCAGCCGCTCTCAAGACGGCGAAAAAACTGCGAGAACTGGTCGGTCAGTTGTCCGGCGGCGACAGGGCCGTCTCGATGACCGAGGAGTACGACGACTCGCCGATGTTGAACGCGACCTGGTGGTAGACGTCTCCGTCGAACGAGTCCTGGAACACGTTGCTGAACCGGTTGGACAGCTGCTGCCCGTAGTCGTTGTTGACGTACAGCGTCGAAACCGACCCCAGCTCCAGGCGCTCGGAGGCGACCTGTGCCATCACCCGGCCCTGCAGGTAGTCCGACGGCGCGGTCCGGAAGATGTAGTCGTTGTCTTCCAGGTTGGACACCGATAGCGCCGTCGACGACGGCGAACAGCCGACGACCTTGTTCGGGATGAACGCCTCCTGCGAGACGGGGACGTTTACCCCGGAGGATGCCGACCCGCAGACGCTCGGGACGCCCGCGCTGACGAGTGCGTTCGCCGCCGACACCCCTGCGTCCGGCGACGTCTGCGTGTCCTCTATCTGCGCGTTGACCGAGAGCCCGGCCGGGTTGTTCTCGTTGACCAGTTTCGCCGGAATCTGGCCGGCCTGAATCATCGGCTGGCCGACCGACCCCAGGTCGCCGGTCTCCGGGAGGAGGATTCCGACCGAAATCTCGCGGTCGGACCCCCCCGGAGCGCTGTCGGCCGAGGGACCGTTGCCCTCCGGGTTCTCGCTCTCGAAGGTCTGCTTGTCCACCTGCGTGGTGGCGTTGTTGCCGGCGTCGAACTCCCAGATGGAGTACGCAGCGGACGCGGGGTCGCCCTTGTCGTCGAAGTTCGTCGTCGAGGAGGCGCCCTGGTAGTTGATGTCTTCGCCGTTCGCCGCGGCTTCGACGCCCTCGACGAAGTTCGACGGACCGACCGTCATGCCCTCCGGGTTGGCGATGCGGCGCATCTGGTCGCGGACGGCCGTCCCGTCGTTCTTGCCCGCGGCCGCGTTCGCCAGAATCTGGATGGCCACCGAGTCGAACGTCTGGGAGGTGAACACGCCGGGTGCGGCGTCGTACTCCTCCTGGAACAGTTCGTTGAACGCTTCCTGGTTCGGCCCGCCCGCCGCGGGAGCCGTTCCGGTGACGTTCTTCATCTCGTTGCCGACCTGTCCGGGCATGTCTCCCTGCCGGAGTCCGTCCGGCACGAGCACCGGCATCGTCCCGTCGCTCGCGCTGTAGAAGTCGCGGAACAGCTGGATACCGCTCTGCGGGTACCCGATGACGACGAGGCCGTCCGGCCCGTCACTGCCTCCGCCACCGCCGCCACCGTCTCCGCCGCCACCGTCTCCGCCGCCACCGTCTCCGCCGCCACCGCCACCGTCGCCGCCATCGCCACCGCCGCCGATACAGCCTGCAGCCCCTGCCAGCCCTGCGACGCCGACTCCGCGAATGAAGTCACGTCGTTCGATATCACGTACCATAATCCCTCCAAAGGAGGAGCCGGGTATAAATCTACCCGTCAGTGTAAGGGCTACGGTGTCTGCGAGTTATCAACTCTCCCCCGAGTAAACGTCTAGATGAATTTGACTGTGTGTTCGACGTAACGAAATCCGTAATTCGGAGCCGGTGCCTCGATCGGCCGGACCTCTCCGCGGCGGCCGTCTGCCACGCTGCGGGTCGGAAGCACGCGGATATCGAGACGGGGAGACGGCCGAGTGCTCCCGAGTCGACTCCGCGGCGTGGGAGCCGCCGACCGTCACTGCCTCGTCGTCCGACAAACCAGTACGTTGAAAGCCTTTCCCGCGTGTTTCCAACTGATGGGTATTCCCTCGTTCGTCATCGGCATCGCGGGTGGCACGGGTGCCGGGAAGACAACCGTCGCGCGTCTCATCACCAGAAACGTGGGCGAGTCGGTCAAACGAATCCCGCTGGACAACTACTACGAGGACCTCAGCCACCTGGCGTTCGAGGAGCGCCGGGACGTGAACTACGACCACCCGTCCGCGTTCGAGTGGGACCTGCTGCGGGACCACCTGGAGGCTCTGCTGGAGGGCAGGCCGGTCGAGATGCCCCAGTACGACTTCGAGGAGCACAACCGCAAGGACGACCGCGTGACCGTCGAACCGACCGACGTGATAATCCTCGAGGGCATTCTGGCGCTGTACGACGACGACATAAACGAGATGCTCGACCTCCGCCTGTACGTCGAGACGGACGCGGACGTTCGAATCCTCCGGCGCATCCAGCGGGACGTCATCCAGCGCGGGCGGGACCTGGAGGGCGTCATCGACCAGTACCTCTCGACGGTGAAGCCGATGCACGAGCAGTTCATCGAACCGACGAAGAAGGACGCCGACCTCATCATCCCGGAGGGGGCCAACAGCGTCGCCATCAACCTGCTCGAAGAGAAGGTGCAGGCGGAAGTCGCGGGCGACGCCGTGGGCACCTGGGAGCGCGACGCAATCGAACAGGAAGTCGCGGGCGCGGGCAGTCTCCGGTACGAGGACGGCGGGTAGGCGACCCCGCTCTCAGGCCTCGTTGCCCGAATCGACGAACGCCTCGGCGCCCTCGTAGAACCAGTACCCCGACGCGCGCATCGCGCGCCCGAGTGCCGTGTGCATCGAGACGATGTCCTCGAACTCCGTCTCGTCGACGTTCTCGAAGAGGTCCCGCAGGGGGACGACCGTCTCGTGGTCCAGGCGCACGGGGTCGTCCCCGTACTCGTCGACGAACGCCGCCACGTCGAGCGGGAAATCCTCCTCCTCGTCGACTTTCTTGGCGATTATCGCGTGACCGTACTGGCGGCGGCCCTCGCTTCCCTGTTCCCCGTCCGGGTCGTGTGGCCAATCGTCCATGGTCGCACCTTGCAGGGGCGGCCCAAAGCCGTTACGCTCGCCCGGGTCGGTCGCCAGACCGCAGTCGCAGGCGGCGAAGGCACCTCACAGCAGTTGAGTGGCCAGGTACCCGAACAGGAGGGCCAGCAGCACGACGGAGACGACGAACTCGACCGGCCCGTTCAGGAAGCCCGTGACTTCCTCCACTCCGAAGACGTACAGAACGGTGAACATCACGACGGCCCCGACCACCGCGAGAACCCCCAGCGCCTGCTCTGTCTGCTCCGACATACTGGTATGTGTCCGTTCGGATAGTATGAGTATTGTGACCTCGACCACGACCGGTTGCCGCTCTGACCTGTCGTCGTCGAGACGCGTCGCGGGTGGACGGTGGGACTGGGATTTGAACCCAGGAGGCCTCTCGGCCACCTGCTCTCAAGGCAGGCGCATTAGGCCGCTCTGCCATCCCACCGCGGACCGTTGTTCACGCGGGTGTTTCTAAGGCCTGTCGGTCCGCCCCAGTCGCACGGGACGGCGTCCCTGGACCGGACCTCACACCCGGACGACTTCCGGACGCCCGTCGTCGTCCACCACGTCGAGGCCGTGTTCGGCCACGAACTCCGCGAAGTGGGCGGGGACCAGGCGCTCCGCCTCGACGCGGGCCCGCAACATGGGAACGGCCGTCGCGAGGTCGGACCCACTCTCCACCGTCGGCGACAGTTCGAGGAAGTCGACGTCGACGTCGGCCTCGCTCGCCCGCCGGGTCAGCGTCGTCAGCTCCGGCGGGGCGAGTGCGCCGTCGAAGTCGATTGGCTCGGTGAACCCGCGGAAGTAGGTCCGACCGCCTGGCGCGGGCCCGACGACGACCGGACTCCGGCGCAGTTTCATCGCGGAACTGTCGACGACGGTCCGGGCCAGGAACGGGGCGGTCGGCGATAGCACCGCCACGGAGGACGCCTCCTCGTCCCGGAGCAGGTGAGTCACGGTGTTCCCGAGACGGGCGCTCTCTGTAGACCCGACCTGCACCTCGAACCGGACGTCGTCCGTCGACCCGAGAGCGTCGGCGACCACCGAGCGAACGGCGTCCTCCGCGCTCGTCTCGGTCCGGTGTTCCTCGGGGAGCAGGTCGTCCGGTCGGTAGTTGACGAGTACGTCCGCCGCAGACCTGTCGGCGGTGCGGACGGCATCTTTGAGCATCGCCTCGTAACACGCTGTGGCCTCCGCCTCCGTCAGCGGACTTGTCGCTGCGAGGTCTGGAACTACGAGTCCCTCCCGCGGGGGGTCCGCGAGGACGACAGCTATCATATCTCTCCCTGTTGGCGCGGGCGCCTTGAACCCGCCGCTTCCGGGTTTCGTCGTGTTCGAGCGGCGCACGACCGCCGCCCCGCGCAGCGACAGCGCACTCCCGGTCGCAGCGACGCGACGATGCGACCGACCGAACGTTCACGCCCACGGCCGACCGAACCACAAGAGCGTTGGTCCCGGCGGTCGAACCGCCGCTATGAGCCTGCAGGGAGGTGTCGCTCGACTCGCGGTGGCGGTCGTCGCTCTCCTCGTCGGGGGCGGCGTGGCGACGTTCCTGGTCAGTGGGCTCGGCGACGCGGGTAGTCTCGTCGTCGCCGGGTTCACCGCCGCCGTCGTAATCCTCGCAGTCCGGTTCGGCGGCCGTCGGGCCCGCCGCACCGACTCGGCGTACTGGTAACCCGTCGGGACGCGAGCGGCGTCGCGCTACCGGCTTCGTCGGCCCTTCGTCTGTCGGTAGTCGCGTCCGAAAATCGCCTCCCGGACGTGGTCGACGAAGGCGTCGCGCCGGTCCGGGGTCAGGTCCTCGAGGCCCACCATCGGGACGATTTCGAACCCGCGCCCGCGAATCGTCGTCGCGTGCTCGGCCTCGACGTCGAAGCTCTCGGGACTGCGAGTGGTGTACTCCAGCGCCAGCGCCTCTAGCGGACGCTGCCCGACGGGGACGATTATCTCGGGGTTTATCATCCGGAGCTCCGCGTTGAGGTACGGTTCGCAGTTGGCCACCTCCTCGTCGGTCGGGTCCCGGTCCGGGTGCCGACAGCGCGTCAGGTACGTCAGGTACGCGTTCTGGACGTCCGGACGGGCCGCGTCCGGGTCGGACCGCGAGAACCCCAGGTCGGCCAGCACGCCCTGGAGGCGACGGCCAGCCTCGTCGCCGGTGAACGGGACGCCGTTCCGGTCTGCGCCCGCGCCGGGTTGCTCTCCGACGAAGGCGAACTCCGCGCCCACGTCGCCGTAGCCGTGGACGATGGACTCGCGCGTCTCACAGAGCGCCGGACAGTTCGTGCAGTCGGTGTCCATCCCGAACGGGTTCTCGAATGTATCCTGGTTTGCGTCCACGGGGTGTGTCGGGCCTGCGCCGGGAAAACTCGTCTGGTCGGGGGCGGGGCACCGCTATCTGCGGGCGCCGCCGCCCGAAGGGATTTCTATCCGCCGGCCGACAGGACCTACATGCACACTGCCTCGCTGTTGGTACTCGGAGTCCAGACGAGCAGGTTCGCGGGGATTCGCCGTCGTCTCCCGTTCGTGTCCGGCGGCGACGACCAGGAAGACGACGCGCGGGCCTCGGCCGACCGAACCACCGACCCGGACGTCGCCGGCACCGAGACTCCTCCGCCCCGGCACGGAACTGAGCCGACGGACGCCGGTGGAGGCGTGTCGCGCGGGCGACTCGACGGACTCCGGCAACGACTCCCGCTGGTCCCGGGCCCGGGCGCCGAGGCTGACGCCGCGGCGCCCCCCACCGGCGAGGCGACGCGGGTGGAGGGAGCGCCCCCGGAGGAAACGGAGTCGGACG
Source organism: Salinigranum sp. (assembly GCA_041641795.1). Taxonomy (GTDB): domain Archaea; phylum Halobacteriota; class Halobacteria; order Halobacteriales; family Haloferacaceae; genus JBEPXT01. The sequence goes on from JBEPXT010000047.1 coordinate 15,655, forward strand.
GACGACTCGCGGGCGTCCGCGAGCGACTTCCGTTCGGCTCCGGGTCGAGCGACGAACCGCCCGTCGATTCGGCGCGGGCCGCGGATGAGTGGCACGACGAGCCGTGGCGCGACGACGAGGACGAGGAGGAGTCGTCGCGGTTGACGCCGGGGCGCCTCCTCGCGGTCGGAGGCGCACTCGCCGGCCTCGGCGCCGGATTGCTCGGGTACGGCCTCTACAAGAAGCGCGCGGTGACCGACGAGGACGACGACCCGGCGGGCGAGGAACTGCCGGCCCCGGAGACGGACCAGCCGTCCGAGGGGACGCGAACCCTCGTCGGCCTGGCGTTTATGGCCGGGTGGAGCGCGGTAGTCAAGCGACTCCTGAGAGACGACGCCGTCGAGCAGCCTCGCGGCGACGACGCCGTGGCGACCGGTGCCGGCGACAGTCACCTCGAGTGAGGGTCGGGCCACGCCTCCGAGAGCCCTCACGGCGGTCAGAGCGAACGCGGGAACCCCCGGCGCGAGGAAAGGGAGTCGCCGGGCCGGACGCCCGACTCATCGTTCCAGCGTGCCGCGCTCGGAGATTTCCAGGATGGTCGTGACGTTGCGGTAAATCTCCTCGGGCGACGTCTCCTCCCCGGCGTCGTACAGGTCGCTGACGCGGTAGAGGACGGCGGCTATCTGCCGGCTCTCGGAGCTCTCGCCGCGCACGTCGTCGGCCACCTCGCGGAGCAGTGCGACGCGGTCCGGGTCCGGGTCGAACCGCTCGTCCGAGTCCGGGGCAGACTCCTCGTCCGAATCCAGGTCGAACTGGTCGTCCGAGTCCGGGACCGGGTCCTCCGTCATCGCCTCACTTCGAGACGCTCCGCCGGTTGACGATGCCGATCATGTTCGCGACGTTGCTCGTCATCTCGCGGAAGGCGTCGGCGGTCGCCCCCTCGGTCATGACGACCGGTTTCCCCTCGTCGCCGCCGGTTCGAATCGACGGGTCGATGGGGATGCCGCCCAGGAACGGCAGGTCGTTGTTCTCGGCGAGTTCCTTCCCGCCGCCCTCGCCGAAGATGTCGTGGTAGGACCCGCAGTCGGGACACCGGAACCCGGACATGTTCTCGACGATGCCGAGGACGTTCGTCTCGTGCTCGCCGAACATGCGAAGCCCCTTGCGGGCGTCGTCGACGGCCACGGCCTGCGGCGTCGTGACGATGACGGACCCGGTCAGCGGCAGCGACTGGAGGACCGTCAACTGGGTGTCGCCGGTCCCCGGCGGCATGTCGATTATCATGTAGTCGAGTTCGCCCCACTCGACGTCCTCGATGAGCTGAGTCAGGACCTTGTGGACCATCGGCCCCCGCCAGATGACGGGGTCGTCCTCCCCGACGAGAAAGCCCATGCTCATCAGTTTGATGCCGAACTTCTCGGGGGCCTGGATGGTCTGCTGTTCGGTCGCCTGGGCCCGCTCCTCGGAGTCGAGCATGCGCGGGACGTTCGGGCCGTAGACGTCGGCGTCGAACAGGCCGACCTTGGCGCCGAGCTCCGAGAGACCGACCGCGAGGTTGACCGCGATGGTCGACTTCCCCACGCCGCCCTTGCCGGAGGCGACGGCGACGACGTTCTTCACGTCCGGGAGCACCTGTTCGTCCCGTTCGAGCGACGACGGCATCGACGCCGACAGTTCGACGTCGAGGCCCTCGCCTTCGAGCACCTCGCGGACCCGGTCTGCGATGGTCGTCTCGTTGGGCGCGAACGGGGCGTTCAGTCCGAGCGACACCCGCACGGCGTCGCCCTCGACGTCGACGGCGTTGACGAGGCCGAGCGAGACGATGTCGTCACCGAGGTCAGGGTCCTCCACCTGTCGGAGCAGGTCGCGTACGTCCGACTCGTTCATGGGCCGTCATTGACGGGAGGCCCGCAAAAGGGTTCCCTTCGCAGACTGTGGCGACGCTGGACGCGGCGTCGCTCGCCGGTCGTATCGGCGAGAGCGGGCAATCGAAACCGTCCAGCCGGACGCGGAGCCCGCGATGGAAACCGAAAGTGATTACATCTGGCCCGGACGAGCCCGTCGATTTATATCCGCGCGCGTGAAAGACTACAGTTGATGCTGGAGGACGACTTCGGGCGCGAGGTCACCGACGTTCGGGTTTCCCTGACAGACCGGTGCAACTTCGATTGCGTCTACTGTCACAACGAGGGGCTGGGGGACACGCGGGGGCCGATGGACCCACAGGACGACGAGATGGGAACCGACGACGTGGTCCGGTTCCTGGAGGTAGCCGAGGAGTTCGACGTCCGCAACGTGAAGTTCACGGGCGGCGAGCCGATGCTCAGGGACGACCTGGAGGAGATAATCCGGCGGACGCCGGACTCCATGGAGGTGTCGCTGACGACCAACGGGTCGATGCTCCCCGGGCGCGCCGAGGACCTGAGGGCCGCCGGCCTGGAGCGGGTGAACGTCTCACAGGACGCCCTGGACCCCGAGGCGTTCGCGCGTATCACCAAGTCCGGCGCGTACGAGCGCGTCATGGAAGGGGTGCAGGCGGCCGTCGACGCCGGACTCACGCCGGTGAAACTGAACATGGTGGTCTTCGAGCACACGGCGGGCTACGTCGAGGGGATGGTCGACCACGTCGCCGAGAACGACGGCCTCCAGCTCCAGCTCATCGAGTACATGCCCGAACTGACCGGCCGTCCCGACTGGAACATCGACATCCGCCGCGTCCACGACTGGCTCACGGAGAAGGCAGACCGCATCGAGAACCGCGAGATGCACGACCGGACGCGCTACTTCGTCAACGGCGGGATGGTCGAAATCGTCGACCCCGTCGAGAACGAGAACTTCTGCTCGAACTGCCACCGCGTCCGGGTGACCCACGAGGGCTACCTGAAGGGCTGTCTGAACCGGAACGACGACCTGCGCTCGATGGGAGAGATGAGCCGCGACGAAATCCGCGAGGCGTTCCGCACCGTCGTCTCCGAGCGAGTCCCGTACTACGGCGAGTACATGGTGAAAGACGAGGACGACGAGTGGGTGCTCAACGACGAGTACCTCGGCGTGAAGCCGACGCCCGCGAGCGACTGACGCCGAGCACTGGACGCCCGCGAACCGGTCGACCTCCAGCGACTTCGCGGTGCGTCCGTCGTGTGCGCCCGTCTCGCGCGTCAGTCGGCGAATTCTGGGGCGCCGTTCCGTGAGCCTTAAGTACCAGACACGAGTTACCTGCAGTTGCAATACGATGTAGGGGTGCGGCGCCCCGAGTCCGACACGGGCGACAGTACATGGGGTTGCGGTAGCCAAGCCTGGCCCAAGGCGCTGGGTTGCTAACTCAGTGGCGTTATGCCTCCGGGGTTCGAATCCCCGCCGCAACGCTCACACCTCAAAAGCTATGAGTGCAGAAGAACCACAGGACGACGCTCCCGAGGACGACGAGGACCTCCGATACTTCGTTCGTATCGGCCAGACGGACCTCGACGGGACGAAATCGGTCGAGCGGAGTCTCACCGACATGAACGGTATCGGCAAGCGCACAGCGCGGGTCGTTGCCGACGCTGCGGAGGTCGACCGGACGGCCACGTTCGGTCGACTCGACGAGGAGGCCATCGAGGCCATCGTCGAGGTCGTCGAGAACCTCCACGAGTACACCCCTGAGTGGATGAACAACCGGCAGAAGGACTTCTACTCCGGAGAGACCACTCACGAGGTCGGCACCGATCTAGAACAGAGTCGCCGCCACGACATCAACCGGATGAAGATGATTAGCTCCTACCGGGGCGTCCGCCACAAGCGCGGACAGAAGGTGCGCGGACAGCGCACCAAGTCGACGGGCCGGACGGAAGGCACCATCGGCGTCAACGTCGAAGCCATCCGGGAAGAGGAAGCCGAGGCGGGTGAAGAAGAATGACGACCGGACACAACACCAAGTTCTACGAGACCCCGAACCACCCCTTCCAGGGCGAGCGCATCGCCCAGGAGGCGGACCTGCTCGGTCGCTACGGGCTCAAGAACAAGGAGGAACTCTGGCGGACCCAGTCCCAGTTGCGGTCGATGCGCCGCGAGGCGCGACGACTGCTGGGCGACGCCCAGGGCGACGTCGAGGCGGCCCAGGAGGCCGGCGCGGACTTCATGTCCCGCCTGCGCCGCCTGGGAATCCTCGGCGAGGACGACGACATCAGCCAGGTCCTGTCGCTGGAAGTGACGGACCTGCTGGAGCGTCGCCTCCAGACCGTCGCCTACCGGAAAGGGCTGGCGAACACGCCCCAGCAGTCCCGCCAGTTCATCGCGCACGGTCACATCACCGTGGACGGTGCGCGGTGTACGGTCCCCTCGACGAAGATAGAGGTCGACGAGGAGAACACGGTTAGCTTCGACGAGAACAGTCCGCTGGCCGACGACCTCCACCCCGAACGCGCGGAGGGCCAACAGTAACCCATGAGCGAATCAGAAGACAAGTGGGGCATCGCCCACGTTCACGCATCGTTCAACAACACGCTCATCACCATCACCGACCAGACGGGCGCCGAGACCATCGCCAAGTCGTCTGGCGGCAGCGTCGTCAAGCAGAACCGCGACGAGGCGTCGCCGTACGCGGCGATGCAGATGGCCGAGAAGGTCGCCGAGGAAGTGCAGGCTCGCGGCATCACCGGCCTCCACGTCCGCGTGCGCGGTCCGGGCGGGAACAAGAACAAGAGCCCCGGCCCCGGCGCGCAGGCGACGATTCGAGCCCTGGCGCGGGCCGGACTCGAAATCGGTCGCATCGAGGACGTAACGCCCATTCCGCACGACGGTACGCGGCCACCCAAGAACAGCCGCCTATGAGCGACGAGTTCGAGGTCGAGTTCATCGAGCGGTCGGAGCGTAGCGCCCGGTTTCTCGTCCGGGGGCTGACGCCGGCGATGGCCAACGGCATCCGCCGCGCGATGATCGCGGACGTCCCGACGTTCTCAATCGACACCGTCAGGTTCGTCGAGAACTCGTCGGTGATGTTCGACGAGATGATCGGGCTCCGCCTGGGACTCGTGCCGCTGACGACCCCTCTCGACGACTTCGAACGGGGCGAGACGGTGACCCTGGCGCTCGACGTCACGGGTCCGGCGACGGCCTACTCCGGCGACCTGCAGAGCGCCGACGAGATGGTCCAGCCAGCCGACGAGAACATCCCCATCATCGAACTCAAGGACGGACAGCGCCTCGAATTCGAGGCCGACGCAGTCCTGGACACCGGGCGCGAACACGCCAAACACCAGGGCGGCGTCGCCGTCGGATACAGGCACCTGCAGCAGGTCGAAGTCGTCGGCGACGCCGGCGAGTTCGAGGAGCAGGAGCCGAACATCCTGCGGGGCGTCATCGAGGAGCAGGCGGCTGACGCGGCTGCCGACCCCGACGCCGTCGACGGCGAACTCGTCCCGACCGAGCGGTTCGACCACGACCTCACCGAGCGATATCCCGGGAAGGACATCGCGGTACACGACGTGCCCGGCGCGTTCATCTTCCACGTGGAGACGGACGGGTCGTTCACCGTCGAGGAACTGGTCACGCGCGCCGTGGAGTCGCTCCACGACCGCGCGGCGGAACTGGAATCGAAAGTCGCACTGTAACGCAATGTCCCCTTCGAACCCCATCCCTGACCGGCGCCAGCCCACCCCGCGAGGCTCCCGTATCGACAGCCCGTACCGGGGTCGGCGGCGGCGGACCGAAACTGGTTTGAAGGGGCACGCAGTAGGACGGAACGCGTGCAGGGATAGCCAAGTCAGGCCAACGGCGCAGCGTTCAGGGCGCTGTCCCATAGGGGTCCGCAGGTTCAAATCCTGCTCCCTGCACTCCGTTTTCTCAAACTCCACGTATCAGGAGGTCACATCATGAGTAGCAAGACGAATCCGAGACTCAACAGTCTCATCGCCGAGTTGAAGGCGGCGTCGCGCGAATCCGGCGCGAGCGTCTGGTCGGACGTCGCGAACCGCCTGGAGAAGCCACGGCGTACCCACGCCGAGGTGAATCTCGGTCGCATCGAACGGTACGCAAAGGAAGACGAAACAGTCGTCGTCCCCGGCAAGGTGCTGGGGAGCGGCGTCCTGCAGAAGAACGTCACTGTCGCCGCCGTCGACTTCTCGAACACGGCGCGAAAGAAGATCGAGCAGGTCGGCGACGCCGTGGCGCTGGAACAGGTCGCAGAACAGAACCCCGATGGCACGAACGTGCGGGTGATTCGATGAGCGTCGCGGAGTTCGAAGCCGACGTCGTCATCGACGCGCGCAACTGCATCCTCGGTCGCGTGGCGAGCGAGGTGGCCCAGCGCGCCCTCGACGGCGAGCGGGTCGCGGTCGTCAACGCCGAGGACGCTGTCATCACCGGCACCGAGGAGGACGTGATGAGCGTCTACCGGAAGCGCACGGACGTCGGCTCCGACAGGGGGCCGTACTACCCCAGGCGCCCGGACCGCATCTTCAAGCGGGCCATCCGCGGGATGCTCCCGTACAAGAAACCCCGGGGCCGCGAAGCGCTCGAGGGCGTCCGCGTCTACGTCGGCAACCCGTACGACGAGGACGGGGACGTACTCGAGGACACGTCGCTGGACCGCCTGTCGAACATCAAGTTCCTCTCGCTCGGAGAGGTCAGCGAGAAGCTGGGTGCTAACGTCACATGGTAACGAACACGAGCGGAAAGAAGAAGACGGCCATCGCCCGCGCCACCGTGCGCGACGGCGAAGGGCGCATTCGCATCAACTCCCAGCCCGTCGAACTGGTCGAACCGGAGATGGCCCGGCTGAAGATGCTCGAACCGTTCCGCATCGCCGGCGAGGACCTGCGAAACCAGGTCGACATCGACGTGAGCGTCGGGGGCGGCGGGTTCAGCGGCCAGGCCGACGCCGTGCGGACGGCCCTCGCCCGCGGGCTGGTGCAACACCTCAACGACGCGGAACTCCGCGACGCGTTCATGGAGTTCGACCGGTCGCTCCTGGTCAACGACGTTCGCCAGTCCGAGCCCAAGAAGTGGGGCGGACCCGGCGCCCGCGCACGCTACCAGAAGTCCTACCGCTGAGGTGATTCAGCCATGATGATTCCGGTCCGATGTTTCACCTGCGGTAACGTGGTCGGCGAACACTGGGACGAGTTCAAGACGCGCGCCCGCGAGGGCGACGAGGACCCGGGCGAGGTGCTCGACGACCTCGGCGTCGACAGGCACTGCTGTCGGCGGATGATCGTCTCGCACAAAGACCTGGTCGACGTCGTCTCACCGTACCAATGAAGCAGCGTCACAATCGGTACGAGAAAGCCCGAATACTCGGCGCACGAGCCCTGCAGGTGTCCTACGGCGCGCCGGTACTCGTCGAGACCCGGCAGTCAGAGCCGATTCTGATAGCCGCCGAGGAGTACGACGCGGGCGTGCTACCGTTCACCGTGAAGCGGGAGGACACGTAGCATGACCGC
>JBEPXT010000048.1:0-23015 GCA_041641795.1 Salinigranum sp.
ACCCGGTCGGCGGTCTCGACCCGGTCGAGCCAGTAGTCGAGTCGCTCCGTGTAGTCGTGCGGACCGTAGACGATACACGGCCGGACGCTCATCGCGCGGACGCCCCGCGAGGCGGCCTCGAACACCTCCCGGTCGCCCTCGGCCTTCCGATTTCCGTACGTCGCGTCCGAGTCGTCCGTCGCCTGGTCGTCGGTACACGGTTCCAGGGGCGTCTCGCCCTCGCGCTTGGGAATCGTCTCGGCTCCGTAGGCGTCGCCGCTGGAGACGTACACGTACGCCTCGGCGTCGTCGAACAGGTCGACGGCCGTCGCCACGTCCCCCGGGTGGTACGCCACGACGTCGAAGACGGCGTCGTAGTCGGCGGTCAGCGCCGCCGCCCGCAGGTCCGTCTCGTCGGTCCGGTCGCCCTGCACGTGGTCGACGGCCGCGCGGTCGGCGAAGGGGTTCTCGCGGTTGCCGCGGGTGAACAGCGTGACCGCGTAGTCGTGCGCCAGGAGTTCGTCGGCGAGGTGGCGGCCGACGAACCGGGTGCCGCCGATGACGAGCGCGGAGTTCATACGCGTGGGCGGGTCGGCCCCGCAAAAAGGGTGCCGAGTGCCTCCGGACGCGGCCCCCGGACGTCTAGGGTGCAGACGGTACCGGCGGAGTCGCACTCCGACCCAGAGTCGTCGCGTGGCGAACAGACGGCACGAGGGACCCCGACTTCCGGGGTCGGCCGTCGCGGGTCGCTGTGCCGTGCTCGAGGGGCGACGCACCCTCGTCCGGGCCCCGGATTCGCCCGGCGCCCGCAAATCGACCCGCGGCGCTGGTCAGGTCACGGCGGGTCTGGTCCCGTTTTCGGATAAAAACGCTCGGGACGCGGTCGTCGGTCGCTCCCGGCGGTCGCCGGTCGAGACGAGGACGTCCCCGGTGGTCGCCGGTCGGGAGGCCCCGCGGTCACGTCCGGCGGGTCGAGATGGCCCCGCGCTCAGTCGTCGCCGGTCGAGATGGCCCCGCGGTCGCGTCCGTCGACCGCGTCGTCGGTCGCCGGGTCGGGCAGTTCGTTGCGGACGTCCTCCCGCGCGCGTTCGTCGATGACGGCCGCGTAGGCGTCCGGCATCACCTTCACGAACTGCTCTCGCGCCGCCGACCACTCCGAGAGCAGCGACCGGGCCCGGTCGCTCCCCGTGTACTCGGCGTGGTTCTCGACCAGGCGGCGGAGCATGGCCTCGTCGGACTGTTCGAGGTCGTCGAACAGCGTGACCATCTCGGTGTTCGCCCGCTCCGAGAACGTGTCGTCCGGGTCGTAGACGTAGGCGACCCCGCCGGACATGCCGGCGGCGAAGTTGCGCCCCGTCTCGCCGAGGACGGCGACCACGCCGCCGGTCATGTACTCACAGCCGTGGTCGCCGACGCCCTCGACGACGGCTTTCACGCCCGAGTTGCGGACGCCGAACCGCTCGCCCGCGAGGCCGTTGACGTACAGTTCGCCCTGGGTCGCGCCGTAGAGCGCGACGTTGCCGATGAGGATGTTCTCGTCGGGTTCGTACGCTGCGTCGTCGGGAGTTCTGACGACGAGTTTGCCCCCGGAGAGCCCCTTGCCGACGTAGTCGTTCGCGGCGCCGACCAGGCGCATCGTCACGCCGTCGGTGACGAACGCGCCGAAACTCTGGCCGGCGACGCCCTCGAAGTCGACCGTGATGGTGTCGTCCGGCAGCCCCTCGGCCCCGTACCGGGTGGAGATGCGGTTCGAGAGCATCGCGCCGACGGCGCGGTCCTGGTTCGAGATGTCCGACTCCAGGTGGACGCGTCGGCTCTCTTCGAGGGCCGGTCCCGCCTCGTCGATGAGGTCCCGGTCGAGTTGCGCCTCCAGGTCGCTGTGGCGCTGCTCGTCGCTGTTGTACCGCGGTCCCGGAGCCGGTTCGGCGATGATCGTCGAGAGGTCGAGGTGCTTTGCCTTCGGGTGGTCGGTCTCCCGCTGGGTCAGCACCGAGGGGCGCCCGACCATCTCCTCGACGGTCCGGAAGCCCAGTTCGGCCATGATCTCCCGCAGTTCCTGGGCCATGAACGTCATGTAGTTGATGACGTGCTGGGGCTGCCCGGGGAACCGCTTGCGCAGGTCCTCGTTCTGCGTGGCGACGCCCACCGGGCAAGTGTTCTCGTGGCACTGCCGGGCCATGACACACCCCGACGTGACGAGCGAGGCCGTCCCGAAGATGAACCCTTCCGCGCCCAGGAGCGCCGCGACGGCCACGTCACGCCCGGTCTTGAGGCCGCCGTCGGTCGTCACCCGGATGCGCGAGCGCAGGCCCGTCGCGCGGAGCATCTGGTTGGCCTCCGCCAGGCCCAGTTCCCACGGGAGGCCTGCGTTCTTGATGGACGTTTTCGGCGAGGCGCCGGTCCCGCCCGAGTGTCCGGAGATGTGGACCACGTCGGCGTTCGCCTTGGCGACGCCGGCGGCGATGGTGCCGATGCCGGCCTCCGAGACCAGTTTCACGTTGATGTCCGCCTCCTCGTTGGCGGTCTTCAGGTCGTATATCAGCTGTTTCAGGTCCTCGATGGAGTAGATGTCGTGCAGGGGCGGCGGCGAGATGAGCGAAACCCCCGGCGTCGCGTACCGCACGTGGGCAATCATCTCGTTGACCTTCTTGCCGGGCAGGTGGCCGCCCTCGCCGGGCTTCGACCCCTGGGCCATCTTTATCTGCAGTTCCTCGGCGGCCGCCAGGTAGTCGGAGGTGACGCCGAACCGGCCCGAGGCGACCTGCTTCACCTTGCACTCTTTCTCGGTTCCGAACCGCTCCGGGGGTTCGCCGCCCTCGCCCGAGTTCGCCTTGCCGCCGAGGCGGTTCATGGCTATCGCGTTGTTCTCGTGGGCCTCGGGCGAGAGCGACCCCAGCGACATCGCCGCCGTCGAGAACCGCTCGACGATGTCCTCGACCGGTTCGACCTGCTCGATGGGGACCGGGTCGCGGTCGCTGTCGAACTCCAGCAGACCTCTGAGCGTCTGGAGTTCCTGCGACTGGTCGTTGACGAGTTCCGCGAACTCCTCGTACTTCTCGTAGTCGCCGGACCGAACCGCCTGCTGGAGCGTCCCGACGGTCTTCGGATTCCACTGGTGGTGGATGCCGTCCGACCGGTGTTCGTACTCGCCCTGGCGTTCGAGTTCCGGGTCCGCGCCGTACGCGACGGTGTGGCGGGTGACGAGGTCCTCCTCTATCTCCGGGAGGCCGATGCCCTCGGTGCGGATTTCGGTCCCCTCGAAGTACTCCGCGACGAGGTCCGAGGACAGCCCGACCGCCTCGAAAATCTGGGCGCCCTGGTAGCTCTCGACGGTCGAGATGCCCATCTTCGCCATCGTCTTCAGGAGGCCGGTCTCCAGGGCCGTCTGGTACGCGCGGATGGATTCGGCCTCGTCCGCGCCGTCCGGCCCGGCGACGACGTCCGAGATGGACTGGTAGGCGAGGTACGGGTTGACCGCGCCGGCGCCGTAGCCGACGAGCGTCGCCAGGTGGTGGACCTCCCGCGGGTCGCCCGACTCGACGACGAGGCCGGCGTGACTCCTGAGGCCGGTCCGGACGAGGTGGTGGTGGACCGCCCCCGTCGCGAGCAGACTCGGTATCGGGATGCGGTCGGGACCGGCGCTCCGGTCGGAGAGGACGACGATGCCGGCGCCGTCCTCGATGGCCTCGACGCTCGCTTCGCGGACGCGTTCGACGGCCGACTGGAGGTCCTCGCCGCGCTCGTAGGTGATGTCCACGACGGCGGTACAGAGGCGCTCCTCGCAGTCCCCGTCGCCGCCGATCTCCTTGATGGCGGCCGTCTCGGCGTCCGAGAGGACCGGCGAGTCGAGGACGAGTTGCCGTGCGTGGGCGGGGCTCTCGTCGAGGAGGTTGCGCTGGGGGCCGAGGCGCGATTCGAGGCTGGTGACCAGTTCCTCGCGGATGTAGTCGATTGGCGGGTTCGACACCTGCGCGAACAGCTGCTTGAAGTACGTGAACAGCGGTCGGTTGAAGTCGGACAGCACCGACAGCGGCGTGTCGTCGCCCATCGACCCGACCGGGTCCTTGCCGTCGCGGGCCATCGGTTCGATGAGGTGGTCTAGCTGGTCGTGCGTGTAGCCGAACGCGGCCTGCTGGGCTCTGAGCGACGGTACCTCGTCACGGGGGAGGGAGTCGTCGTCGTCGAGCAGATTCTCGAGTCGGCGCTGTTCGCTGTCGACCCACTCCCCGTACTTCTCGTCGGTGAGGCTCTCGAAGACGTCCTCGTCGGGGACGACGCGGCCCTCCTCGGGGTCGGCCAGGAACAGCTGCCCCGGTGCGAGGCGCCCTCGTTCCCGGATGTTATCCGGGTCGGTCTGGAGCGCGCCCACCTCGCTGGACATGACGAGGGTGTCGTCCCGCGTGATGTCGTACCGGCAGGGTCGGAGGCCGTTCCGGTCGAGCACCGCGCCGACTCTGTCGCCGTCGGTGGCCGCCACGAGTGCCGGCCCGTCCCACGGTTCGACCAGCGAGGCGTGGAAGTCGTACCAGTCCCGCCTGGCCTGGGACATCGACTGGTCGTTCCGGTAGGCCTCCGGGATGAGCATCCGGAGGACGTGGGGCAGGTCGCGCCCCGTCTTGAGCAGCAGTTCGACGGTGTTGTCGACCGAGGCGGTGTCGCTCTGCCCCGGGTCGTCGATGATGGGCTTGACCGTCTCGATGTCCTCGCCGTAGTCGGGGTGCTGGAGGTCGGTCTCCCGACTCCGCATCCAGTTGATGTTCCCGCGAATCGTGTTGAACTCGCCGTTGTGGATTATCTGCCGGTAGGGGTGGGCGAGGTGCCACGCGCCGAGCGTGTTCGTCGAGAAGCGCGCGTGGACGAGCACGAACGTCGAGACGAGGCGCTCGTCGGTCAGGTCCTCGTAGTACGCCGGCAGTTGCTCTGCTTTCAGCAGTCCCTTGTAGACGAGCGTCTTCCGGTCCAGCGAGCAGACGTAGAATCGCTCTGCGCCGGGGCCCTCCAGTTCTCCGATGGCGCCCTCGGCCGCGCGGCGGCCGACGTAGAGGTTGCGGTCGAACTCCTCGTCGGACATCTCCCGGGTCGGCCGCACGAACGGTTGCCAGACGTCGGGTTCCGATTCGAGCGCCGTCTGCCCGAGCCCCGCGTTGTCGGTGGGGACGTCCCGCCACTCGAACACTTCGAGGTCGTACTCCCGGAGTTCCCGTTCGAAGATTGCGGCGAGTCCCTCGCGCGCGGCGTCGTCCTGGGGCATGAAGACCGACCCGACGGCGTACGTCTCGGGCAGGGTGCCGTCGTAGACTGACGCGAAGAACTCGTCGGGTCGTTGCAGCATGATGCCCGCGCCGTCGCCCGTCGCTTCCTCGGCCCCGGTCGTCCCCCGGTGTTCGAGGTTCTCGAGCAGTTCCAGACCGTCCGCGACCGTCTCGTGCGACTCGCCCCCGTCGAGGTCCATTACGACCCCGACGCCGCAGTTGGCCCGTACGTCGGACGGGTCGGCCAGCCCACTCCCCAGGGCGTGGCCGTCACTGTGTGGCTTGGTCATAGTCCACCGAATGAACTTGGGGTTTATCAGGTTACTCCCTTAAGCATAAGGGCCTACTAATCACATATAAGGTGTTATAATGAAATGATATGCGGGGTCGACTGCCGTCCTCGGCGTCTCAGGGGGGGCAACGGGAGAATGGGTACCTCGACCCGCACCCGGCCGGCGCCACGCAGAGAGAACAGCGGGTCCGTTCAGTAGGTCTTGGCGAAGTACGCCGTCTCCGCGGCCTCCTCTCCGCAGACCGCGCACTCCTCGCCCTCGTGAATCTGCGCCGCCTCGTCGTCGGGGAACGGCGTCATCACGATTTCGGCCGCAATCTGGTCTTTGATTTCCGTCTCGCAGGCTTCGTCGCCGCACCACGGCGCCTTGACGTACCCGCCGTGCTGGCCGATGGTTCCCAGAATCTCGTTGCGCGACGTCGCCTCCCGGATGCCGTCCTCGAGCGTCTGTTCGGCGGTGGCGTACAGTTTGGCGTACACCTCGTCGAAGTGGCGCTGCGTGGTCTCCGCGACGTCCTCGCGCGACTCCTCGGTCTGCTCGCCGTCCGGCCGGTGGACGAACGTGAGTCGCTCCTCCTCGACCTCGTTGGGGCCGATTTCGATGCGCACCGGGACGCCCTTCAGTTCCCACTCGTTGAACTTGAACCCGGGATTGCGCTCGTCACGGTCGTCGAGTTCGACGCGCACGCCCGCGTCTCGCAGGTCCTCGGTCACGCTCTCGGCGTACTCGAGGACCTCGTCGCGCGTGTCCTCCTGGTAGATGGGCACCACGACGACCTGCTCCGGCGCGATGGTCGGCGGCAGAACCAGCCCCTGGTCGTCGCTGTGGGTCATGATGAGCGCGCCCAGGGCCCGCCACGACAGCCCCCAGGAGGTGGTGTGGGCGACGTGGTCCTGCTCGTCGACGTCGGTGTAGGTGATGTCGAACGCCTCGGCGAAACTCGTCCCGAGGTAGTGGCTGGTCCCGCCCTGTACCGACTTCCCGTCGGGCATGAGCGCCTCCACCGTCGTCGTCGTGTCCGCGCCGGGGAACTTGTCGTGGGGCGGCTTCCGCCCACGGATGACGGGCATCGCCAGCACGTCCTCGTACAGTTCCTCGTACTGCTCAAGTCGCCGCATCGTCTCGTCCCAGGCGTCGTCTTCGGAGGCGTGCGCGGTGTGTCCCTCCTGCCAGAGGAACTCCTTGGTCCGGAAGAACGGCTTGGTCTCGGTGGCCTCCCAGCGAACGACCGAACACCACTGGTTCACGCGCAGAGGGAGGTCGCGGTGACTCCGGACCCAGCGGGCGAGGTACGGCGCGATGATGCTCTCGCTGGTCGGTCGGACCGCGAGTCGCTCCTCGAGTTCCTGGTGGCCCCCGTGCGTTACCCAGGCGACTTCCGGGTCGAACCCCTCGACGATGTCTTTCTCCCGTTCCAGGTAGGACTCGGGGATGAACATCGGGAAGTAGACGTTCTGGACGCCGGTGGCCTTGAACCGGGCGTCGAGTTCTCGCTGGATGGCCTCCCACAGCGCGTACCCGCGCGGGCGTGTGATTATGAACCCGCTCATCCCTTCCGGCGCGTAGTTCGCGAGGCCGGCCTTCTGGACGACTTCCGCGTACCACTCGCCGGTGCGGTGTGCCTTGGACTCGGTGACGCCGAGTTCCTGCTCGTCGCTCATTGGCGAGTGTTTTGCGTGACGGCCGTCTTAAAGAATCCGAACCCCCGTCACCGCGCGCCGCGCGTCGGCCCGACACGTATCGTTCGGACGCCGACCGCGTTTCGCCCGCCGAAACTTGACAATCAACGACGTTTTATCCATATCGTCGGCGGAAAATCAGAATTTTACCGGACTGTCACGAGAATCTGAGATAGGTACTTGCTACCAACATACGTATGTACTCCCGGTGATTCCTGATGGTGATACGTCCGTCTGCGGAGAGCGAAACGTCGCGTCAGGTGGCCGAACGCGGGCGACACCTCGTCCTGTGCCTGCAGTCCCCGACGTCTGATTCGACGGGGAGCGAGCGACTCGTCGGTCGGCTACGCGAACTGAAGCGGCAGGGATACGTCGACTCCTTCGAAATCGAGATGTGGGACCGATACATCGACGTGGGGTCGGCGGACATCCCGTCGTCGGTGAAACGAGCGCGGGCGCTCCTCGAAACGTTCGACGACTGGGCCGGCCTCCACGAGAGTTCGATAGACGGGTGGGGCAGCGACGTGGCCGTGGGTCGCGGACGGATGGGCCACTCGACAGATATCCGGCGGACTCCGACGACGATACTCGCCGAGTACGTCGACGGGAACCTGGAACGCGTGACCCCCTGTACGAACGAGCGACTGTGCGTCGGCGCGCGCCTCGAACAAATCGAAGCCGAAGGGGACGCCAGGGAACGTGCGAGCGCGAAAACCCGGCGAGCGGCCCGCCAGGAGCGAACGAGCGACCGTCGTCGGCCCGCCCGGGAACGCCGGGACCGCGAACCCCTAGTCTGACCCGCCCGACTGCCTCGTCGACGGCCGAGGCCTCTCGCCGCCCTTTCCGTCCACATCGACCGTAGTTATCGTCGCGTGACCGCGAACGGGTTGTCCCGTTCTCGCCAGGGCCACCCGGGGAGTCGCGTCTGGAACCCCGCCGCGAGCGCGGCGTCCAGGTCGTCCACGCCGGCGGGCCCGTCTGTGTGAGTGGCCACGTCAGCGAAGTGGAACGTGGCCTCGGCCAGCATCGCCAGCGGCTGGCCGCCGGCGACTGTCGAGGCGAGTTCCCGCCCGAGCACCTCGTCGACCACGAATCCCGGGTAGTCGCCCTCCACGTCCAGTTCCCGGAGGAGGCGGACGTACGCTGCGAGGTTGACGGCGACGTCGCCGTCGGCGAACACCTCGTCGACCGCCTCGCGGTACTGGTCCTCGGTGACCCGCCCGACGTCTACCTCGAAGCGGTCGCCGAGCCGCGCCCGCGTCTCGTTGATGACGCCCACGACGGTCGGTGCGCGCCTCCGGGTCCACTCGTACTCCTCGACGACGACGGCAGGAGTGAGGTTCATGCGGATGCCAGGGGCCGCGGCGACTATAGCCTCGGTGGTCGCCTGCCGAACCGAGCGCGACGTCGTCGGGGCGAAAGCGATGTCGCCGGGACGAACGCGACGTCGCCGGGGCGATTCCCGGTCTCCGGCAGAACAGCCCTCTTTCCCCGCCGTCGTGTCAGCTGTCGGAATGCCGGGCCTGCCGTCGTGTCAACTGGTCGAATCTCGGGGGTGGCATTTGCGAAGACTTTTATAACCCGGACGATGTATGCCCGATAACGCGGGTTTTCACTGCTCTTCCCGCAGTCGAAGCCGTACCATCGTACTCAGTTCACTATGTGCTCTCAGGCGAACACCGTCCGCGATTCGTTTTCGACCGTCCTGGTCACTGGAGTCGCAGGTAGCCGCCCTCGAACGCACGCGAGGTGCGCTGGTCGAACTGGGTATCGGACGGCCGTCAAGATATGAGCTCCGTAGACAAGCAACTCGAGGACTTGCAAGCAGAGATCGCGAAGGAACTGCCGACCGACATCTCCGTCTCGGAGGTGAAGTACGAGGGACCGGAACTGGTCGTCTACACGCGAGACCCGAAGCGATTCGCGCAGAACGGCGACCTCATCCGGAAACTCGCGAGCAAACTCCGGAAGCGAATCACCGTCCGCCCCGACCCGGACGTCCTGTCGGACCCAGCCGAAGCCGAACAGCAGGTGATGGACGTCATCCCGGAGGAGGCGGGCGTGACGGACCTGGACTTCCACGCAGACACCGGCGAGGTCGTCATCGAGGCGGCGAAGCCCGGGATGGTCATCGGCCGTCACGGGTCGACCCTCCGGAAGATAACACAGGAGGTCGGGTGGACGCCCGAAGTGGTCCGCACCCCGCCGATAGAGTCAGCGACCGTCTCGAACGTCCGGAACTTCCTCAAACAGGAACGGGAGGACCGCCGCCAGATTCTCGAACGGGTGGGCCGCCAGATTCACCGGCAGGAACTCTCGAACGACGAGTGGGTCCGCGTCACGACCCTCGGGTGTTGCCGGGAGGTCGGGCGCGCGTCGTTCATCCTCTCGACCCCCGAGACGCGCGTCCTCGTCGACTGCGGGGACAAGCCCGGGTCCGAGGACGAGGTCCCGTACCTGCAGGTGCCCGAGGCGCTCGGCTCCGGCGCGAACTCCCTCGACGCCGTCGTCCTGACCCACGCCCACCTCGACCACAGCGCCCTCATGCCCCTCCTGTTCAAGTACGGCTACGACGGCCCCATCTACACGACGGAACCGACCCGGGACCTGATGGGCCTGCTGACGCTCGACTACCTCGACGTCGCCTCCAAGGAGGGTCGGACGCCGCCCTACGAGAGCGAGATGGTCAGAGAGGCCATCAAGCACACGATACCTCTCGAGTACGGCGACGTGACCGACATCGCCCCCGACGTGAAACTGACCCTCCACAACGCCGGACACATCCTGGGGTCGGCCGTCTCCCACTTCCACATCGGCGACGGCCTCTACAACGTGGCGTTCTCGGGCGACATCCACTACAAGGACACGCGCCTGTTCAACGGGGCGGTCAACGACTTCCCGCGGGTCGAGACGCTCATTCTCGAATCGACCTACGGGGGACGCAACGACTACCAGACCGACCAGGAAGACTCCGAGCGGAAACTGCTGGACATCATCCGCGAGACCCACGACCGGGGCGGGAAAGTCGTCATCCCCGCGTTCGCCGTCGGGCGCTCCCAGGAGATAATGCTCGTCCTCGAGGAGGCGATGCGAAAGGACAGGATACCCAGCATGCCGGTCCACCTCGACGGGATGATCTGGGAGGCGACGGCCATCCACACCACCTACCCGGAGTACCTGCGTGACGAGCTCCGCGACCGCATCTTCCACGAGGACGAGAATCCGTTCCTCGCCGAGGAGTTCAACCACATCGACGCGGGCGAGGACGAACGACAGGACGTCACCGACGAGGGACCGAGCATCATCCTCTCGACGTCCGGGATGGTCACCGGCGGCCCCATCATGTCCTGGCTCCGCCACATCGGTCCCGACCCGGACTCGACGCTGGTGTTCGTCGGCTACCAGGCCCAGGGGACGCTCGGTCGACGCATCCAGAACGGGTGGGACGAGATTCCGGTCAACGACCGAAACAGCAACGGTCGCTCCGACACGCTCAAACTCCGGATGAACGTGGAGACGGTCGACGGCTTCTCCGGTCACGCCGACCGGCAGGGGCTCGAGAACTTCGTGAAGACGATGAATCCGCGCCCGGAGAAGGTTCTCTGCGTCCACGGCGACGAACGGTCCGTGCAGGACCTCTCTTCGGCCCTCTACCACAACTACAACATGCGGACGTTCGCGCCGAAGAACCTCGAGACCTTCCGGTTCAAGTGAGTCCAGCGGACGGTCGGTCTCGGCAGACCGGCCGGTGACCGCGGACGACCGTCTGTCCGAACCTCGGTCGACGGATTCGGAACCTGCAGATACAAACCCCTCCTCTTCGCACACCCATCTATGCGAATCGCGCTGATCGCCCACGACGAGAAGAAACCGGAGATGATAGCCTTCGCGCAGAACCACGAGGACCTCCTCGACGACGTCGACCTGATGGCAACCGGGACGACGGGCAAGCGCCTGCGGGAGGAGACCGAACTCGACATCGAGCGAAAGGAGTCGGGCCCCCTCGGCGGGGACATGCAGATAGGAGCCGAAATTGCCGACGGCGACTGCGACGCCATCATCTTCCTGCGCGACCCGCTGACGGCCCAGCCGCACGAACCGGACATCTCGGCGCTGCTGCGCATCGCCGACGTCCACGACATCCCGCTCGCCACGAACGTCGCCAGCGCCGACTTGCTCCTCGTCGGCCTGCTCGGATAGAGCGGATGATTGATAGGTAGAGGGACGAGAACGTTCATATCTCCTGGCGGTGTACTCGGCCGCATGTCGAGCGCTCGCGCCCGGTGGGCCGTCGTTCTGGTGGTCGTTCTGGTGGTCGTCCAGGGGCCGGTGACGCCGCTCGCGGCCGCGGCGGGCGCTGCCGGAGCGGTCCCCGCGCCGGTCCCGGCCGAGGGGTCCACCGGCCCCCTGGCGACGGACGACGCAGACGACTCGTGTTTCGGTCCGGGCGGTCACCGGTTCGAAATCGGCACCGAAGGTCCCCGAATCCACGTGACCTTGCACCTGTCGCTGGTCACCGCACCGCTCTCGAACGGGTCCCTGGGGGTGGAACTCGTCGGCGTCGCCCTGGAGCATCCGGTCGTGACGCTGGCCACCGGCGTTCGCCACCGTCTCCCGGCCGACTCCTCGAATCTGCTCTCGTCACCGTTCGAGGGGTTCACATACGTCTTCGACTACCACCTCCGGCTTCCGATGTTCGCGTCACTCGGCGAGTCCGACTACGAATCCGACCCGCCGGTCTCCGGGCCGGTTTCCGGGACGTCCTGCGGCGCGTGAGGCCGTTCGAGCGGCGGAACGAAGTGACACCAGAGTAACTATTATTCCCTTCGCCGGCAATTTCGTAGTATGAGCAGAGTGCGAGGGAGTCGAAACACACCGCGTGCGGTGATTCACCGGAAAATTCTAGACGTGGCCGAATCCCGACCGGACGCATCTCTCGAAGCGATTGCGGAGGACGTCTCGGGAGCGTCGGTTGAACTGGTCGATAGAGTCCTCACGGAGTACGGCGACCCGCCACGAGACGATTCGGAGGCGGTCGACCCCGACGCGTCGTCCGCTGCGGTGAACGGCACCTCGGACGCCCCCGGCGAATCGTTGCAGCCGATACCCGACCTGACCGAGAAAGAGCGGATTACGCTCCGCGCCGTCGCCGACGACCCGGACGCGTCACAGTCCGTCATCGCAGAGCAACTCGGCGTGACCAGGGCGACGGTCAGTCGCCGACTGAACTCGATAGAGGGATTCGAGTGGCCTACCCGGCGAGAGTTCGCCGAGCGCGTGTTCGGTCCGCTGACCGACCGCGGAGCGCAGTCCGGCGAGGGGACCGTCGACCCAGAGTACGTCGCCGCCGACGGTGATAGCGAGAACGGCACCGCGAGCGGTGGAGACGGTCGTGCGGAGGAGAACGCGGGGACCGACGGGACCGCGGAGGCGGACGAAAGCGCGAGGAAAGACGGGACGGTGAGGACGGACGAGACTGCGAGAACGGACGAGACTACGAGAACGGACGAGACCGCGGAGGCGGACGAACGCTCGGCCACCGACGGACCGAACCCGAGTGAGACGCGTGAGGTGGGTACCGCGGACGAGGCCCCATCCGACGAGGACGAGACGGCGGGGGCCGCGGACAGTCGGTCGGTCGACGCTCAGATCGAGACGCTCAGGTCGTCGATTTCCGGACTCGAACGTCGCGTGGCGGAGCTAGACGAGTCGAAGCAGCCGACCGAGGTGGACCCGGAACTCGTCCATAAGGTCCTCCGCGCGTGTATGAACGCCGAGTCCATCTCGGAGGACGAGGAACTGACAGTGCTGAAACGACTCATGTGAGTGGCGTGGGGTGCGGGTGACGGGTTCTCACCTCGGCAACGAGGCGTTCTCTTCCCGGCAGCGAGGCGTTCTCTCCCTGGCGACGAGGCCGTCCCTCCGGTAACGCCGCGACTTCACCCCCGATTGCCCACCAGTCACCGCCGCGACGGTCCGCAGCAGAGAAGTCGGTCGCTCTGCCTCGTCGTGCCCGGAACCGTTCGCCCGGAGATGCGGAGAAGGCGAGAGCCGTGATGTCAGGCGCCGTGAAAAGCTACAACTACGTGGAGCGTCGCACGGATACTGTGCCCCCCTCACAACTTGACGAGGTCGACGAGGGAATCCTGTACCTTCTCCAGAAGAACGCCCGCAACAACACCACCACCCACATCGGCGACCAGCTGGACGTCTCCTCGAGCACCGTCGGCAACCGCATCAACAAGCTCGAGGACCGCGGAGTCATCACCGGCTACCAGCCCACGGTCGACTACCGGGAAGCGGGACTCGGCCACCACCTGCTCGTCAGAGGAACCGTCCCCTTCGAGGAGCGGAGCGAACTCGCAAGCGAGGTCATGGACGTCCCCGGCGTGGTGAGCGTCCGTGAACTGCTGGCCGACGACCGGAACCTCTCTATCCAGCTCGTCGGCGACTCGCGCGACCGGGTCGAACGGAGCATCGAGACGCTGAATGATGTCGGCGTTGATATAGACGAGGTGAACCTCGTCAAGCGCGAGCGATTACAGCCGTTCGACCAGTTTGGAAAGCAGTTCACTGACAGCGAGTGAGGTGGATAATTCCCAGTCTGCTTTACGTTGTTCCGTAAAATATCCAATCCTCGACAGTTTCAAGTAGGAACCTGAGTAATTCGACGACAATGCAGAAACCGCGAAGGAACGTCGGCGACGGTGAACTCAGTCGGTCTGTCGTCGAGGCGGTGGCCGAAGCAGAAGGGGTACAACCGGCGAAACTCCATCCGCCGCTGTACGAGGTAATCGACCCTGACGCACTGGAACGCGTCTTCCACACCTCGTCTGGGCGGCGGATGGACGGGTCGGTCGTCTTCGAGTACAGGGGATACGAGGTGACGGTGTACAGCGACGGAACCGTCACGCTCGACGCGAGCGAGTGACCTCGCGCCCGGCGACCCGACTCTCGTCCGCCCGCGACGTCGCGCTCGCGTACCACTAGAGATACGGGCGGGCGTAGAACGCCGAATACTCTGCTGTCCGTCGCTGGCGGACGGTCGAGACGCGTCCTGTTACCGGCGGCAAACGACGGCGCCGTTCTGCTCGCACGCACGACGGCCTCGTCGTGCTGACTCCGCCGATTCCTCAGCCGCCCCGCCCGTCTCGTGGCGACGCGGCTTCGGCCGGGTCGTCCACGGTACCCGTTTCCAGGTCGACGCCGACCCTGTCACAGTAGTCGAAGAGCGGACACTCCTCCGGGCCGGAGAGGCAGGCCGGGTCGCGCGCCGTGCAGTACTCCCGACCGAACTGAATCGTCGCCGTGTGCCCGAAGCCGCACTTCTCCCCCAGGACGTCACGCTCCAGGTGCTCGCGGACCGTCTCGTGGTCGGCGTCGGGCGGTGCGAGGCCGACTCGGCGGGCGATGCGGTGGACGTGCGTGTCGACGGGGAAGACCCCCTCGCGCCCGCCGGCGAACAACAGAACGCAGTCGGCCGTCTTGGGGCCCACGCCTCGAACGTCGAGCAGTCGGTCCCTGACGGCCGTCGGCGCTTCCTCGCGTACGAATCGGTCGAACCGGTCCGCGCCGCCGAACTCCTCGCGGATTTCGGCCGCTGCGTCGACGAGCATCCGCGATTTCTGGTTGTACAATCCCGCGGGGCGGATGACGTCGGCGAGTCGTTCCCGGTCGGCGCTCGCCAGCGCCGCCGCGAGTTCCTCGTCGTCCCCGTACTCCTCCATCAGCGCGTCGTGGGCCGGCTGGCTGGCCTTGTCGCTCGTGTTCTGGCTGAGAATCGTCCGTACGAGACACTCGAAGGCGTCCTGCCCGCCGTAGGTCTTCTGCCAGTACAGTCGGCCCAGTTCGTCGACGACGGCCTCGGCTCTCGTCGCGGGGTCTGCCGACTCCACCGTCGCCGCCCGCCCGCCGCTGCCGGGTCCCCCGCTGATGTTCTCGGCCGGTTCCTCGGGCATGGCCGCGGGTTGGGACCGGCGGGTGAAAACCCCGCCGCCTCTCCCGGCGCGCCGACCCGACCGGGGTCCGACTGCGTGGACACCCGGGGCTACAGCCACGCGATTTCGGCGGAGAGTCCGAGTCCATGGCTCCGGCGGAGAGTCCGGTTGCGTGGGTCCGGCGGAGTGCCGAGTGCACCGTTCCGACCGACAAACCGAATTTCACACCGACCGTCCTGGTAGCATGGAACTCACTGTCACGCTCGCACAGGTCAATCCGACGACCGGTGACATCGAGGGCAACGCCGCCGTCGTCCGCGAAGGGCTGTCCCGCGCGGCCGCGGCGGGCGCCGACGTCGTGGTCTTCCCGGAGATGGTCCTGACGGGGTACTGCGTCCTCGACCTGGTGGAGGACGACTCGTTCGTCGCGGCCAACGAGGAGGCCCTGCTGGAACTCGCCGACGAGACTGGCCAGACCGCTGCAGTCGTCGGGTTCGTCGACCGGGACGAGGCGGGTCGGCGCTACAACGCGGCCGCGGTGCTCCAGCGGGGGCAGGTCGTGGGCGTCGCGCACAAGACGCTCCTCCCGAACTACCGCTACTTCAACGACGACCGGTACTTCCGGGCCGGTCGAGACCCCGCGCCAATCGACGTGGACGTGGACGGGACGCCGGTTTCCCTCGGCGTCTCGGTCTGCGAGGACCTGTGGGACGCGGAGTACGACCGCAAGCCGGTCCCGGAACTCGTGGCCAGGGGGGCGTCGGTCGTCCTCAACGTCAACGCCTCGCCGTTCGAAGCGGGCAAGCGGGCCACCCGCGACCGCCTGATCCGCCGCCACGTCGCGGCCCTCGAACGCCCCGTCGTCTACGTCAACACCGTCGGCGTCGCCGACGTGGGGAAGAACGTCATCGTCTTCGACGGCGACAGCCTCGTCTACGACGCCGCGGGCGCGCTTCTCGCCCGCGGCGCGCAGTTCGCCACCGACCTGGTTACGGTCACGCTCTCCCTCCCGGACCACCCCCCGTCGGTCGAACCTACCGATACAGGGTTCGACCCCGACCGACCTTCGCCCGACCTCTCGCACCGCCGCGACGACCGACTGGAGGCCGGCGAGCGAGAACCGGCCGTCGACGACCCGTCGGCCGGGGACCCCATCGAGACCGAACGCCGCGAGAAGGAACTGTACGAGGCGCTGGCGATGGCGCTTCGGGACTACGCTCGCAAGGCGGGGTTCGAGCGGGTCATCGAACCGATTTCGGGGGGTATCGACTCGTCGCTCGGACTCGCGCTCTGCGTCGAGGCGCTCGGCCCGGAGAACGTCGTCGCGTACAACCTGCCGTCGGCGGTCAACGCGCCCTCGACCAGGACCACCGCGGCCGAACTCGCAGCGAACTTCGGTGTGGAGCACCGGGTGATACCGGTCCAGGGCATCTACGAGCAGATTCTCGAGACGTTCGGCGAGCACGCGGCCCCCGTCGAACGGTCGGTAGCCCGCGAGAACGTCTACGCCCGGATTCGGGGTCTACTGATGATGCTCGCGTCGAACGACTCTCCGTCCGACGACTCGGCCATGCTGGTCTCGAACGGCAACGAGACGGAGATGGCCCTCGGATACGCGACCCTCTACGGCGACATGTCCGGGGGCGTGAACCTCCTCGGGGACCTCTCGAAGCGGGACGTCTACGACGTCGCCGCGTACGTCAACGAGCGGTACGGCGAGGAGATGATACCGGCCGCCGCGTTCGACGCGGCGCCGACGGCGGAACTCAGCCACGACCAGTCCGACCCGTTCGACTACGACGTCGTCGCGCCCGTCGTCACCGAACTGCTCGAAGAGCGGCGGAGTCCCGCCGACCTGGTCGCTCGCTTCCGGACGCGCGAACTCGACCCCTCGCACTTCGACGTCGAGGGCGCCTCGACCGTCTACGACCGGTACGACGAGGCGGAGTTCTCCAGGGTCGTGTACGACACGTACCGCCGGTTCACCCGGTCTGCGTTCAAGCGCGTCCAGGCGCCTCCGGTCGTCGCCGTCAGCAAGCGCGCGTTCGGGACCGACCTCCGGGAACCCATCATCAACGAGTGGCTCGGCCGACCGCCACAGTGAGCGTCGCTCACTCCACCGAGAGCGTGAACGTGACCTCGGCGTCGGCGGTCAGCGCGGACGCGAGTCCCCGGTCGACGTCGGCGGCCGCCCCGTCGGCGTCCACCACGACGGTCCGGTCGTCGACGTACGTGCTCGTCCGCGCGACGGCGCTCCGGTCGCTCTCGAAGGTCAACTCTGGGTGACCGCGGCCGACGGCCCGCCAGGTCTCCCCCGCCACCGAAATCGTCGCGGTGATGCGCGCCTCCGGGTCCCGGCACGCCTCGACGAACGCCGGGTCGAAGTCGGCCGGCGCGCGGTCGGCCGCCACTGCGAGGATGCAGTCTCCCGCCGGCGTCAACCAGTCGTCGGTCGTCACCTCGAACGTGCTCTCGTGGTCCGCGGTCACGTTCTCGTGCCCGCGTGCGCGAATGACCTCTTCCATGTCCCGCGGTCTCGGTCGCCGGGCAAAGGGGTACCGGTCCGGATACGACGTGGGCCCTCAGGAACTGACGACGGTGACGGTCACGGCCCCGCACTCGCACTCGTAGGCGCGACGTTCGCCGTCCGGCGTCGTCATCGCGAGCATGAACTCGTTCTCGTCGAGGGTCGCGCTACACCGTTCGCACGTGCAGGCCAGTTCTTCGAGCATGCCCTGACATTGTCGGTTCCCAACATGAAGGCGAGCCACGTGCGCGGTGAAAGTGAAAGTGAACGAGCCGACGCCCGTCGGGCGACTCGAACCGCCTCCGTTTATAAGAGGTGGCGGCGGGGTGTGAGTACGTAACACGCCGCGTTCGCGGGGTGTGGTATCGGTTTTCACCCGTCTCGCCACCGAAGTTTTTATATGCGAAACCGAACTACGTGGAGGTACCAGAACGCCTCCGGCGTTCGGTGGCATCGCACGCAGAATGATCGGGAATTCTTATCCACGGTCGGACGCACCGCAAAGAGCGGCCGCCACGTCCGGAGCGGTAATGGTATCGAGGTCTGATCACGTATGGTGACAAAACAGGACGTTATCCAGGAATTCGACGTACAGGAACTCGACCCCTCCAACAACGTCGAGTTCACGGACGAAAAGCTCGAGAACGGCAACAAGGGTCAACTCATCAAGCTCGCCGGTCAGCTCCGCGACCGACGAAACGAACTCAACCAGATGGCCTCCGAACGCGCATCCAAGCGCGACGACCTGAACGCGAAGACGCGCGAGATGGTCGACGAGGCCCAGGAGCACCGCGAGAAGCGCGACGAACTCAACGAGAAGGTCCAAGAGCACAAGAAGCAGCGCAACGAGCTCAACGCGAAGGCGAACGAGCTGTTCGACGAAGTCGAACAGATGAAAGAAGAGCTCGAACTCGACGACGGCAAGGACCTCGAGGAGCTCGAAGACGAAATCGAGCAACTCGAGTTCCGCCAGCAGACGGAGGTGCTCTCGACCGAAGACGAGCGCGAGCTCATCGAGAAAATCGAGTCCAAGCGCGAGGAATACCGGCAGAAGAAGGACAAGCTCCAGGAGTCCAACGAACTCGAGGACCTCATCGAGGAGGCCGAAGAGGTCCGTTCCGAGGCGTCCCAGCACCACCAGAAGGTGACCGAGCTGGCTGACAAGGCCCAGGAGCACCACAACAAGATGATAGAGGCCTACCGCCGGGCCGACGAGATTCGTGACAAGGCCGACGAGATGCACGAGCTCTTCGTCGAGGCCCAGGAGGCCGCCGACCGGCACCACGAGGACTTCGTCCGCGTCCAGAAGCGCCTGCGCGAACTCGACAAGCAGGAAGAGGAAGAGCGCAAAGACGAGCGCGCCGAAGAGCGCGAGAAGGCCAAACAGGAGGCCGAGGAAATCTATCAGAAGTTCAAGGAAGGCGAGACTCTCGATACCGAGGACCTGATGAAGCTCCAGAAGACGGGGCTGCTCTAGATTCGCGGTCGTCGGACGGATTTCGCTGCGGGTTACTGGTTTTATAGTCGACGCGCCGAAGCATGGGGCGTGACCGAACGTACGCTACCCCAGCGAGTGGTACGCCGGAGGCGGAGCGACCCCGACAGTCGGGTGACGTGTCCGGACGCTGCCGGACCGGCGGGGCGACAGCCGTCCCCCGCCGAGAGATGCCGAACGCCGAGGTGCCGACTGCCCGACGGGGGGCGTCGGTCGTGACGGACTCCCGCGCCGAGCTACGGGGCGCCGTGGTGGCTCTCGCGGCCGTCCTCGCGGCGGTGCTGGGCTGGGTGGTCTTCGTGGTCGTTCCGGCCACCCTCGCGGACCTGCTGGGCGTTCTCCTGGTCGCGGTGGCGCTCGTCGCGGGGGCGCGACTCGGCAGTCGCATCGCCGACGCACGGTTTCCCGACTACGACGTCGCCGAAGTGGCCGTCACGGGGCCGATAACCAGGGACGGCGGATCGAGGTCCATCCCCGCGAGAGCGACGGGTACGCCGGCCGACGACGTGGTCGAGCAGATAACGGCCGCTGACGAGGACGACGCCGTCGACGCGCTCCTGGTGAAACTGAACACGCCCGGCGGCGAAGTCGTCCCGAGCGACGACATCCGCCGGGCAGCGATGGCGTTCGACGGTCCGACCATCGCCTACGCCACGGACGTCTGTGCCAGCGGCGGCTACTGGATCGCCAGCGGGTGTGACGAACTCTGGGCGCGAGACGCGAGTCTCGTCGGGAGCATCGGCGTCGTCGGATCCTCGGTGAACGTCTCGGACCTCGCCGACGACCTCGGCGTCTCCTACGAGCGGTTCGTCGCCGGCGAGTACAAGGACGCCGGGGTCGCGCTGAAAGACCTCTCGGAGGAGGAACGCGCGTACCTGCAGGGAATCATCGACGGGTTCTACGAGGACTTCGTCGAGCGAGTCGCCGAGGGCCGCGGCATGGACCCGGACGCGGTGCGCGAGACCGAGGCGAGGATATTCCTCGGCGAGACGGCCCGGGACCTCGGGCTGGTCGACGACCTGGGGGACCGGGACGACGTCGAATCGCGCGCGGCCGACCGTCTGGACCGCGACGCGGTCACCGTCGAGGAGTTCGAACCGAGCAGGGGGATGCTCGAACGACTCCGCGGCGGGGCCGCCTCGACGGCGTACGCGTTCGGCGCCGGCGTCGCGTCGCAGTTCGCCCCCGACGATGAGTTCCGCTTCCGCTTCTGACTGACCGGGACTCGCCCCGGTTCGCGGTCGGCCGACGAGAGGTCGGTCGTGCGCGACCGTTCGACTTCCGCGAGGGTTTTTACGCCACGGGGTGTTCGCCACAGATGTGACGACGCTCGTCCTCTGTGTGGACCGGACCAACGACATCGGGGCGAAGACCGGGGTGGAGATGCCGGTCGCCGGGTGGGAGGCGGTCCGGTCGCTCGTCACCGACGTCGGACTCGTGGACCCGGAGGACTCGGTCGTCAACTGTCTCCTGGAGGCGCTTCGCGTCGCCCGCGACCTGCGCGACGAGAACGAAGACGCCGTCGTAGCTGTGGTTTCGGGAGCCGGGGACTCGCGCGTCGGCGCCGACCGGTCGGTGGCTCGCCAGCTAGACTCCCTCGTCGAGGCGTACGACCCCGACTCGGCCGTCGTCGTCATCGACAGCACGCAAGACGAGCGTCTCGTGCCGGTCGTGGAGAGTCGTCTGCCCGTCGACTCCGTCGACCGCGTCGTCGTCAGGCAGGCCCACGACATCGAGTCGACGTACTACCTGCTCAAGCAGTTTCTCGCGGACGAGGAACTCCGCTCGACGATTCTCGTGCCACTCGGCATCGGGTTGCTGTTGCTGCCCGTCCTCGTGAGTCGGTTCGACCCCGAGATGGCCCTCGCGGGGATGGCGTCCCTGCTCGGGGCTGTCCTGCTGTACAAGGGACTCGCAATCGACGAACTCGTTCGCGACACGCCCGAGATGGTTCGGGACGCCCTGTACTCCGGCCAGGTCTCCGTCGTGACCTACGTCGTCGCCGCGGGACTCTCGCTGGTCGGGATGTTCCTCGGGGCGCTGGCCGTCTCGGGGCAGACCCTCGAGGAGTCGATATTCGTCACCGTGATGCAGTTCACCTACCGCAGCGTCCCGTGGCTGGCGCTCGCGGCGCTGACCGCCAGCGCCGGGCGACTGCTCGACGAACTCATCAGCGACGAGGGTCTCTCGACCCACTACATGAACCTCCCGTTCGGCGTGGTGGCCGTCGGACTGGTGGTTCGCGGGTTCTCGGGGTACTTCCTCGAACGGGAGAACGTGCTCGGTCACCTGGTGGTGTTCGGCCAGTACACGTTCTCGCCGGCCCAGCGGCTGACGATGTTCATCCTCGCCGGCATCGTCATCAGCCTCGTCGGCGTCCACGTCGCCGCCAACGTGAGCGACGAGACGCTCGACGAAGTCGCAAACCAGTAGCCGCGTCCGACCCACCGTCTCGGTCGCCCGACCGGACGCGCCTCGCGGCTCGGATTGCCCCGCCCGGTGGGGCGGAGGGCCGCTTACAGTCGGTGCTTCGCCCGGTACTCGCCGTGTCGGATTCCGATGACAAGCGAGACGACGCCGAACAGCCCCAGCGCCAGGCTGATTCCGACCGACAGCGCCACGGGCATCGGACTGCTGACCGTCCCCAGGACGATGACGAGTAACGGCAGCGCGAACAGTACTCCCGTCGTCCGTGCGTCGAACTCCATGTACGACCTGACGGACGGGACGGAATAAGCGTTGTCGAATTGAGACGACGGTTCGTCGCGGTCGAACCAGAGGCCGGACGCGTCGGCCCCCACTCGCGGCAGTTACAGGGCGACCGTGGCTTGTCGATGGTCGGCGTCGAGAGTCCGGTTCGCGTCTCAGTTCCAGGGGGCCCAGTCCGGGTCGACGCGCCGGTCCGATTCGTCGATGGCGTCGATGGTCTCGACGTCCTCGTCGTCGAGTTCGAGCGCGAGCGACTGCCAGTTGTCCCGGATGTGTTCTTCGCCCGTCGCCTTCGGAATCGCAGTCACGCCCTTCTCGCGGAGCCAGGCGAGGGACACCTGTGCGGGACTGGCCTCGTGTTTGTCCGCGACGTCCTGGATTTCGGGGACGTCGAAGACGCCGCCGCGGGCCAGGGGGGAGTACGCGACGACTTCGACGTCGTGGCTGGCGCAGGCCTCGCGGACCTCCTCCTGGGGCAACAGCGGGTGCAGTTCGACCTGGTTGGCGAAGATGGGCGCGTCGGAGACGTCGGCTGCCGTCGCTAGCTGGTCCGGCTGGAAGTTGCTGACGCCGATTCGCTCGATGCGCCCCTCGTCGTACAGCTCGTTGAACGCCCGGAGCGTGTCCTCGGGGTCGTACTCGTCGGTCGGCCAGTGGACGTACAGGAGGTCCAGCGTCTCCACGCCGAGTTTGTCCATGCTCTCCCGCGTCGTCTCGATGACGTCGTCGTAGCCGAGGTTGCTCGTCCACACCTTCGTCGCGAGGAAGATGTCCTCGCGGGGGACGGCAGCCGACGCGATGCCGTCGCCGACGGCCCCCTCGTTCTCGTAGGCCTGGGCGGTGTCGATGTGACGGTACCCCATCTCCAGGGCCGTCTCGACGGAGTCCGCACACTCGTCGGGGTCGGAGTTCTGCCACGTGCCGAGTCCGAGCATCGGCATCCCGTTCGTCCGTGGAATGTCGTCGCTCGAAAGGTCGAACTGTGTCATGCGAGTCTCCTATGGACGGTTCCCGAAAAGACGTTGCGGAAGAGGATGGTACGTCCACGCACGGCGCGATTTCGCCGGGGTCAGTCGGTAGCGCTCGGCCGGGGAGTCAATCCGAGGCGGTGGACCGGTTGGGTCAGTCGGTGGCGGTGGACCGG
>JBEPXT010000049.1:0-22854 GCA_041641795.1 Salinigranum sp.
ACGAAGGACGACCACTGCGACGTCGACAACGAAGGACGACCACTGCGACGTCGACAACGAAGGACGACCACTGCGACGTCGACAACGAAGGACGACCACTGCGACGTCGGCGACAAATGGACGGACGCTGCGGCGAGTCGGCGGGCGGGGGGGGAGTGCCGCTCGGACAGCGTTACTCGAAGTGGTCGCGGTCCGGAACGCCGTCGCGGCCGAGGAGGATTTCCTGTCCCTCGACGTTTTCGAGGGCCGCCACTCGGCCGCCGATTTCGACGATTCCGGTCTCCGTCTCGACGGCCATCGAGGCCACCTCCTCGGTGTCCGCGAAGGTGACGTCGACAACCTGTCCCTCGACGACGATGGGGTCGCCGGTCTCGATGTCCCGGCCCGAGACGCTGGCGAAGAAGTCGCCGCCGAACTCGCGGATGTCCTTGACGGCCCGCCGGATGGAGGCGTAGCGGCGGGGGAACGGGCGCTTTTTGCCGTTCGTGGCCAGCGTCTCGGCGGTCGTCCAGAGTACCGTCCCGAAGAACCCGGAGACGAGAAAGCCCAGCGCCGACCGGTTGAAGATGACCCCGTACCGGTCCCTGTCGTCGCGCAGGGCGTCCTGCGTGGCGTAGATAGAGTACTGCCCGTCGGCGACTGCCAGGACGGGCGTGGTGATGCCGCGCCTGGCGCGGGCGATGGTCGCAACGTCCATGTAGTCGAACTCCTCGGGGTCCGGGGCGCGACTCGCGGGCGTCACCAGGAGGTCGATGCTCACCCCGGAGTCGATGGCCGCCGCCAGTTCCTCGCGGAATCGCCGGAGGAGGTCCGGCGTCAGCGACAGGATGAGTTCGTAGTCCGCCGACTCGATAATCTCCGCGATGTACCGGATGATAGTCGACCGCGATTTCACCAGCGTGACCGCCTCGGTGTCGCGGGCGGGCGCGGTGTACCGGGCTTCGAGTTCCGAGACCAGCTCCGTCAGCGACGACTGGATGTTGCCGAAGGCGTCCTCGGGGTCGACGGCGACGATTTTCATCGGCCGCGACTCCCGGAGTTCGACCAGCCCCCTGTCCGACAGACTCCGGACCGTGTCGTAGACCCGCGGCTGGGGGATGTCGGTCTTGTCGGCGATTTCACTCGCCGTCAGCTGCCCGTGTTCGAGCACGGCGAGGTACGCGTCTATCTCGTACTCGCCGAGATTGAAGCGCTCGCCCACGCGCTCCATCGTGAGGCGAAGTTCGTCTGCCATGCTGGTGTGTCAGTGGTGATATCATAAAGTATTTACTAAAGCGTGAGTAGCACCAGATTTCAGAACCAAGTTATCAGGGCCCCCGGAAATCCGCCGACGGTATCGCTTCGTGATGGCTGCCGAAAAAGTCACTGAAGTCGGACAGAGGTTGCCGGGAAAGGGACAGGTTTCCCGGCGGTGACGCGACCGGTCCGCTTCAGCCCCCGATGCCGGCGTTTCGCACGAGTTTCCCGTACCGACTGTCTCGTCGCAAGACTACGTCCGGGTCGGAGGACAACCCTTTTTTCCGGACAGGGAGTTCGTTCTCACATGAGTGACGTCCTCGGACCGCCGCGTCGGTCGGTCGGCGCGATGCTGGCCCAGACGACGGACGTCCCGCCCGGAATCGCCCGGGAAACGCTCGGCGAGTACCTCCCCGAGTGGTTACTGTTTCCGGGATGGCGCCTCCTCACGACGCTGTTGTTTCTGCTCCTGGGCGTGTACGTCTCGAAGTACGTCATCCGCCTGCTGGGGCGCCGCGTCGCGCGCCAGTTCGCACGCGAGAGCGTCGCACAGATGGTGCTCCGGGGCGTCCGCATCGCCGTCGTCTTCCTGTTTTTCGTCCTCGGGCTGAACGTGGTCGGCATCGAACTCGGGAACATCGTCCTCTCGGTGACCGTCTTCTCGGCGGTGCTCGGTATCGTGCTGGCGCCAATCGTGGGGAGCATCATCAACGGGCTGTTCGTCCTCGCCGACCAGCCCTACGAAATCGGCGACATGGTCGAACTCGACGAGGGGACCCGCGGGTTCGTCGACGACATCACGCTCAGGTACACGAAGGTGTTCACGCTCGACAACACCTTCCTGGTCATCCCGAACTCGTCGATACGCGAGCGAGACGTGACGAACTTCTCGGCCGAGGACGAGCGGACCCGGGACTCGGTGCCGATTCTCGTCACCTACGAGTCGGACGTCGACGCGGCCAAGGCGCTCTCCGAACGCGCCGCGAGCAACACCAAGCAGGTCATCGAAGGCGGGCCGGACATCCGCATCGGGTCGGCCCGGTACCCCGCGAAGCCGACCTGTCTCATCGACAGCTACGCGGACAACGGGATACTGCTCAGACTCCGGTACTGGGTGCCCCGTCCCTACAAACTGCAGTCGGTTCGCTCGCGGGTCCTCACGGAGACCGGTCGCCTGTTCGAGGACGCGGACGTCGAATTCGCCTACCCACACCGGCACCTGGTGTTCGACGAGACGAGCGGGTTCGCCCGGGTCGCCACAGAGAACGAGGGGTCCGACCGCGTCTCGGACGGCGAAGCGGGGGAGACGACGCGGTACGCGGAGTAGACGCGTCGCTCTCGGTGCATCCGTCGAGAGAACTGCCCCCGCCGTTCGGTCTCACCCGCCTCCCGCAGTTTCGGTATCCTCCCTCACTCGAGCAACTGCAGTGCAGACCGGATGTGGTACCGGGTTTCTTTGTTCTCGGCGTCCGCGAGTGCGGCTTCGAGGTGTTCTTGAACCGGAGTCTTCCGTCGTTCGAGCGACTGTGCCATGCTCAGGCATTCACCGGCAGGGGAGTAAAAGCATTCGAGGCTTTTCAGGCCCTGATAACGGTCAAATCGACGACTTCTGGGCGGACGCCGACGCGGTTCCCTCTCTGACCGACCACCCGACGGGCGGGGTCGGTCGCCGCGTCGGGTCGGTCGCCGCACTGGGTGGGCCGGTCAGTCGGCCCTGACCGTGATGACCTGGCAGTCGAGTTTCTCGCGGAGGTACGACTCGATGTCCGGGTCGTCCAGAAACTGCCGGAGCATCATCCGCCACCGACTGGCCTGCTTCGACCCGAGAACCACCACGTCGGCGTCTTCGGCGGCGGTCTCTTCCAGGATGGTCTCCTCGACGAGGAAGCCCCGCCGGATGACGTACCGCGCCCGCTCGACCGGGCCGAACTCGGCCTCGACGGCCGCTTTCAACTCCCGGCGCGAGACGTTCGTGCTGTCCTGGTAGAGGTCGACGTGGAGGACTGTCAGGTCCGCGTCCCGCTTTCGCGCGACGCGAATCGCTTCATCGAGGGTTGCCTTGGAGTGTCGGGACAGGGGATACCTGACCGGCACTACGACGCGGGTCATCGTCAACAGGGACTCGCCGGCGCGGCCTGAAGGTTTCCTTTCGACCCTCACCGCCACCGGATTCGTCCCTCGCGCGTTACGTCCACGCCGTGCGTCGAGACGTACTCGGCGAGAATTTCGTACTGGATGCCGTGCTCCGCCGCCCGGTGGGACTGGTCGAGGGCGGGGAACTCGTGGTCGCTGTGGAGCAGATAGTCGGCGGTAGCGACCGTGTAGCGGGCGTCCGGGTCGACGGGGTCGCCCCCGACGGTCGCCTCGACCAGGCGCCCGCGCTCGCGGTCCCACACCAGTCGCGCCCCGCTGACGTGGGCGTGCCACCAGTCCGCCTCGCCGAAGTCGACGGCCTCGCCGGCGCTCTGTCCGAAAACGTCGAGCAACCGGCGACCGGAGACGGCGGCCGTGACGACCGGTTCCTCGAAGGGGACGACGCTCGTGAGGTCCGCCCGGGTCACGTCGCCCTCCAGGGGCGGACCGGCGCGGATGCCACCGCTGTTCTGGAGGCCGACGTCGGCGCCCGCCGCCCACCGGTAGGCGTCGGCGACGAGGTTCCCGATTCGACACTCGCCGGCGGAGACGGTCGACTCGTCGCGGGGGAGCGGTCGGTCCGCGTACCCGACCACCTCGTCCAGGCCGACGGCTTCGATTCGCCCGCGGAGTCGCTCGGCGACGGCCGGGTCCGCCGGTGCCGCGGCCGTCTCGTGGCGCTCTACCCGGACCTCTCCCCCGTCGAAGACCACTTCGAGGACGACGTGTCCGTTCGCGCCGGGTCGGGTCAGGGTCGCGCCGTCGACCCGGTCGATTCGCTCGGCGTGGACGTGCCCGCCGAGGACGACATCGACGTCCGTCTGGCGGGCCAGCGTCTCGTCGCCGGCGCCGAGGTGCGAGAGCGCGACCAGGTAGTCGGCGCCCGACGCGCGGAGCGCCTCGACGGCGTCGTTCGCGGCGGCGACCGGGTCGGTGAATCGGAGGTCAGTCGCCTTCGGGTTCAGCGAGGACGTCGCCGGGTCGGTCACCCCGAACAGGCCGAGGCGAGCCCCATCCACCTCGCAGACGGTCCACGGGACCACGCCAGCCGATTCGCCGAACCTGTCTCCCTCCGGCGTCACGACGTTCGCGCTCACCCACGTCTGTGGCGAGTCGGCGACGAGCGAGAGGGTGGCCTCGGGTCCGTAGTCGAAGTCGTGGTTGCCGAACGTCTCGTAGTCGGCGTCTACCGCCTCGAACAGCGAGAGCGACTGGCGACCCCGCTCAACCAGGGCGAGCACGCCCGGTGAGGTGTTGTCGCCGGTGCCGACGACCGCCGCGTCCGGTCCGTCGAGGGACTGGACCAGTCCCGCGAGTCGGGACGCTCTGTCGGGGTCGTCGTAGACGTTCTCGACGTCGGAGTACTGGAGGAGGCGCGGCATCTGTCCGCTCGTCGGATTGGCGGGTAAAAAAATCGCGCGGGTCGACGGGCGGCGACTCGATTCGACGGACGAGCGAGAGCGGAAGAGAGAGCGCCGCTCGCGGTCCGCGGGCCGTCTCAGGACTCGTCCTGGAGTTCGAAGGCCACCTCGACCTCCGCCTGGTACTCCCGGTCGTCCGCGGTCTTTATCTCGACGCCGAAGTCCTCGACCTCTACCCAGTGGACGTTGTCCAGGGTGGCGTTCGCCCGGTCGATGGCGTCGTCCGTCGCGTCGTCGAAACTTTCCGTACTCCGTCCGATGAGCGTGATCTTCTTGTATACCATGGCGTCACCCTGTTCGGGGTACGGGCACTAAAATCCCGATGCCGAACTGACAGGTCGGGGCCGAGAATAGTTGCGAGTATGATACGACTCGTCCGGGGGAGGGCGGCCGGTCGTCGGTCGGACCTCTCGCCGGGACGACTGGTATCTGTTCGGAGAGACGCGCGTCGCCTCCTCGGCGACGACGTCCCAGACAGACCCCGCGGGCGTCAACGCGTCAGGGGTTCCGCTGTCCGAGTCGGCTCGCCAGCGCACCCGTCACGTCGGTCAGGTGTGCGTGCCCCCACACCGCTACGACGACGGCGCCGACGGCGTCGAAGACCAGGTCGAGCAGCGTGTCAGCCAGCCCGTACTGCGTGAGCACCGAGTCGGTGCCCGTCAGGGCCGCCAGTCCGCTCACCCCGAACTCCAGAATCTCCCAGAACACGCCGAACGCCATCACGAACAGCAGGATGAACACGACGAGAAACCGCCTCGGGAACGCGACGGCGTCGGTGTGCTCGTCGATTGCCCGGACCGACGCGTACCCCGCGCCGGCGACCACCGACGCCGAGAGCGTGTGTGTCAGGCTGTCCCACCACGGGACGGTGCTGTAGAAGCTCTCGCCGCCCGGGAGGCCCACGGTCCCGAGCGTGTGGAGGAACACGGCCGTGGTTATCCAAAGGGTCAGGCCCGCGTCCATCGGCACCCGGTAGTCGCGCTCCAGCACGGCCGGCAGGTACGTGATTCCGAGGCCCAGCGCGCCGTTGACGACGATGCCCAGGTTGAGGTCGTAGATGCCCACGAACACCAGGCCGACGAGTATCACCTGCATGGCCCGGACGACCTGGCGCTGTCGGCGGTCGGTCATCCCGAGCGCGTCGCGAATCCTCACCGTCATCCAGCCTCCCGTTTGAGGCGCTCGCGGGTCGGACTTCGCCGCCGGAAGTAGAACTCGAAGATAGTGCCCGCGAGCACACCCGCCACCATCGCGGCGACGAAGTCCCACATCAGGCGCCGCTCGACTACGGACTCGGGTTCGCCCGTCAGCAGGAACGACGTCCCGAGATAGAGGTCCGAGACCCACTTGACGATGGCCCACACGCCGGCCGCCGCCATCGTGGTTATCACTACGAACAGGATGGCGAACGTGTAGTTCATCCGGACGGGCGTGAACACGTCCAGTTCGACGGCGACGATGAGCGCCACCGCGGCCACCGCGAGATACGTCGTCACGCGACCGGTGAACGTGAACCCGGCCACCGTCTGCCCGGCGACCAGCGTGCGACCGACGACGGGGAGCGACGCCAGAGCGAGCACTTCCCATGGCAGCATGACCGTGAGCCCCCGGTAGGCGGCCGCCGGAATCAGCGCCAGGACGGCCACGGTGAGGGTGAACCCGGCCCACACGAGCGACCCTCCGAGAACTGCGTACCCGGCTGCCAGGGTGAGAAAGCCGACGATGACCCACCCGAGGACAGCGTTGGCCTCGTGGACCTCGATGATGCCCCGAAGTCCGGCGTTCGTCATGCCGGGCGATAGGGAAGGCGACGCCAAAACGTTTCGTTACCGCTCCGACTGTGTGTCGCAGTTCCCGGAGCGACCGGCGGTCGGCGGTCAGGCGACCGGCGTCCCGACGTACGCCGCCGCGTAGGCGACCCAGGCGAGCGTCACCGCCGCCAGTCCGGTCACGGCGGCGACTACCGCGCTGGGTCGTCTGAATCCGACGGCAGTCGGCGAGCCGGAGAGTCCAACACGGGGGAACAGCCCGACGGCACCAACTGCGAGGATGGTGAAGACGAACGGGTACGAGAGGTCGAGCGTCGGCGCCGGGACGACGAACACGGTGGCGGCGTACCCCACCCCGAGCGACGCGCGGGGCGAGATGGCGGGCGTGACGCCGGCAATCCAGAGCGCGACGCCGACGCCGAGCCAGATAGCCGCCAGTTCGACGCCGAAAGCGCCGAGCAGGTGAAGCGTCGGGTCGGGGTGCAGCGCGATTCGGTCGGCGACGAGCGTCGCGTCGACGGGGTAGAGAAACGCCGGCGGACGACCGGTGAAGAGGTCGCCGAACGGGTGCGACCAGAGGGCGACCAGGGCAACGAGACCGACCTGCGTCGGCGTCCCCACGTCCCGACGGGCGGCCGCCTCGGCCACTCCCAGGCACCCGAGGGCGAACGTCGTCATCACGATGGCCGCGAGCGACCCGGTGAGCGCCCCGACGCCGGCGACGAGGCCCGCGAGCACGCCGACTGCGAGCGCGGCGGCCAGTCGCCCCGTCGGGCGGAACTCGGTCGTCCCGCCGCGCGCGGACACCCACAGCGCGGCGGCGAGAGCCACCGGGACGGCGACTACCAGCGAGTGGGTCACTGTCCGGTGGACGAGGCTGCCCGCGGCCCAGAACGACGATGCGAGGGCCAGCGGTCCGGCGCCCTCGGCGGCCAGGAGTCCGATGGGCGCGTAGACCATATCGAGGTCCGGGACCGTCGCGAACGCTCCAGCGAGCGCTCCGAGCGCCATCGCCGACCGGTTGGGCACTCCACCGGCCCGCGCGGCGGTGGCGACGAGGGCGGCCGCCAGGAGGGCGTGACCGACGAACACGTCGGTAGTTGGCTATCGACGAGCATAGCTTTCGTGGGTGGTCTGGTACCACCCCGCGAAGAGCTACCGGCGGGCGACAGGCGCGTCACGTGCCGGTACGACGCCTGGAGCGACCGCTCGGCGTGCGAAGAACTGGTCCACGGGGGAACGCGCGGTTCCCGGCTACCCGCCGTGGATGACCTCGTAGGAACTGCTGTCGCTGACGCCGATGATGGCCCACTCGTAGGGTGGGTTCACCTGCCGGAGTCGTTCACGAAGGTCCCCTGTATAGTCGTCCCAGGTCACGAAACACCGAAGTTCCTGTCCTGGCTCACGACCGCCGTCCGCGACGGCTGGTCGGTCGCTGGCGACGTCGGACTGATTCACTGCCGTCACGTGGACCGTGCGCCACTTGCGCTCGGCCACCAACTCGGTTCCCTGCCTCGAGACGGTGTACCCGAGGCGCTCGAAAATCGACCTGGCCTCCTCGACCGGTGGCATGGTAACAGGGGCCATGTACCTCCTACTACCACTCAATGGCTGATAAGTGTTGTCACAATCAGTCTGAGAGACAGGTCGTGTACCCCGATATTTCGGCCCCTCGGGGCGGGACGGGCGCGGTTCGTCGCGTCCACTGTCGGCCGGCGGGGATGTCGCCCGGAGTGTCGCGACGAACGTCGCGGCCGCTCTCCGGGAAGTTCCGTGAGAAGTTGTGCGTGGGTGATGTCCCGAATGGGAATCACCTGCATCGTGTTGCCTCGGCGGCAGGGGCCGCCTCGGTACGGTGGCCGGTGGGCCACGTGGTGCGATGCGTGGGACCGGATTTGAACCGGCGGACCCCTATGGGACAGCGCCCTCAACGCTGCGCCGTTGGCCTGGCTTGGCTACCCACGCTCGCTGTATCGTACCTGCAACTCTGACTACCCGAGGGATGACTAAAAGCGCTTTCCTTTCGCACCGACAGTGTCCCGCGTTCTCAGTCCGAATGGGTTTTGTCGCCTGGGTCCACAGACCAGACTATGTTCACGGCTCGGGAACGCGTCCCCGAACTGACCGCCGTCCTGACCGTCGTCTCGCTGGCGCTCGTCTTCGGCGCCGTGTTCGGGGCCGTCCCCCGCGAGGTCGTCCCCCGCGCCCCCCAGTCGGTGTTGGCCGCCATCCCGCACGTCAACGCCGCGCTGAGCACCACCGCCATCGTGACGATACTCGCCGGGATTCGGTTCGTCCGCCGCGGCGACGTTCGCCGACACCGCGCCGCCATGATGACGTCGCTTGGCCTGTTCGTCGCGTTTCTCGTGCTCTACCTCTACAAGGTCACGCTCGACGGGACCACGGAGTTTCCCGGGCCGACCGGCGTCGAACAGTTCGTCTACCTCCCGACGCTCGCCATCCACGTCCTCCTCGCGGTCGTGTGCATCCCGCTGCTCTACTACGTGGTGCTGCTGGCTGTGACGCGTCCGGTCGAGGAGATACGCCGGACGCGGCACCGCGAAATCGGGCGCGTGGCGGCGGTGCTGTGGCTCGTCTCGTTCGCTCTGGGCGACGTCGTCTACCTGCTGCTGTACGTCGTCTACTGACGGGCAGGCGGCGTGGCACCTCGCCCTACCCGTCGTTCGCGGCGTGGGCCCCCACGGTGCTCCTCGACCAGTCGGCGACGAAAAGCGAGTACGCGATGGCGACGAATCCGGCGGCGTTGCACAGACCGCCGACCGCGCGGCCCAGCGGCGACGGCGGACCGCCCGAGACAGTGAGGTAGATACCGACGACTGCGCCGGCGGTGAAGAACGCGAAGCCCAGCGCCAGCGTCCGGAGTGCGTTCGACCGTCGTCTCTGTGCCGCCCGAAACGCGAGCAACGTGATGACGCCACCGATTGTTAGTGTTACTAGATAGGTCCCGAGGAGGACGGCGATTAGTCCACGCATGGGTCACCTCCTGGGTTCTGGCTACGCACGGGGAGATATAGAGAACGGCGCGGATTATCAATTGTTGAGAACCTGTCTCGCGCTCGCCGACAGAACCCCCCGTCGGACCGCGACACGCGCGCCCGGCAATTCGGCGGCGCGGTTTCTCGGCAGTTTACCGGCGCGAACGTCCGGTGGGTTGCGGGAACCGCCGCTGCGTTGCCTCTCGGAACGTCCGTTCCTCGGCCGGCGAGGACGGCCGAATCGGCTCGCCGGCCCGCCGACGCCTCAGGTCTCCCGTCGCACCTCGTTCCACATGGCCGCGAGTCGCTCGTCCGAGGTTCTCGTGGGCCGGTCGATTCGAATCTCCAGCGTGTTCACTTCGGTTCGCTCGACGCGGACCGAGTCGAAGGCCACCTCGTAGCGCGTGGCGTGATGGCCGTCGGACCGTATCTGTGTCCCCTCCGACAGCAGGGAGGCGTCCCTGAGCAGGTCCAGTTTCCGGTAAGTCGTCGACATCGGGATGTCACACCCCGAGGACACCTCCGAGGCGGTCCTCGGTTCGTCCAGGTACCTGATGATGGTCCGGCAGTCCTCGTCGTCGAGCGCTTCCAGAACCGACTCTAGCTCCGGGCGTTCGCTGGACGCGAGCGGGTTCTGAATCACACCTGCTCCTAGGGCCGGGTCGCCATTTAGATTCGCCGTTTCGTGTTACTATACGAACAGTTTCTCGTCCCGGCCCCGCCTCGCCGGGTCGACTGCGGGCGCCGGAGTCTCGCTCGCCAGGGCGACGACTCCCTCTCGCCCCCCACCCGCACAGTTCGGGGCGTTAAAGGTGCCCGTGTGATTCTCGTCGGCTGAGAACCGGCGACAACGGATTGCACGACGGGTCAGTATTCCCGCATATGCCAGAACGAACCCGCACGACGGCACAGCGGAGCGACGACGTGCCGGAGTGGGAAGTGTTCATCAGGGAGTCGGAGGGGGAGGCGCTCCACCACGTCGGGAGCGTCAGCGCGCCGTCCGCCGAAGTGGCACACGAGCAGGCGGCGATGCTGTTCGAGGAACCACAGGGGATCTGGCTCTGTCCCGCCGACGAGGTGGTGCGTTACGCGGCGCGGACGCTCGGGGAGGGTCGGGCGTGATTTCCATCAGTAAGCTCCTGTGTGACCTGCCCGCGGAAGGGGACGGCCTCCGGTACGACGCCGCCGAGGAGTCCGACAGAGAACAGATTACCGAGGACCGCCAGCGGCGACCGGTAGTGGTCTGGAACGTCACCAAGCGGTGTAACCTCTCCTGCCAGCACTGCTACGCCAGTGCGGAAACCGGGAGCGCGCCTGGGGAACTCTCGACGGCCGAGGCCAAGCAGCTGATGGACGAACTCGCGGACTACGGCGTCCCGGTGATACTGTTCTCCGGCGGCGAACCGCTCGTTCGCGAGGACCTGCTCGAACTCGTCGACTACGCCGACGACGTCGGACTGCGCCCCGTGCTCTCCACGAACGGGACGCTCATCACCGCCGAACGCGCGCGGGAACTCAAGGCGGCCGGTCTCAAGTACGCCGGCATCTCCGTCGACGGCCTCCGGGAGCGAAACGACCGGTTCCGCGGCAAGGAGGGCGCGTTCGACGCGGCGATTCGGGGCATCGAGGCCAGCATCGAGGCGGGGCTGAAGACCGGTCTCAGGTACACCATCACGGAGGCGAACGCCGAGGACCTGGAGGGCGTCATCGACCTCCTGAGCGACGTCGGCCTCCACCGCTTTTGCTTCTACCACCTCGACTACGGCGGCCGCGGCGGCGACATCCGGGACATCGACCTCACGCCCGAGGAGCGCCGCGAGGCGGTCCGGAACCTGTTCGACCTCACCCGCAGGTACCACGAACGCGGCGAGGAGATCGAGACGCTGCTGGTCGGGAACTACAGCGACGCCGGCTTCGTCACCGAATACGCCCGGGCGGAACTCGGCGAGGAGGCGGCCGACCGCATCCTGAACTACCTGCGCGTCAACGGCGGCGACCCGACTGGCGAGCGCATCGCTGACATCGACTACCAGGGCAACGTCCACCTGACGCAGTTCTGGCAGGACTACTCTCTCGGGAACGTCCGGGACCGGTCGTTCGGCGCCATCTGGGAGGACGAGTCCAACCCCCTGCTCCGGAAACTCCGCGAACGCGAGGAACACCTCTCCGGCCGGTGTGCGACCTGCCAGTACCAGGACCTCTGTCGCGGGTCGTCCCGACTGAGGGCGCTGGCAGTCGAGGGCGAGTTGTTCGCGCCGGACCCGCAGTGCTACCTCACCGAATCCGAGCGAGAACCCGACGCTGCGGATCCCGCGGCGGCGGACTGAGCGTCCTCGCGTTCGCTCGTCGCCGCCTTCCCCATTCGCTCCCGTCGCGCGCCCGCCGAGAGTCGCCACGTGGCGATCCATCGCCGCCCCGGATGCAGGCAGCACGCCTCTCCACCGCCACCCCGAACCTGTTCGGGGCCGAGGCTTTTCGACCGCCGTACCACTAGTGGTACTATGAGCTCTGTTTCCGAGGACGCGACGCAGCGAGTCGAGACGACAGTCGACGTGCGCCCCACGGGCCACGTCCGCACGGCCATCGGCGAACCGAACCTGGAGTTCTCGTTCGAGGGGACGACGCTCCGGGAGTTCCTGACCGAGTTCTTCGAGGAGTTCGACGTGAAAGACCTCCTCATCGCCGAGACGGACGACGAGGCGCGGACCCGCGGGTGGGCGAAGGCGCCCGAGACGCTCCCGGGGACGTGGCGGAAGAACCCCGAGGGCGAGAACACGCGCACCTACGCCCGCGTAACGGTCAACGGCCGGTTCAACGAGCACCTCGACGGCCTCGACACCGAACTGACCGACGGCGACCGGGTCGGGCTCATCTACCCGTTCATGTTCTGCGTCTGACCCCCCGTCCGCGACCCGGCGGCTCAGCCACGCGACGTCGCGAACTGACGGACTGCGCGTGACACACTGCGCTCGCTGTGGGCGAGCGGAGGACTCGCCACCCCGTCGAGAGGCGTCCGTCGACTCCGCCCGAGATTGTTGCCCGTCGACTCCGCCCGAACGACTGCCAGTCGCTTCCGCCCGAGCGACTGCCCGCCGCCTGCGCGCGAGACTGCCCTCCGGGAGCCTCGGGGTGACGGGGACGGTACGCGTCGCGGACGACCCCGGATTCACGTCAGCGGTCCGTGATAATTCGGGGATTTAAGTACGGGGCGTGAACATCTTCGCGTTCGCTCCTGGCCGCTGAGAACCGGGTCGCCCGCTTACTTTAGGTGGGCCGAAAGCCCCGCGTACGATGCGAGTACAACGACGAACCCTGGCGCGACTGCTCGTCGCCGTCTTCACGATAAACCTCGTCGTGATGGGCGCGGGCGCGTATCTCGCGTACGAACAGTCACCGCCGATTCCCGACCGAATCGTCGGTCCCGACGGCCAGACGGTCGCGACCGCCGACGACGTGCGGGCCGGCAAAGTCGCCTTCCAGCGCAACGGCCTGATGAACCACGGGTCGATTCTGGGGAACGGCGCCTACTTCGGTCCGGACTACACCGCCGACGCCCTCGACCTGAAGGTGAAACACATGCGGTCGTACTACGCCCGGGAGCGGTACGGAACCGCCTACGGGTCGCTCTCGCAGGCCGAGCGTGCGGCGGTCGACCAGGTCGTCGAGTCCGAACTGGATTCGAGTACCGGGGGCGACGCGGTCCGGTACTCGGCCGCCGAGGCCTACGCCCACCGGACGGTCCGGGCCGAGTACGTCCGCCGATACCACGACGGGAGCGCCGAGCGCGGCGTTCCGGCGGGAATGATCGACTCCGAGGCCGAGGCCCGCGCGTTCGCGGACTTCGCCATGTGGACGGCGTGGATGGCCCACACCGACCGTCCGGGGTCGACTCACTCATACACCAACGACTGGCCGTACAACCCCGGGGCCGGGAACGACCCCACCGGGGCGACGATGACCTGGAGCGTCGTCGCGATGGTCCTGCTCGTCGCGGGCGGTGGTGCGGGCATCTGGCTCTACCAGTCGCTGGAACTGGCCGAACCGGACGCGACGACCAT
The DNA here is from genome assembly GCA_041641795.1 of Salinigranum sp. GTDB lineage: Archaea > Halobacteriota > Halobacteria > Halobacteriales > Haloferacaceae > JBEPXT01. The sequence goes on from JBEPXT010000049.1 coordinate 13,614, forward strand.
CGACGTCCCCTCGCCAGACGACATCGACCTCCTGCCGAGTCAGAGCGCGGCGCTCCGGTTTCTCCCCATCGCGGCGCTGCTGTTCGTCGCACAGGTGTTGCTCGGGGGACTGCTGGCCCACTACTACATCGAGCGCGGGGGCTTCTTCGGCCTCGGTGAACTTCTGGGCGTGGACGTCCTGCAGTTGCTCCCGTTCGCCATCGCCAAGACCTGGCACATCGACCTGGCCATCCTCTGGATAGCGACCCTCTGGCTGGGCGCGGGCCTCTTCCTGGCACCGCTCCTGACTGGCACCGAGCCGAAACACCAGGCGCGCTACGTGACCGGGCTGCTCGGCGCGCTGGTCGTCGTCGCCGTCGGGGGCCTGGGCGGCATCTGGCTCGGCGCCAACGGCTATCTCGACGGGTCGCTGTGGTGGCTGCTTGGCAACGAGGGACTGGAGTACCTCGAGGTCGGCAAAGTGTGGCAGGTCGGTCTGCTCCTCGGCTTCCTCGCCTGGGCCGCACTCGTCGCCCGCGGCTTCCGGCCCCTGCTGGACCGGGAACCGCGGTACGGGCTCGCGCACATGATTCTGTACGCCGGCGGGTCCATCGCGCTGCTGTTCACCGCCGGACTGTTCTTCACCCCGCAGACGAACATCGTCGTCACCGAGTTCTGGCGCTGGTGGGTCGTCCACATGTGGGTCGAGGGCGCCTTCGAGTTCTTCATCGTCAGCGTCGTCGGCCTCACGCTGGTCAGCATGAACCTGCTCTCCCGGCGCTCGGCCGAGAAGGCGGTGATGGTCGAGGCTCTGCTGGTCATGTCGACCGGCGTCATCGGCGTCTCCCACCACTACTGGTGGGTCGGGCTCCCGGACTACTGGGTGCCCCTCGGCAGCGTCTTCTCCACGCTCGAGTTGATTCCGCTGGTGTTCATCCTCTACGAGGCCATCAACGAGTACCGGGCGCTCTCGGAGGGCGGCGAGTCGTTCCCCTACCGGCTCACCTTCGCGTTCATCATCGCCAGCGGGGCGTGGAACTTCGTCGGCGCCGGCGTGCTCGGGTTCTTCATCAACCTGCCGTTCATCAACTACTACGAGCACGGCACCTACCTGACGGTGGGTCACGCCCACGCCGCGATGTTCGGCGCGTTCGGGTTCCTGGCGCTGGGGATGGCGACGTACATGCTCCGCATCGCCACCGAGGACTGGGACGGCCGACACATCCGCCGGGCGTTCTGGCTGTGGAACGTCGGGCTGTTCCTGATGGTGTTCGCGTCGGTGCTGCCGGTCGGCTTCCTCCAGCTGGAGACGGCGTTCACCGCCGGCTACGACGCGGCCAGGAGCCTCGCGTTCTACGACGGCGCCCTGGTCCAGTTGCTGTTCTGGGCGCGGATGCCCGGCGACGTCCTGCTCATCGCGGGCACCGTGCTGTTCGCGTACGACGCGACCCGGAAGGTCCTCGGCCGGCGCGCGGTGACCGACCCCGACGACTCCCGGTCGCCAATCCCCGGGCGCGTGCTCGGTGACCGCGGTCGGGCTCCGGTCGAGAGCGACGACTGACGCGCCCGCTCCGCCTTCGCCACTTTTCTCGAACTCGTCGCCCGTTCACGCCACGAGCGGCGGGCGTTTGCCGTGTGCTAACGTATCTTATATACCGTCGGCGAACCGGTTCGGGGTAGTTCCCGGTCGATGGAACCTGTGAGGGCGCTTGATGGGCGTCTACGCCCTGTACTCGAACAGAGGTGACCACGAATGCCAGACACGACACGACGGTCGCTCCTCCAGGCCCTCGGCGTCGGCGGGGCGGCCGCCGCGGCCGGGTGTACTGTGCAGGCGCCGACCGCCACGGAGAGCAGACGCCAGCGAGCGAGCGTCGAACAGCAGTCCAGACCCGTCGCTGACCAGGTGGCCGCGGACCCGACTGACATCCCCGGCCCCATCGACCGGAGCGACCCCGCCGAGGTCGACGTGACCCTCAGACCCGAGGAGGTTCGCGCGGAGATAGAACCCGGCGTCACGTTCGACTTCATGACCTACAACGGGCAGGTACCCGGTCCGTTCGTCCGCGTCCGCGAGGGTGACACGGTGAACCTCACCTTCGAGAACCCGGACGCGAACGCGCTCCCGCACAACGTCGACTTCCACGCGGTGGCCGGGCCGGGCGGCGGCGCCGGAGCGACGATGACCGCACCCGGGGAGACGGCCCACCTCAGGTTCAAGGCGACCTACCCGGGCGCGTACATCTACCACTGCGCGGTCCCGAACCTGGATATGCACATCAGCGCGGGGATGTTCGGCATCATCCTCGTCGAACCCGAGGACGGACTCCCGGCGGTGGACCGCGAGCTCTACCTCGGGCAACACGAGGTGTACTCGAACGGCGCGGCCGGCCAGGAGGGTCACCACAGATTCGACTTCGACTCGATGCGCCGCGAGGACCCGACGTACGTGCTGCTGAACGGCGAGAAGTACGCGTTCACCCCGGACGTGCGGGGGCCGGCGGCGACCCTGGAGACCGACCAGACGGCGCGGGTCTACTTCGTCACCGGCGGGCCGAACCTGACCAGTAGCTTCCACCCCATCGGCAACGTCTGGGAGGAGCTCTGGCCCGACGGGTCGCTGACGACGCGACCACAGACGCACATCCAGACCAGGCAGGTCCCCCCCGGGAGCACCGCCGTCGCCACCATGTCGTTCCCGGTCCCCGGGGACTTCAAACTGGTCGACCACTCGCTGACCCGGGTCGCCAGGAAGGGGTGTATGGCCGTCGTGCGCGCAGAGGGCGAGGAGCGTCCCGACATCTTCGACCCCGACCCGGACCTGTGACCCGGGCGGCGGTCAGAACCACTCTCCGACCACGGCTCGGGGTCGTTGACGCCACGACGGGCCGCCGTCACACTCGCGCCGCCGAACCGAACCCCCTTGTGTATCGCTACCGTACTGTGACCACTCGACCATGCCAGTAGCGAGACTCGACGTGACGCTCCCCGAGGGCGTCTGGATACGGGACGTCTCCGAGGCGTTCCCCGACGCGGTGTTCAGAGTCCTCGCGGCGCTTCCGGACGAGACGATGGGCGTGGGACTGCTGGAGATAACGGCGCCGGACCTCGGCGAGGTCATCTCGGCCATGGAGGCCCGGGAGGGCGTCACGTCCATCGAACTCCTCAGGGTCGTCGACGACGAGGCCCTGGTCCAGTTCGAGACGTCCGACCCCCTCCTGCTGCTGTCGATCCGGGACTCGCGGGTCCCCTTCGAACCGCCGGTGGTCATCAGCGACGGCGTGGCGGCCCTGGAGGTGACCGCCTCGCGGGACCGCCTCTCGGAACTGGGAACGCAACTCGAGCGCCTGGGGATGGAGTTCGAGGTGCTGTTCGTCCGCCAGACGCTCGACGCGAGCGAACTGCTCACCGAGGGCCAGCGGTCCATCCTCTACGAGGCGGTCGACCACGGGTACTACGACACCCCCCGGGGGGTTACGCTCACCGGCCTCGCCGAGGAACTCGACGTGGCCAAGTCGACCGCCAGCGAGCGACTCCACCGGGCCGAGGAGAAGGTCATCAAGCGGTTCGTCCGCGAGTCGGAACCGGACGTCCTGGCCGCTCACCGGTCGACCCAGTAATCGCGCGCGCGAGGACTCGCCCTCAGTCGTCCGCTTCGACCGCGTCGATGACCGGGCGGGAGACGTCCCGGTCTGTCGTCTCGCCGTCGATGTCGTAGGGGTACTCCCCGGTGACACAGCCGAGACACAGGTCCGCGCGCGACTTCTCCAGAACGTCGGCGACGGCGTCGATGGACAGGTACGCGAGCGTGTCCGCGTCGATTTCCGCCCGAATCTCGTCGACCGTGCGGTCGGGGGCGATGAGTTCCTCGCGCGTGGCCATGTCGATGCCCATGTAGCAGGGCGCGACGATGGGCGGCGCGCCGACGCGGACGTGGACCTCCTTCGCACCGGCCTCCCGGAGGAGCGAGACCAGCTGCGTCGACGTCGTGCCCCGGACGATGCTGTCGTCGATGATGGTGACCGTTCGCCCCTCCACGGTGCTCTTGATGGGGTTCAGCTTCAGGCGGACCGCGCGCTCGCGTTCGTCCTGGGTCGGCATGATGAACGTCCGCCCGACGTAGCGGTTCTTCATGAGTCCCTCGGCGAACTCGACGCCGTCGTCGTCCTCGGGGCGCGGGTCCCCCGCCGCGGTGGTCGCGTTGGCCGCCTCGGCGTAGCCGGACGCGAACGCCCGCCCCGAGTCGGGCACCGGCATCACCACGTCGGTGTCGATACCGCTCTCCTCCCAGAGCTTCCGCCCCAGGCTCCGGCGGACCTCGTAGACGAGACTCCCGTCGATGACCGAGTCCGGCCGGGCGAAGTAGACGTACTCGAAAAAGCAGTGTGCGGTGTCCTCGCGCTCGACGAGCTGGTAGCTGTCGAAGCCGCTCCCGTCGGGTTCGAGAACGACGAGTTCGCCGGGCCGGACGTCGCGCACCAGTTCGCCGTCCAGCGTGTCGATGGCCGCCGACTCTGAGGCCAGCACGTAGCCGTCGTCGAGTTCTCCGAGGACGAGCGGCCGGTTCCCCTCGGGGTCGCGCACCCCCATGACGGTGTCGTCGTGCATGATGGTCAGCGAGTACGACCCGTGGATGCGCTCCATCGTCCGCTTGACCGCCCGGACCAGGTCGGCGTCCAGGAGGTTCCGCGCCAGGTCGTGGGCGATGACCTCCGTGTCGCCGTTCGAGGTGAACGCGTGACCCATCTCCTCTAGCTCCCGGCGGATTTCTCCGGCGTTCACCAGGTTCCCGTTGTGGCTCAACCCGAGCGACCCGGACTTGAACGAGACGGCGAACGGCTGGGCGCAGGATTCCCCGAGGCCGCCAGAGGTGGGGTAGCGGACGTGCCCGATGCCGGCCGACCCGTTCAACTGGTCGAGGTCGTTCTCCGCGAAGACGTCGCCGACCAGGCCGGTGTCGACGTGACTGTGTTGCTGGAACCCGTCGTGGGTGACGATGCCGGCCGACTCCTGTCCGCGGTGCTGGAGGGCGTACAGCGTGTAGTAGAGCGGTCTCGCCGCGGCCCGGTCGGTCAGCGCGACGCCGACGACGCCGCACTTCTCGGTGGGGCCGTCCAGGGGTGTGTGGCTCTGGTCCCGACCTCGTGCCATGCGCGTTCGTTGCCCTCGCCGGGCTAAAAACCTCCGCCTTCGTGGCGAAATCACCGGTTCGAACCGGCGGATGTATGCACGAACTTGGATTCGCCGGCGGCGGGGACGCACCCCCCGGCAATAGCTCGATTTTAAATGTCAACTCGTTATTTTGTAGGGGAAATCGATAGAATAGTATATTTTCTGCCACGTAGTATGTGGTTTATGGGAACTCAGGACGTGAGCCTCCTGCAACCTGACCTGCCGGAGGAAAAGTCGACGGACGTACTACAGGTGGTGCGAACCGCCGCGGGGGCAGACCAGGGCGTGTGGATGACGGTCTGGCGGCGGATGAACGAGTACGACGCGATGACGGTGTTCCTCCCGGGTCGAGAGGAGTTCCGTCAGGTGGTCGAAGTGGAGACCGAAGAGCTTCGACGCCTCCTGACGCAGCTTCCGCCGGGGACGAGCATCCACGCGCGGATGAAACCGGTCGGGGGACGCGGCGACGCCTGGAGAGTCGTCGGCGTTCCGTGAGTCGGTCGGTCCCGTCCGCGCTGGTCTCTTCGCACGAACCGTCTGTCCCCGTCCGAGGCTCGGCGTGCCGGAGGAGTCGCTCGTAGGTCAGTACGGGCTCGCGTTTCTGGGTCCGAACGCGTCGTCGAAAACAGCGCCGTTCGTCTCGTTACTCGCCCGCTTTGCTCTGCCACTCGTAGTCACGGCGTTTGGCGGATTTGCCGAAGCCGCAACTCGAACAGACCTTCTTCTTCACGTGGTAGGATTTCTCGCCGCAACGGCGGCACTTGACGTGCGTGGTCTTGTTCTTCTTGCCCTGACTGGGTGTTCCGGAACCGGTCATGCTGTTATGGTGACGACGTTATCGCCGCGTATAATCGTTGTGTCTTCCACCGCCCGGACGTCGAGGTCACCGGGCTCAGCCGCCTCCGCCGCGGCTTCCAGGACGACGTTCATGTGCTGGTCGTACCCCGCCAGAGAGCCGTAGTAGGCGGTGCCGTCCTTCAGATGGACGGTCACGACCTCGTTCAACGAGGCCTCGAGCACGTCGAGTGGGCGTCCGCTCATGCCCAAGAACCCTCGCGTTCTGGTATTAAACGTACCGGAGCGCGGTCGACCGAGGGGGCGTTTCACACGGTCTCGGAGCGTCTTCGGGACGCTCTCGCGGGACTGCTGTCGCGCTGAGGGCGCGCCGAACCGACGGCGGAGCCAACCCACGTAGTTTTTAGTACCCCAGCGTGTAGCCACTCACACCACAAACCCGCGGGCAAGTGCGGTCGAGGTCGGCGGTGACCGCACGGCGGGGACCAGCGACCGACGGGCTGTAAGACGCCGGGGCCGGTGGCCCCCGATAGCGGATTCGGACACCCGATGCCACGCCACGCGGATTTCAGTGCTTGAAACATGGAAATCGAAATTGCAACCATCGGCGGTTACGAGGAAGTCGGTCGACAGATGACGGCGGTTCGCGCGGGCGAAGACGTCGTCGTCTTCGACATGGGCCTGAACCTCTCGCAGGTTCTCATCCACGACAACGTCGAGACCGAGAAGATGCACAGTCTGGACCTGATAGACATGGGCGCCATCCCCGACGACCGGGTGATGTCTGACCTGGAGGGCGACGTCCAGGCCATCGTGCCCACGCACGGCCACCTCGACCACATCGGGGCCATCTCGAAACTCGCCCACCGGTACGACGCGCCGGTCGTGGCGACGCCGTTCACGATAGAGCTGGTGAAACAGCAGGTCCAGGGCGAAGACAAGTTCAACGTCGGGAACGACCTCATCAAGATGGAGGCGGGCGAGACGATGGCCATCGGCGAGCGGTGCGAACTGGAGTTCGTCAACGTCACCCACTCCATCATCGACGCCATCAACCCGGTGCTCCACACGCCGGAGGGTGCCGTCGTCTACGGTCTGGACAAGCGGATGGACCACACGCCGGTCATCGGCGACCCCATCGACATGAAGCGGTTCCGGGAGATCGGCCGCGAGGGCAACGGCGTGCTCGCCTACATCGAGGACTGTACCAACGCGGGCCGGAAGGGACGGACGCCGAGCGAGGCCGTCGCGCGGCGACACCTCCGGGACGTGATGACCTCCATCGAGGACTACGACGGCGGCATCGTCGCAACCACGTTCTCGAGTCACATCGCGCGCGTCAAGAGCCTCGTCGAGTTCGCCGAGGACATCGGCCGCCAGCCCGTCCTGCTGGGGCGGTCCATGGAGAAGTACTCCGGGACCGCAGAGCGCCTCGACTTCGTCGAGTTCCCCGAGGACCTCGGGATGTACGGCCACCGGAAGTCGGTCGACCGGACGTTCAAGCGCATCATGAAGGAGGGCAAGGAGAACTTCCTCCCCATCGTTACCGGCCACCAGGGCGAACCCCGGGCGATGCTCACCCGGATGGGCCGCGGGGAGACTCCCTTCGAGATAGACAACGGGGACAAGGTCCTCTTCTCGGCGCGGGTCATCCCGGAGCCGACCAACGAGGGCCAGCGCTACCAGTCCGAACGCCTGCTGAAGATGCAGGGCGCCCGCATCTACGACGAGATTCACGTCTCCGGTCACCTGCGCGAGGAGGGTCACTACGAGATGCTCGACGCGCTCCAGCCCCAGCACGTCATCCCGGCCCACCAGAGCCTCGAGGGCTTCGCGCCGTACGTGGACCTGGCCGAGAGTCAGGGCTACGCGATGGGTCGCGACATCCACGTGACGCGCAACGGGAACATGCTCCAGCTAGTCGACTAGCACAATGACGTCTGAAGCCACAGAGGAACGGGTTCTCCGCGCCGTCGCCGAGCGACGGGAGCGGGTCAACGAGGCGATTGACGAGGACCTGCCGATGGCAGACCCCGAGCGCCTCTACGAGGCGACCCGGTACCTGCTGAAGGCCGGCGGGAAGCGCCTCCGCCCGACGGTGTCGCTGCTCGCCGCGGAGTCCATCGTCGACGCGGAACCGCTCTCGGCCGACTACCGGGCGTTCCCGACGCTGCACGGGACGGACATCGACCTGATGGCCGCCGCCGTCAGCATCGAGGTCATCCAGTCGTTCACGCTCATCCACGACGACATCATGGACGACGACGACCTGCGGCGCGGCGTCCCCTCGGTCCACCGGGCGTTCGACGTGGACACCGCCATCCTGGCGGGCGACACCCTCTACTCGAAGGCGTTCGAGATTCTGACCGAAACCGGGGCCGAGCCCGCGGACGGGCTGGAGGCGATGCGGGTGCTGGCCAGCACCTGCACGCGCATCTGCGAGGGGCAGGCCATGGACGTCGAGTTCGAGGCGCGCTCCGAGGTGCTCCCCGAGGAGTACCTCGACATGGTCGAGCACAAGACGGCCGTCCTCTACGGCGCGGCCGCGTCCATCCCCGCGGTCCTGGTCGGGGCCGACGAGGAGATCGTCGACGCCCTCTACCAGTACGGCATCCACTCGGGGAGCGCCTTCCAGATTCAGGACGACGTGCTGGACCTGACGGTGCCCTCCGACCAGCTCGGGAAGCAGCGCGGGTCGGACCTCGTCGAGAACAAGGAGACCCTCATCACGCTCCACGCGCGCCAGCAGGGCGTCGACGTGGACTCGCTGGTCGAGGCCGAGGACGTCGAGTCGGTCACCGAAGCCGAGATAGACGAGGCCGTCGCGGTGCTCCGGGAGTCGGGTAGCATCGACTACGCCCGGCAGAAGGCTCAGTCGCTCACCGACGAGAGCAAGGACCGCCTCGCGGTCCTGCCCGACAACGAGGCGAGAAGCCTGCTCGAAGACCTGGCCGACTACCTCATAACCCGGGGCTACTGAGGCGACGCCTCCGACGACCCTGTTCGGGCCGGGCCCGACGGCGCAGGGTGCGGTCGTGAACTCTGCCGCGCCCGCCGCGAAACGTATTTCAGTCGGGATTCCATACGGTGGTATGGCAGTAGTTGGCACTACCCACACCCCTACCCGTGCTGCCAATCCACGCCTGTTTTTTACCCGGACCCGGAAGACAGAGCCAATGGATCAGGAGTTACGCGACAGAATCGAACGGGAGGCGGAGAAGCACGCGCTGTTCAACGCGCTCAAACACGAGGGCGACCCGGACGTGGGGGCCATCATGGGGCCGATGATGGGCGA
>JBEPXT010000050.1:0-22767 GCA_041641795.1 Salinigranum sp.
CCTGCAAGAGCAGGACCTCCTCGAGTACGAGAAGTACCGCGGCGCGCGCCTGACACCCGACGGGGAAGCCCAGGCGCGCGAACTCCTCCGGAAGCACTGCCTGATAGAGCGGTTCCTGGTCGAGGCGCTCGACGTCCAGGAGGGGTTCCACGAGGAGGCCTGCCGCCTCGAACACGTGATGAGCGACGAGATAGCCGACCGCCTGGAGCGCTACGTCTCGATTTCCGACGACTGCCCGGACTGTTACGACCCGGCTGCACAGTACTGTTCCGGCCTCTACGTCGAGGGCGACTGAGCTCCGGACCCTGACAGGCGCCGCCGGCTGGTTCGAACGAGCGGTTCACGACCTCGAACTGCACTTACTCGAGACAGTCTGGAAGGTCGCGAAGCGACGGAATCGTGTACGTCGGGTCGCAGGCCGCTGGCGGGTCGTGCTCGGGTCGGTCGAGAAGCACCGAGTCGATACCGGCCGCTGCGGCCGCCTGCACGTCGGTGGCCCGGTCGCCGACGTAGACTGCCGCGTCTGCGTCGAGTTCGTCGAGGGCACGCCGGAGGTAGGCGGGATTCGGCTTGCGACGCCGGTACCCCTCGACGGTCGGGTCCCGCCCGAGTACCACCTCGAACGCCGGCCGGAGGCCGATGGATTCGAGGACGAACTCTACCGTCGCCTGGCGGTTGTTGCTGACGACTCCCAGCGCCAGTTCCGCTGGCAAATCGCGGACGACCGCCGCGTCGTCGAAGGCCCGCCGGGCCGCCGTCCCGACCTGCTGTTTCGCGAGGTCGGTCGCGTGGTCCTCGCGCCGACGCCAGAACGAACCGAGCGAGAGTCCGTAGTCGGCGCACAGCGCACCCAGGTCCTCGAAATCGGGGTCGGTGAACGCCCGCACCTGGTCGTCGGTGAACTCCTCGACGCCGAACTCCCGGAACGTCCGTCGCGTGGCTTCGAGGTACACGTCAGTCTGCGTCCCGCGCCCGGTCAGGAGGACGCCGTCCATGTCGAACAGCACCGCGTCGTACTGCATCAGGTGCCGGTTGGACGACCAGCCCAAAAGGACCGCGGATTCGTAAAACCAGTCCGGGGCCGTCGCCTACGCACGCGAGTCGAGGAACTCGCGGGTCCGAGCGGCCAGCGCCGCGCGAAACTCGCGGTGGTCGACGTCGGCGCGCGGGTGGAGCAGTCGCTGGTGCTCTTCCCGGAGGATGCTCTCGAACAGGCGGTCGTACACCGCCTCGGCGGTGACTGCCCACCCGCGCCGTTCGAGTCGTTCGGCGACGGCGTCGATGCGACAGTCGGTCGCGAACTCCCGGGCGAGTTCCTCCGGGGTTCCCGACGCCGGGTCGGTCGTCCCGGCGTCGCGCACGTCGTCGTTCGGGAGTTTCGCCCGCACTCCGCGCTTGTTCCGCAGGACGACTCCCGCCACGGGGCCGTCGTACCAGTTCGACCGCGGCATCTCGTAGCGCTCCGGGTGGAAATCGACCGCCCGCACCTCCTTCTGGACGGCGTTCACCGGGTCGAGTCCGAGGCGGTCGAATATCTTCTCGACGGCGTCCGTCGGCAGGAACTGGTCCCGGTCGCCCGACCAGACGTCGAAGCCGAGAAACGAGGGCGTCCGACCCCAGTCGTAGTCGACCGACTGGCGGTGGGTCGCCTCGCCGAAGAAGACCACGTCCTCCACGTTCGCCACCGCCGCGCGGAGGGCATCCCGGTCGAGGGATTCGCTCACGTGACGGACGGCGTGCCGGTAGGGAAGCGGAGCGTCTCCCGGGTCGAACGTGCGCGTGCTGTCGCCGAACTCCAGGGCGCCGGACCCCCGCATCCGGAACCGCATCTGCCCGCCGTCGACCAGTTCCTGAATCCAGAGGTGACCCCGGTCGAGGAACTCGCTGTCCGTCTCGGTCACGTCGGGAAGCGGTGGGTACGACTTCATCTGCCGGGCTCGAACTCCCGGTTTCCGGGGACCGGGCGTAAGTGTGGCGGCCTCGGGGCGATACCGGGGAGTGCGACGGCCCCGGACGAGACTCTGAACCTACGTGCGGCACCCCCGCATGAGAATCGGACGTACGTGTGGCGGCCGCGCGACAGTCCGACGTCAGGAAACACGTCGGCCGCCCGACTCGTCGCCCCCCGCGTCGGACTCGTCGGGTGCCGCGTCGAGGGGCGACGCACACCAGTGACAGAACGACAGCGACTCGTCCACCGGCCGGCCGCACGACGGGCAGTCGGTCGACGAGGCGACGTCGCCGTCGGGGTAGACGGCGACCCGCCTGTTGGCCGTCCGGGCGAGACGATACGCGTCGACGACGCTCAGGGCCGCCACCGCCGCCACCGGGGCGAGACCCTCCAGAGCCGGCACCTGGCCGGCCTGAATGGCCGCCAGCGCGGACGCGGGGACGAACACCGCCCCGACGACGACCACCAGGGCGTACCACGACAGCGCCCGTCGCCACCGGCGGAGGTACGCGTGTCCCAGGCCGGTCACGAGCGTCCCGAGGAGGACGGCGACCCACGGCCGCTTTCTGGACAAGTCTGTCATCGTTCGGTTGGTTCGCGACCACCGGCAAGAATCTTCTGTCTCCGGGGCGCCGCGAGCCCGCGGTGCGATACGCTGCCAGGGGCCACGTGTCAAAAGACACCGACACTCATACCACCGGTGCCCGTATGGAGGGTGTATGGAGACCGGAGAACTCACCAAGACCCTGCAGGAGGCGGGTCTCTCTCCGTACCAGGCGGACGCGTACGTGACTCTTCTCGAACTCGGGTCGGTGTCGGCGCGCGAACTGGCGAACGCGAGCGGCGTCCCCGGGCCGCGAATCTACGATGTCCTCCGCGACCTGGAGGAAGACGGCTACGTGACCACCTACGAGCAGGACAGGCTGTACGCGCGTGCCAACGACCCCTCCGAGGCCCTGTACGGACTCCGCGACCGCCTCTCTCGGTTCGAGATGGCTATCGACGAGGTGGAGTCGCGGTACCGGACGCCGGACGCCCGCGAGAGCGAGGTCACCATCGTCAGGCAGTTCAAGACGGTTTTCGAGAGCGCAAAGACGGCCATCGCCGAGGCGAAGCGGCACGTCCAGGTCGCGGTCACGCCCGAGCAGTTTTTCGACCTCCAGGCGGAACTCCGCGAGGCGTTCGAGCGAGGTGTGTACGTCCAGCTATCGCTGTTCGTCCCGGAGGGAGAGGACCTCCCGTTCGACGCGTCCGAGTTCGAGGGCGTCTGCACCGAGGTGCGAAAGCGCGAACTCCCCGAGGTGTACCTCGTCATCACGGACCGCCAGACCGTCTCGTACGCGCCGCACCTGCAGACGCCCCGGGAGTACGGCGTCCTGGTCGACGACAGGGTGACCGCCTACGTGTTCCACTGGTTCTTCCTGACCTCGCTGTGGGAGGTGTACGACGTCATCTACTCCGACCACAACGACGAACCGCCCCTCACGTTCGTCGAGATAACCGAGTGCGTGCGGACAGTCGATACGTTCCTGCGAGACGGTGCGACGGTCCACGCGCAAGTCGACGGCTACAGCGTTCCGACGGGGCGAAATCTGACCCTGGAGGGGACCATCGTGGAGGTCGATTACACCGGCCACACCGACGGCGACGAACCGCCGGCGCTGGCACAGCTGGCCGCCCGGGCGACGCTCGTCCTGGAGACGGACGACGACACCCACACCGTCGGCGGGGAGGGCGCCGTCGTCGAGGACATCAGCGCGGACCGCATCACCATCACCGCAATCGAGTGAGGGCGCGTCGCCGACCCGTCAGGACGCACTCCGTCGATTCTGTCGGTAGTCTGTCTCGTGTGGTACAACGGGTATTGTTAAGAAAAATGATATGTTTTATCTACCTGTGACCCAACCCTCAGCCATGGCACACGACTCCCCGAGCGAGAAATGCACCGCGCCAAAATCGAAACGCCGCACCCCGAACCGTTCGGACTGGTGGTACGTCGCCGGCATCGCCGTCGGCGCCGGCACCGGATAGACGCCGGGAACCGCGCCCCGGGCCGCGACGGACCCTCGCGGTACCTGCCGACACGCTTCGGCCCTCCCCCGTTTCGCCACCCGATTCGCGCCGCGAGGTTCTCACTCGCCCTACCCCGGGTCTCGTTCTCGAAGAATCGTCGTAGGTTCCACCCTCCGGGGCGATTCGTCTGGTACAACGGGCATTGTTAAGAAATTTGATAAGTCTTATCCCTGTCTGGCGTCGAGCTAGCAGTATGGACGCACGGTCCTCATTCCGAACGCGAGAACAGAACGACGACGACTACCTCGGTTCCTCCAGCAACTGGTGGTACCTCGCCGCCATCGGCGTCGGTGCCGGACCGGGGTGACGACCGGAGTCGCTGCCCGTCGACGGCCCGGGCGCACCCCGGGTTCTCTCAAATACAGAAGTCGCACCTCTGGTTTTACGAGGCACTCCTGCGCTGGTTGAACTGCCGGACGTCGGCGACGCCCCGCAACCTCCCTCGCCTTGTCCCACTGCGGGGCGCCGGTGTCGATAGCCCATCGGTCCGCCGGCGCTCCGGTTGTCACCCGCACAGCGGTGGTGCCGCGCCGAACCGACCGGAGACGGTCGCTTCGCCGGCGGCGCGCGGCCCTCCACCCGTCAGCGCGGCGAGGGTCGCTCACCGAGGGTCAGTCGGACCGTCTCCGGGGTTCCGTCGCGGAGCACTCGCACCCTGACCGTGTCGCCTGGCGACGTGTGTAACGCGAGGTAGCTTCCGAGGTCCTCGGCTGTCCGTATCTCCGTCCCGCCCATGGCGAGGATGACGTCTCCGCCGACGGGTACCCGGCTGCCGTCCACCACTGTCGACTCCGTGCTCGGGCGGAGCGTCCCGTCGGAGGGGCCGCCGTTCTGGACGGAGACCACGAGGACGCCCCGTGCGTCTCCCAGGTCGTTGGCCGACGCGACGGCCGGGGACACCTCCCGGAGCGTGATGCCCATGTACGAGTGGTCGAACTCGCCGTCGCTGACGAGGTCCGCGACCACGCGCCGGGTGAGCGCCGCCGAGATGCCGAAGGCGACGTTGTCGCCGCCCCCGGAGTTGATGACCGCGACGACGTCGCCGTCGAGGGCGACGATTGGCCCGCCGCTGTTTCCCGGGTTGACGGCGGCGTCGGTCTGGATGGCGTCAGGAATGCTGTACCCGGCGGGGCTGGGTATCGAGCGGTTCACGCCGCTGACGACGCCGGCGGTGAGCGACCCGTCGAGTCCGTACGGGTTCCCGATGACGACGACCTCTGTTCCGACCGGGGGCGTCCGGTCGTTCAGGCGAAGCGGCGTCGCCGCCGGGGGCACCTGGCCGACGCGGATAGCCGCCAGGTCGCTGTAGACGTCGCGTCCGACCACGCGCCCGGCCCGCCACTCCCCGTCGCTGAATCGAATCTCGACCCGGTTGCTCCGCCCGACGACGTGCGCGTTCGTGACGACGTGGTTCGAGCCGTAGACGAACCCCGAGCCCTGGCCCGCGTCGGTGCTGACCAGCACGACCGAATCTATCGTCTCCCGGTACACGCGGGTGTAGACGCTCTGGTCGGCGGGGTCCTGCTGGTCGGGAGCGGCGCTCCCCGCTGCGGTGGACGGCCCGTCGGGGGCGGACGTCCCAGTCGAATCGGCCGCCGGCGACGCCGTCCCGGTGGTCCGGGCGTCCCCGAGGACGGGATTCCCACTGCATCCGGCGAGGCTCGCTGCGACCGTCGCTCCGGCGGCCGCGAGAAGCCGGCGGCGACTGAGTTGGCTCCGGGTCACGGTACCTGCCGTACGGAGCACGCACGTAATTCACTTTCCCGGTGGCGGTCCCCGCGCGTGATATCGTCGTTCCCGGGACCGTCCATCCTGCCGGTTGGATAGCGTTCAACCGTCGGACGACCGAACGCTCCGCCAGTGACATCCGACATGGACTCGATTCCGACGCGGACGCTGCCGAGCGGTGACGAGATGCCTCTCCTCGGCGCCGGCACGTGGGACATCGGCGGCGAGGACGTCAAACAGTCGGTTCGAACCGCTCTGGACGCCGGATACACCCACGTCGACACGGCGGAGGGGTACAAGAACGAGGCCGAAATAGGCGAGGTGCTCGCGGAGTACGACCGGGAGGACGTGTTTCTCACCTCGAAGGTGCTCCCGTCGAACCTCCACTACGAGAGCCTCATCGAGTCGTTCGAGGCCAGCCTCGACCGCCTCGGCACCGACTACCTCGACCTGTACCTGATTCACTGGCCGAACCCGGCCATCTCCCTGCGAGAGACGTTCCAGGCCCTGGAGACGCTGCACGAACAGGGGCGCGTTCGCAACGTCGGGGTCAGTAACTTCAGCACGTACCAACTCGAGTTCGCCCGGAAGGTTGCCGACGTGCCCATCGCCGTCAACCAGGTCGAGTTCCACCCGCACTTCTACCAGGCGGACCTGCTGGAGTACTGCGAGGACGCCGGCATCGTCGTGACGGCGGCGGCGCCGCTCGGTCGGACGGGCGTCCTCGAAGACGACGTGGTTCGGGACCTGGCCGCGACCTACGACAAGACGCCCGCGCAGGTTGCCCTCCGGTGGGAGGTCCAGAAGGGCGTCGTCACGGTGCCCAAATCGACCTCGCCCGACCACATCCGGGCGAACGTGGACATCTTCGACTGGGAGCTCTCCCCCGAGGACGAGACGCGCATCGACGATATTCCGAAGATGGAGCGGGTGTACATGATCGACCTCGACGACGAGACGTACGGCATCCCCGCCTGACGCGTCTCGTCGAGCCGACCCCCGTTCGGCTTGTCCACCGCCGAACACGACGAGAATCGACTGCCGCGGGCTCTCGGTGGCCGTTCGCACCGCCGACTGAATCACGAAACGGGAGGCGGACGACGTCAGGGACGCTGCTCGGCGGGTCGGCGACGCCGGTGAGCTACGAGCCCCGCCAGCACCGACCCGAGTGCCGACGCCACGACGTCGCCCGTCTCGTATCGCCGACCGGGGATGCGCTCCTGGAGGCGTTCGAGCGCGACTCCGTAGACCGTCGAGACGAGAACGGCCGCGGCGACGCCGTACTGACTCCGCCGTCGCTCATCCAGCGTCGCGACGAACGCCGCCGTGAACGCGGCGTGCGAGAGGAAGTGAAACGCCTTGTCGAGGTGGAGCGGCGTCGGACGCGGCGGGTCGCGGACGGGAGCGGGGACGAGGGTGGCGACGAGCAGTAACGCACCGACTACGGACACGGTCCGCCAGCGGGACGCGGGACGGCCTGGCGACTCCATGGGACATCTTCGGAGCGACAGGGCCTGAAGATTCTGGTGGGCGTCGCTAGTCGGCGCGGTGGGCGGCGGCCGACGCGTGTCGGGGGAGAACAGTCCCACTCCGATACCGCTGGACCCAGGGTCCGACCCTGGCGTCCCACGGTCGTTGGTATCCCAACTGGCGCCGGTTGCGAGTGTGTGGGCTAGACGCAACCGACAGTGAAGATTCGACCGTGGGACGCAAAAAGAACACGAATCGGGTGAAACTGAACCCGTCGCAACTGGCCCCCACCGGCGCGCTCTTGTCACCCTCGCCGGATGGCGACGAGGATTTCCGTGTGCTATACACTGTTTGATACCGGACACGAGGTTTCCGGTGAACTCCGGTGTGCGGGCGGCGGTTCGACCGTCCCGTCACCAGGAACGGCCGAGTGTCGGAACGGTCGAGAACCGGAACACTCCAGAGTCGAAACGGTCGGAGCGAAAAGCGGCCCGAGGGACGGCCGGCAGAGATGCTGCGGCGCTCATCTCCGGTGGCGGACGGGACGAACAGTCCACCGGCCGGATGTAGATTCGACGCTCGTAAAAACTTATTGGTAGTTTCGTGGAATCAACGACCGGCTGGTTACGCAGAAAACTGCGACGCGACCGTTCGTGGTCGACAGCTCCGCCGTGCGCGTCGAATCGCTCCGTCCGCGAAACGAGTCCGGTCAATGCCGCGTCAGGCGTCGGACCGCCCGCCGACTCGCCGTCCGGGCGTCCCGCCACCCCGGACGGCCGTCGACCCACCAGAGACCCGTCACCAGTACCACCATCACCAGTTGCGCGGCGAACAGCGGCGTGAACTCGACGCTGGCGAGGTGCGCGAGCAGGCTCTTCCCCGTGGGGTACTCTATCGCCGGCACCAGCGGCCAGAGGAAGAACAGGGCTCCCTCGGCGTCGGCCCGTAGCACCGCGGGGAGTGCGTCGCCGACGACGTGGGACAGGTACCCGAGACTGAACGCCGTCACCGGCACTCGCCGGCGGATTCGTCGGGCGAGGAGGTACGCGGCGGCCGAGACCAGGAGGAGCGTGAAGACGGAGTGCGCCAGCGACCGGCCGTTCGGAATCACGCCGAGCCACCACGCGAGGGGCTTGTCGACGAGGTCCGGGAACTGCGTTCCCACCGACAGCGCGACGACCGTCGCCAGCGTCCGCGGAGGGCGTCCGACCGTGAGGCGGGATCCGAGCGAGTAGAGGATGTATCCGAACGCGAGGTGTCCCCAGGGCCACATGGGCGTAGGTCGACGTTCTCCGCAACCGATATAAGTTCGTCGGGGGAGACGGGTGGACGCGAACGCCCAGGTCTGCCGTCTGTTCCCCCCGCGCCGGTCCGTATGGGGTTCTCTTTACGTCCGCACCCTGAAGGGACCCGCATGAGCGAACTCGGAAAGGTCGACCGGACGTTCTTCGACGAGGTCATCTATCCCCGCCTCGGCGCCGACCGGCCGGAGGTCGCAGTCGGTCCCCGGCACGGCGTCGATTTCGGCGTGCTCGAAATCGGCGGCCGGGCAGTCGTCCTCGCCACCGACCCGCTCTCGGTTCTCCCCGGACTCGGCTTCGAGCGCGCGGGGAAGTTTGCTCTCGACGTGGTGCTGGCGGACGTCGCCGTCTCGGGCGTCGCGCCGACTCACCTCGCCGTGAGTCTGACGCTGCCGCCCCGGATGACCGACGAGGAGTTCGCGGAGATGTGGCGCGGGATGGACGAACGAGCGCGCGGACTCGGAGTGAGCGTCGTCACCGGCCACACGGCCCGGTACGCCGACGTGGACTACTCCTGGGTCGGCGGCGCCACGGCGATGGGCGTGGGCGACCCGGGCGGGGTGGTCAGACCCGACGGGGCGCGCCCGGGAGACGCCCTCGTCGTCTCGACCGGTCCGGCCGCCGAGGTGGCGGGCCTGTTCTCGACGCTGTTCCCCGACGAACTCGACCTGCCGGCGGCCACCGTGGCGACTGCCCAGGAGCGACTCGACGACGTCGAGACGGTCCGGGACGCCCTGGCGGCAGTGACGGCCGGCGACGTCTCTGCTATGCACGACGCGACCGAGGGCGGAATGCTGGGGGGATTCCACGAGATGGCTGCGGGCGCCGGTGTCCGGTTCGACGTGGATTCGACGGCTGTCCCCCTCGCCGCGGGCGTCGAACCGGTCTGCGAGGCGCTCGGCGTGGACCCGTGGCGCGTGACCAGCGCCGGGACCCTGCTGGTCGCCGTCTCGACGGACGACGCCGAGGACGTGGTGAATGCACTGGCCGAGCAGGGAACGCCGGCCGCCGTCGTCGGCTCAGTCGGCGACGGCGAGGGCGTCTACGTCGACGGCGAACCAACCGAACCGCCGGTCGGCGACCCCTCGTGGGACGCGTTCGCGGAGTACGCCGACGGGTGAACGGCCGTCGGGTCGAACCCCAACTGGCTGTCGAGAACAACTGGCAGTCGTGAGCGAGCGAGAGTCCATATCCGTTCCCGACGGCGTATATTTTTGCCGGAAGCGTGTGGGATTAACGACGATTGTTATTGAATCCGAACTATACGTATATGGTATCTCGAATATATTCCCCCAGTATAACGGTACACTCTGATGACTGTCCCCCACGCGAACCGAGACGAGGACGGACCTCCCCTCGACGTCTGTTTTCGGCTCATGTCGAACGCAGACCGTCGCTTCGCCCTGTACGTCCTCGACGAACGGCCGGATGGACTCACGGTCGACGCCCTGACCAGGTGCGTTTCGAACCTGTACGACACCTCCCCTGAAGTTCCGGACGGCGGCGACGTCAGTCCGGTCGCGTTCCACCACACGCACCTCCCCAAACTCGAAGACGCGGACGCGGTCGCGTTCGACCGGCGCTCCAACGTCGTCAGACCCGCCGACGGCGGCGAGTTCCTCTGGCGACTGGTCGGACTGTCGAAACAGACGGAACGCGTCCGCGTCGAGACGGCACTCGACGGCGTCAGCGACGGTCCGGACGACCCGTTCCGGAGCGGCTGAGTCGTCGATTCACCGGTTGACGCGGGGTTTCACGCGGAGTTCGACGGCGGACCAGGCCTCCGGCCCGAGAACCGCCCGGAGATGCCGAGTGCAGACGGTGGGTGTCAGTTCCGTGACGCCGTACCCCTCCTCGACGTGTTCGCGGCCCGCCTTCATCCGGATGTCTATCTCGTGAACCGGGAGCGCGAACGTTCCCACGCCGTCGCAGAAGATACAGCCGTCGACTTCGTCCCAGAGACCCCTGTGCAAACTCGTTCCGAATCGCTCGCGCTCGCACCGCTGACAGAACCCGCCGACGATCGCGTCCTCGTGTACGTCGACGACAGCGCGATTGTACGTCGCGTCGCCGCCACAGTCGAGGCACTTCATTCACGACATCCCCCAACCCTCATTGTCAGCGTCTCCAGTAGGAAGTCATCACGTGAGACCGAGAAAAACCTATCTACCGCAGTGTAAGTAATCAGTTAGTTCAGTATCCAACTACAGTACGTTTTCAGAACTGGTACCGGCGGATTTTGGAAATATCGCCCCTCGTGCCGGGGTATTCTCTCTCGCGATAATTCGATTCTAAATTTATCGAGATAAATTTAATGATACTGGCCCTGACACATCTTCGTTCCGAACCCGTCTGGAACTGGTCGAGAACTCCCGACGTGCCGGCGTCTGACGGTCCACTCGAAGCACGGGTTCCCACGGGCCTCGGCTGTTGACGTCGTCGCCCGCCCCGAACCGCTCGGGAGTCACGTCGAACAGGTCCGGCGCCGCGCGGGCGACGGCCGGTCAGGACGGCTGTTTGTACTCGTGTCCGGCGAGAAACGTGAGTCCGTTCAGCGCCAGGAGGCCGGCGAACGTGAGCGGACGCTGCCCGGGAACGCCGAGTACGAGCAGGGGAAGGTAGACGAGGGGCAACAGCGTGGCAATCCAGAACGAGACGACCCGGACGGGACCACAGAGCAGCTGTGCGACCCCCGCGGCAGCGTCGACTGCGCCGGGTAGCGCCTCGCTCGTCGCGCGAACGACCTGGTTCGTGAGGGCGGGGTCGGATGGTCCCATCGTTGCTATCTCCAGTCGTCACCACGCATTCCGCCGCCGTATAACCCGCATTTCATTGCGTTCGTTTCACCGAGTTTCGTGCCCGGTCCCGGATTATCCCGACGTTTTTTCGCGAGTGAACGCCGATTTGAGACGGTTTCTATTCCGCCGAGAGGGTTTATTTGCCGGTGTCGCTCTGTTTCGGTTCTTAGGGGTCCCCGCGTCGAGTCCCCGCCCCGGTTCTCCGCCGTTCGCCCCCGCCGACTCGTCTGTCGCTCCCGCACCTCCCGCCGTCCTCGCCGCGTCGCCAGCGGACAACACGCACCGCCGTCGACGGCCCGGCGCTCACAGCCCATCTCCGCGTCACCGCTCACCGCACCGGCCGTCGGGGGACGGCCGGAGCAGGTCCCCGGCAGGCGCTTCCACCCCGGTATTCAAGTACGATTGGAGTAGAGTCAGGGACATGGTACTCGGGACGTCCGGCGAGAGTGGCGTCGCGGCCCCCCTGGCCGCCCCCGGAGACGGGGCGGGAGGTGTGTCGTGAGATTCGTCGTGGTCGCCGGAAACACGGAAACGGCGACCATCGAGGGAATCAGCGCCGCCGGTGCGGACCCGGCTGTGATGGCCCACACGCCGAGTGCGGACCTGGAAATCGTCGAGTACGGCCGGCCGATACTGGCGCCGGTGGTCCCGGTCAGTCCGACGGGCTGTCCGACCCCGGCGGTGGTGACGCGTGCAGCCATCGAACTCCTGGACGTCGAGTTCGCGGCCGTCGACGCTGGCCTGGCCCGACGGACGGCGGCACCCACGGTCCGGGTCGGCGAGCGACCCGGGGCGGACATCCGCGAGTCGGTCCCCGTTCCCGACGCCCGCGACCTGTACGCGGCCGCCCGGGAGTTCGGGCGTGCGCTCCCGGACGAGGAACTGGTCGTCGGGGAGACGATTCCGGGCGGCACGACCACAGCGATGGGCGTCCTCGACGCCCTCGGGGAGCGTCCCGGGGTCTCCTCGTCGCTTTCGGAGAACCCACTCTCGCTCAAGCGGGAGGTGGTCGCGGACGCGCTGGCGTCGAGCGACGCCGCGTCGGGCGAGATGGCCGGTACACCGCTGGAGGCGGTCCGGAGCGTCGGCGACCCCGTCCTGGCCGCGGTGGCCGGACTCGTCGTCGGAGCGACCGAGAGCGGAACGACCGTCACGCTCGCGGGCGGGACGCAACTGGCAGCGGCGGCCGCCGTCGTCAGGCACCTCGGGGTGGAAGCGCCGCTCACGCTGGCGACGACGTCGTTCGTCGCCGCCGACGAGACGGCCGCAATCGAGGCGCTGGCCGCCGACCTCGACCTGTCGCTGACGGTGACCGACCCGGCCTTCGAACGGGGGGACCACGTCGCGATGGACGCGTATCTCGACGGCGAAGCCAAGGAGGGCGTCGGGATGGGCGGGATGCTCGCGGTGCTGTCTCGGCGGGGCGTTCCGATGGCCGACCTCCGGGACCGAATCGTCGCCGTGTACGACCGCCTCGCTCCCGAATCAGCCGCCGACCGATGAGCGGTCGCCCGCGCCGGTAGCTACGGCTACTGCCTCGCTGTCGTCCCGGTGGCGAGACGCACCGTCCCCTAGCGACGGAACGCGTCCGGTGGCGTCACGGGTACCTGGTGGCGCCGGCGTCGGGACACGGCTATATCCGTCCGGACCCTTACTCAGTTGCTAATCGGCCGCGGCGGCCCGTCGACAGGGGGGTCTGCTCCCCGTCGAGAGTGCGTCCCCGGCCAGTGTTCCTCATCATGCAGACCGCAGGCATCCACCACGTGACCGCAGTCGCGAGCGACCCGCAGGAGAACCGCCGTTTCTACACGGAGGTCCTCGGCCTCAGGCTGGTAAAGCGAACGGTAAACTTCGACGACACCTCGACGTACCACCTCTACTACGGCGACGAGAGTGGGACGCCGGGGACGGTGCTGACGTTCTTCCCGTTCGAGGGCGCCGGACGCGGACGACCCGGCCGCGGGATGGTGACCGAGACGGCGTTCGTCGTGCCCGACGGGGCCATCGAGTACTGGGCCCGTCGACTGGCGGACGAGGGCCTCCGCGTCGAGGACCCAATCGAGCGGTTCGGCGAGACGGTCCTCCGGTTCCGCGACCACGAGGGTCAGCCGCTGGCGCTGGTCACCGGCGACTCAGATGTCGTCCCCTGGACCGGCGGGCCGGTACCCGACGCGTACGCCCTTCGAGGATTCGACGGGGTCACCCTCCACTCTGCCGACCCCGACGGGACGGCCCGGGTGCTCTCGACGCTCGGCTACGACCGCGCGGCCGAGAGCGACGCCCGCATCCGCTTCCGGACGGCGGGAGAGCGGGCGAGCACGCTCGACGTGCTGACGACGGACGGACGGGGCGGGCGACCCGGGGCCGGGACGGTCCACCACGTCGCGGTCCGGGCGCCGGACGACGAGACCCAGGCGGCGTGGCGCGACCGAATCGCCGGGGACGGACAGTACGTGACCCCCGTCAAGGACCGCCGGTACTTCCGTTCCATCTACTTCCGGGAACCCGGCGGGGTCCTCGTCGAGGTGGCCACCGACGGTCCCGGGTTCACCCGCGACGAGTCGGTCGAGGAACTCGGGAGCGCGCTGAAACTCCCGCCGTGGCTGGATGCGGACCGGGAGCGCATCGTCTCGCAACTCCCCGACCTCGGCGGCCTCCGCGCGGGAACGCGCTGACTCGGGGGCAACTTCCCGGTCTGAGTCGACCGGATTCACGCGACCCGCGAGCGGTTCAAACGCCGAGTTCCTCGGCCAGTTCGTGGAACGACTCGACGCGCAGGTCCGGGTCGCCGTCGAAGTCGCCCCACGGTCCCGCGCCGCGGTCCATCCAGCACCCCTGCATGCCGGCGTGTATCGCGCCCTGGACGTCGAAGGTCGGACCCGAGACGTGGAGCACGCGGTCGATAGGCGTCCCCGTCCGGGCGGCCGCGTGGCGGTAAATCTCGGCGGCCGGTTTGAACGTCCGAATCTCGTCGGCGCTGATGGTGTCCTCGACGAGGTCATCCAGGTCGGCGTGGTCGACCATCGACGCCAGCATCTCGGGGTTCCCGTTCGAGAGGACGAACACGGGGTATCCGCCCGACCGGATGCGCTCGATTCCGTCCCGGACGTCCTCGAAGACGTCGAGTTCGTGGTAGACCGAGAGGACGTCGTCTACCTCCCCGTCCGAGAGGTCGACGCCGTTGGCTTCCAGGGCGTAGGCCAGGGCGTCGCGGTTCATCTCGTAGAAGGGCTGGTAGCTGTCGATGAAGTTTCCGACCATGGTGTACAGGAGCGACTGGGAGCGCCAGAGATTCGAAATCGGCTCCGGGTCCTCGACCCGGTCGGCCAGCGCACCCCCCGCGGCGCTCGGGTCCACTAGCGTCCCGTACGAGTCGACAGTGACCGTCTCGACGCGGTCGGGGTCGAACGTCATGGCTACGCGTTGCTCCCTCAACACATAAATCGTGGCGCAGAGCGGCGCGGACCCGACGCGCGGCGGCGCCTGACTACCCCTCGTCGAGCGCCATCAGCGACTCCGGGAGCGTCTGTCCCCCGTCGACGACGAGCGACTGGCCGGTGATGTACCCGGCCCGTTCGGACGCCAGGAACGCCATGGCGTGCCCGATGTCGGCCGGGACGCCGAGTTCGCCCAGCGGGATACTGGCAGTCATCTGCTCGATGTAATCGTCGCCCAGGTCGTCCAGGGACTCCGTGAGGACGTTCCCCGGCAGGACGGCGTTGACCGTGACGCCGTGGTCAGCCAGTTCGATTGCCGCCGTCCGCATGAACCCGAGCATCCCCGCCTTGGTCGCCCCGTAGTGACTCCACCCCGGGTACCCCGTTATCGGCCCGGTGATGGACGAGGTGAGCAACACGCGTCCGTGTGCCGACTCCTTGAGGTACGGGAGGGCGGCTTTCACCGTCAGGAACGCGCCCTTGAGGTTCACGTCCTGGACTGCGTCCCACGACTCGGCGTCCAGTTCCTCGAGCGTCGCGTCCGGGTAGATACCCGCGTTGGCGACGACGACGTCGACGCCGCCGAACTCCTCCGCGACGGCCTCGGTCGCTGCCTTCACGCTGTCCGGGTCGGTGACGTCAGCCTCGACGGTGACCGTCTCGCCCGGCGCGTCCACCAGCGCAGTGGCCGCGCGCTCGGCCGCCTCTTCGTCGACGTCGAGCAGCGCGACCGACGCGCCCTCCTCGGCGAACACTCGCGCGATTCCGCGTCCGATACCCTGTGCGGCGCCCGTGACGACGGCTACCTTGTTTTCGAGTAGCATCGCGGGACCGACGTACCGTCGCCACGCCGAAATCAGTTTCCGCCGGCAATCGCGCTCCGCATCGACTCCCGGCACGAACCGTCCACTCGCCGGCGCGGGCGGCGGAACGCTGCGACGCTCGGAAACGCGGTCTCTGCCGACCGGGGACTACGTCGCCCCTCCGGTCCGACGCCACCGCTCGAATCGGCCGGCGCGTCCAGCCCAGAAAAGACCCGTGCTAGGGTCGGTTGGCAACCGAACGCGGGCGCAACCGGACCTCTGTGAGGAAGGCTCGCCCGCTGATTAGAGCAAACGGACTCCCGTTCATTAGTGTACTGGTATACGTCTCGAAACACAACACGTCTCGAACGACAGTCGGACTGGACGTGTCATCCCGTCTCGAAGGGTCCGGCTTCGGGACGCGCGACGCCCGCTTCGGACGCCCACATGGCTTATGGCGGCCGGGCCTACAGGGGGACGCATGCCGCTCGACGCTCTCGTGGACGGGTACACCTGTTACGTCACAGAGACGGACGGGTCGCTGGGCGACACAGGCGGCCTCTTTCACCGCGACACGCGGTTTCTCTCCAGTCGCTCCATCGAGGTCGAGGGAGTCGAACTGGAGTACCTCGGCGCCGAACGACGGACGGCCGCCTCTCGTATCCGGCGGTGGGCGACCGAATCGCCCGTGGTCAGCGAGATGCACGACGTCGACCAGATACACGACGCCGACGGGCCGGGACACACGTCGCTCGTCGTCGAGTCCGCCGCGGCGGTCAGCGAGGGAACGGGCCTCGTCGAGCGCACCACCGTGCGCAACCACGGGCCGCGGCGATTCTCGGGGACGCTCCTGTTCGAGTTCGACGCGGACTTCGCGGACATCTTCGAGGTCCGCGGCGTCGGCAGCGGGGTGTCCCGGGAGCCCATCACCGCCGTCGAAGAGGACGTTCCAGCGGTCAGCTACCGGTACGAGTACGAGACGGCGGCGGGAGAGACGGCGGCCGTCGCGACGACAGTCGCGTTCGACCGACCCCCGGAACCCCTCGAGGTCGGGTCGGCGTCGTTCACCCTCGACATCGCCCCCCAGGGTACCGCCACGGTGGCCTACGCCGTTCGACCGGCGGTGGACGCTGGTAACGATGTCCCTTCTCACGGGCGCGAGGACGGACCGACCGGACCAGGGACGGACTCGGCGTCCGGAACGCCCATGGAGTCGACGGCCGAGGACTGGCCCGCCTCGGCGGACGCCCGGACGATTCTGAACCGCGGCCCGACGGCACCGGTGGCGCTCCCGGCCCCCGAGACGGGGAGCGAGCGACACGACCGCACTCTCTCGGTGGCCGCGCAGGACCTGACGGCGCTGACGTCGGCGACCGACCACGGTCCGATTCCGCTGGCGGGCGTCCCCTGGTACGCCACGGTGTTCGGCCGGGACTCGCTGTTGACCGCTTACCAGGTGCTTCCCGTCGCGCCGTCGATGGCGACCGGGACGCTCGGGTACCTGGCCGCCCGGCAGGGGACCGCGAGCGACCCGCACACCGAGGAAGAACCCGGGAAGATGTTCCACGAGATGCGGCAGGGGGAACTCGCCAGGCGCGAACTGGTTCCGTTCACACCGTACTACGGGACGGTCGACGCGACGCCGCTGTGGGTCGTGCTGCTCGACGAGGCCCACCGCTGGACCGTCGACGATGCGCTGGTGACCGACTTCGCGGACAATCTGGACCGCGCGCTGGGATGGATTTCGGACGCGGTCGACCGCATCGGCGACGACCCGTTCTGTTACTACGCCGTCGACAACCCTGCCGGACTGGACAACAAGGCGTGGAAAGACAGCGACCGGTGCGTCCAGTTCGCTGACGGCTCTGCCGCGACGCCCCCCATCGCCAGCGTCGAGGTGCAGGGCTACGTCCACGACGCCTACCGGCGCGCGGCGAGGCTATACCGGGAGGTGCTCGACGACCCGGACCGCGCCCGCGAACTCACTGAACGCGCCGACCACCTCGCGGCCCGGTTCGACGAGGCCTACTGGCTCCCGGAGCGGTCGTTCTACGCCGCCGCCCTCGACGGCGACGGCCGCCCAGTGGACACCGACACGTCGAACGTCGGCCAGGCACTGTGGGGCGGAATCGTCCCGGAGCGTCGCGTCGACGCCGTGGTCGACCGACTGTTCTCGGCGGACCTCTACTCCGGGTGGGGCGTCCGGACCCTGTCGGCGGACGCGGCAGGGTACAGTCCGGTGTCCTACCACGAGGGGAGCGTCTGGCCCCACGACAACTCGTTCGTGACGCTGGGGCTGGCCCGCTACGGACGGTACGACGCGGCCGAGCGACTCGGCCGGGCCGTCTTCGACGCCGCGTCGAACCTGCCGGAGAACCGTCTCCCGGAGGTCGTCTGCGGGTTCGACGCGTCGACCCGGCCGACGACCTACCCCGCGAGTTGCGAACCGCAGGCGTGGGCGGCCGGCGCACCGTACGCCATCGTCCGGGCGGTGTTCGGGGCGTCCCCCGGCGAGAACGGCGAGGCGCGAGCCGACAACGGCCCCGGTTTCCTGGAGCGGTCGACCCTCGACGTGTTCGGAACGGACCCCTGAAACTGTCCCCAGTTCCGAACAGTTCGCCCTCGAACCGGTCCGCCTCGGACCGTCGCGCATCGGTCGGGGTCAGTTCGGAACGGGCGCGGTCGCCCGCCTGAGTTCGAACGACTCGTCCTCGCGGGCCACTTCCGCGAAGACGGTCCACTCGCCGTCCCCGGGAAGCACGTCGACGTACCGGCAGGTGGCGAAGCCGGTGACGCCCGTGGCCGCGTCCGCCGTCGGTGCGGCGTACCGCGGGCCGTCCGGACTCGTATCCTCGACCCGTTCGAGCGACGGCGCGGCGGCGACGCCGGTCCGGAGGTTCCAGGTCTTTCCTGCGTCGGTGCTGCCACTCCCGTCGTAGAAGACGAGCCATCCCGGCGCGTCCGGAGCCGGCACGACGCACGATACTCGCGTGTGGTGGTCGTGCCAGTGTGCCCGCGGGAGGACTGGGTTCGCGGAGTGGCGCTCCCACGTCTCGCCGTCGACGCTCGTGGCCAGGTGCGCCTGCTCGGAGGCGCCGTCGTGGCCGGCGTAGAACATGTAGTACCGACCGCTCACCGTGAGGACGACGGGGTCTTTGACAGTCGACGCGTCGCTCGTTCCGGACCGCGGACGGAGGACGTCGCGGGCGCTGTCGGGGTCGAAGGCTTCGGGCCGCGAGGCGTCCCGGAGTTTGCGGACGACCCAGTCGTTGGCCCCCCGGTCGACGGGCAGGTACAACTGGAGGTCGCCGGTCCGCGGATTGGTCGTCAGCGCGGCGCGTTCGACGCTCACGACGTCCAGTTCGTCCGCCGTCAGCGTCGCCCTCGCTTCCAGGTCGCCCGGCCCGGAGCGCTCGTAAATCGTCACGGCGTGCCCGCGCCGGTCCGGGTCGCGCTTCCGCACGGCGAGGTACGTCGCCCCCCGGTGGCGGTGGACGCAGGGCGCGCCGACCCAGTGTCCCGCCCCCGTCTCGTCGGGTTCGAGGACCGTCTCGGCGTCTCCGAAATCGATAGCTGGCGGGGCCGCGTAGCGCGTCATACTCTGTGTCTCGCTAACGGGTGCCTAATGCATTTGGGCGGTGGGTCGGTGGGACCCCGGGTCTCGGTTGCCTCGCCCCGGTTTCGCCCGCGGTGGACCACAGCCACACGGAGGTCGCAGCGAGCGCCGTGCGGAGGTCGCGAATCGCCTCGGCAGGGACGAGGGTTCCGATGGCGATGGCGAGGCGGAGCGCCGCTACGACGAGGGTACACAGGCGTCCGAAGCGGCGACGGCTGCGGCGCTCTCGACGGCCGTCTCGCGGTCTGCGACCAGAAGATACTGGTACGGCAGGACTGTGTCGACAACACCGATTCGCTGACTTCACTCCGTGCCGAGCAGAACGTCGAGAATCGACACGGCGGTCACTTCGGTTGCTCGAAGGAAACGGATTGTGGCGACCCGAGAGCCCGGAAATCGGCGTCGCCAGATGCTGAGAACCAGCTAGAGAGTATTGCTCCCTCGTGACGTACGTACAATACGCACGGAGCCTTCGACATGACGTCTACGAAACCCCCCCGGCGAATCGACCCGCGCGAGGCGGCGCTCGACGCCATCCCCCCGGTGGAACGCCACGAAGAGAACGGACGCCTGCTGCTGACGCGAGCCTTCCGCGGAGTGACGGTCGACCAGGCCGTCCGGTACCTCGAACACCTCGGCGGACACCGAACCGACGACCAGGAGGTGTCCGGCGAGGGCTGGAGCGCCGCGCTCTCGACCCAGACGGTGCCGGTCGGGCCGTCGTACCGCCTGACGCAGGTGACCATTACCTGGGTCGGCGACCCGGCGCGCGTCGAACGAGTCGTCGGGCGCTTCCGACTGAAGGCCTTCCGCGCACCGGGGTGAGCCCTCACTCTCGAGGGTGGATACCCGCGGAACGTTTCCGCCGTGACATCACTACCCACGGAGCGCGCGGACGCGACGCCGGAGTCGACCGCTGGCGACCCGGACGCAAAACCCATCTTCTGACGCCCCTATCGGTCGTTTCCTCCGTTTACGTGTAGGTTAGCGATACTGTTTCGTGCAACTGTGGAATCCGGACGGCCGCAAACGTGTCAGAGTTGTGCAAAATTACGCCGCTCACGCCCGTTCTACCGTGTACTCCGCCGAACAGACCCTGAGCGCGGGTATCGCCGGGAAACAGTCGCTTAGCATCCCGATAGTAAGGGCACCGGAAGACGTTCGAAGAACCATGCGAGGGACTGCAAGCGACAACAAGCCGACGATGGACCCCGACCACCCGGATTCCCAGGTCGAGTGGTGTGAAGACTGCGAGACTGACACGCCCCACGACGTGGAAATCAAACTCGTCACCGAGAGCAAGCGGGAGCAGAACACGGAGTTCTCCAGAGAGCCCTACCGAGTCAGTTCGTGCGTCGTCTGCGGCACCGAGGAACGCCTCCGGATGAACAACGCCTGAGGGCGACTCGCCGCCCCGGTCTGCCGGCGCGACACCGCACCGCCGCCCCGGAACCGGATTCGAGCGCCCCGACCTCCCGTAACCGCCCGAGTACGCGCGGTACGCAGATTGGGCCGCAGCGCACCAGGTACGGATTCTCGCGTCGATACGGCCCGCCCGCCAGTATCGACGTCACATCTGCCCAGGTATCGACGTAACCCGTCCCGGAGCGTAGTCTCGGAGACTACTGCGGAGATAGGAGACCGTCGTTCCGATTCTCGACAACGTTCTCCGAACGTGACATACTCTTTAATACGAAAGTAATCGTACGGCACATTAGAGGCGAACCGGTCAGATGGTTCAGGAACTCCTACTCCAGTTCGGGACGTCCGCGGGTCTCACAGTGCTGCTGTTCTGGGTGTTCCACTACGAGTACGACCTGCCGTTCGTGATGAACCTGATTCTGCTGCCGCCGATTCTCGCCGGGGGGTACATCATCTCGCTGGGCCTCGTCTATCGGTTCCAGGTCAGGATGGTGTACGCACTCGGCGCCGAGTTCGGTCTGCTCCTGGTACTGTTGATTCTGTACGACTACCGGTACGCCAGGTGACCGCGGGGCGGCACCGGGACGCGTGCGGAACGATACCTATCCGTCGTCGAGCGATTCGAGCGGGTCGTGTGGGTGGTACGAGGGGGTCGGACCCTCCCGCGGTTTCGCCCACGAGACCGCGTTCGCTACGACGCGCTGGACCTCCTCGCGTTCGTAGATGGGATAGGTCTCGTGGCCGGGTCGGAAGTAGAATATCCGTCCCGCGCCGCGGGTGTAACAGCACCCGCTCCGGAACACCTCTCCGCCCTCGAACCAGCTTACGAACACGAGTTCGTCCGGCGGGGGCACGTCGAACCGCTCGCCGTACATCTCGGTCTCCGGCAGTTCGAGGTACTCGCCGACGCCGTCGACGATGGGGTGTCCGGGTTCGACCACCCAGAGCCGTTCGCGCTCGCCGGACTCGCGCCACTTCAGCGCGCACGAGGTGCCCATGAGTCGCCGGAACACCTTCGAGTAGTGGCCCGAGTGCAGGACGAGCAGCCCCATCCCGTCGAGAACGCGCTGCTGGACCCGATCGACCACGTCGTCCTCGACTTCGTCGTGGGCGCGGTGGCCCCACCAGACCAGCACGTCGGTCGTCTCGAGGACCGACTCCGGCAGCCCCTGTTCGGGGTCGTCCAGCGTGGCCGTCCGCGTCTGGAAGCCGTACTGGTCGAGCGCCCTCGCCAGGGTGCTGTGAATCCCGTCGGGATACGCCGCGGCCGCCGCCTCGTCCTCTCGCTCCGCCCGGTACTCGTTCCAGACCGTGACCTGCGTCATGGCGGCACCTCGGCGCCAGTCGGCAAGTAGCTATCCACCGACCAGGACGGCGACCGGAACGTCGCCAGTGGTGACCAGATGTTCGGTCACTCTTCGTCCCACAGGAGCGAGTCGAACTGGGTCCCCGCGTTTCCGGGGTCGGTCGGGACGGAGATCGCCCCGTCCACGACGGGCACCGGGTCGGGACGGACGTCCTCGGCGAGCATGCGCGCAGTGCCGAGGCCGCAGGGGCGAACGTCGGGAATCGCCGCGGCGAGGTGTACCGCTGCGCTGCGGGCGATTGCGCCGTCGACGGTCGTCGTCACCACGGGGTCGACGCCCGATTCGCGGGCGCGAACGGCGGCGGTCAGCGTCCGGTCGGGGCCGCCCAGCGCCATCGGCTTGAGGACGACTACGTCCGCGGCCCCGGCAGTCACGACGAGTTCGAGCGAGTGGCGCGCGAGCGACTCGTCGAGCGCCACGTCCACTCCGCGTCCGCGAAGCGATGCGTGGCCGTCGAGGTCCGCCGCAGGGAGCGGCTGCTCGACGTACGACAGGCCCACGTCCGCGGCTTCGTCGACGAATCTCGCGGCCGTCTCGAACTCCCAGGCGCCGTTCGCGTCGGCCCGCAGGCCGACTCGCTCGCCCACCCGGTCGCGGACGGCCCGGAGGCGCCGGAGGTCCGCCGACGGCGTCCGCGCGCCCACTTTCACCTTCACGCAGTCGAAGCCGTCCTCGACGGCCGCCGCGGCGGCGTCTGCGGTTTCGCCCGGGGGCGCGTCCCCGACCGTCGCGTTGACGGGAACAGTCTCCGCGACGCGCCCGTCGAACGGGCGGTCCCCGCGGGTCTCGGGCGGCGCGTCG
>JBEPXT010000051.1:0-22739 GCA_041641795.1 Salinigranum sp.
TGTCCCGGACGTCGGTCACTTCGAATCCGGACTGTTCGATGAGTGCCGTATAGCGGTCGACTCGCTCGGCCCCACCGATACAGGCGGCCCACAGGTCCTCGTTGTTCTTGATGCTCTCCGGCATCTGTGATTCACTACTGATGTCCGAGAGTGCGAGTCTACCGCCGGGCTTGAGCACGCGATACGCTTCCTCGAACACTCGTCCCTTCTCTGCGGAGAGGTTAATCACGCCGTTGGAGACGACGACGTCGAACGACTCATCGTCGAAGGGAAGGGCTTCGATGTGGCCGTGTCGCACGTCGACGTTGTGAAACCCGTTCTCCTCAGCCAACTTTCGGGCCTTCAGGACCTGCTCGTCTGTCATGTCTACGCCGGTAACCGTTCCGGTTTCGGTGACGTGCATTCCGGCGACGAACAGGTCCATTCCCGAACCGCTGCCGAGATCGAGTACAGACTCACCGGGTTGGAGCGCCGCCAGGTCGAAGTGGTATCCCACACCGGCGAATGAATCAATCGCGGGATCGGGAACGTAAGAGAGATCTTCCGGATCGTATCCGAGCCGTTCGGCTAACTCTCTGCCCATCTCGAAGTGGAACTCCCTATCAGAGAACTCCGCGACGTCGCGGTACATCGACTTGACCTCTCGTTCGAGTTTGTTCGTATCTAGTGATTTGCTCATTGGTGTTCACCAATCAGTCGTCCCCCGTCGCTTCTGCGGAGGTTTTGATGCGTAGCTGGATGTCCTGAGCGAATGAAAGCAGCGTGTAGACGGGCGCTCGTCGTGCCCACTCGTCGATCTGGTCGTCGTCGATGTCCTCCCCATCAATCTCGACCTCCGCGGTCAGACTCTCGTACACCGAGTCGGCCTCCTTGAGTTCAGCGAGACTAAAGAGGACCGCTGGATCGAAATCTGTCCGGACGCGCGTCCGAAGATGGTCGATGTCGACACCGTTCGCGGCGGCGTTGATGGTGATGCCGACATTGATACAGGCGGCGAGCGCAGACAGTGCTGCTTCGATAGGTTCGATTCGATCGGTCGCGCCGACCCACCCACCAGCGTCCAGCACTTCCTTCCAGGCGCCGTACGGAACGGTGTATTCGCGCGTCTCGCGAGCGATGGTCTCGCCGCCGAGCTCGTAGCTATCGATCTTTGCGAGGCTGTGAGCGGCCGTCCCTTCGTAGGTCGCGGACGCTCCGAGGCCGAGTTGGACGGCTTCAGGATTCTCGGCTGCGTGTTCGGCGAATCCTTCGAGCGTTTCGAGGTCGATACCGTGTACTGTTTGTCGGTCGTAAATCATTGTTTTCGCTGCACCTCCAGACAACCGCCACAACGACCGCTGAGACATTGTAGCTATTTCGTGCTATTCCGGCAGGCCCTGCCATTCTTTCAACCACTGCACGCGCGCCAACAGTTGCTCACTGAACTCTGACGAGAAATCGATGGCCCAACCAGTCCGTCCTGCGAAGTGAAGTACTTCGGGGACAAGCCCCGAGGTACTCGCTTGCTCATCTGTAGAAGAGGAGACACCGAGCAACCGGATGAGTATCGCGATCACTCGTCCGGGAGCGTCACTCCACGTACGTTTCGGGGTTGACCGGTCGCGCGTCGATCTCGAAGGACGCATACGTCGATTCTGCCCACTCGCGGATAGCCGGAACGTCGGTGTCGATCAACGCCTGGACCGACCCACTGTCCTGCTCGTAACAGCTGATTGTAACCCGCGTTTCCAGAAGGCCAATTCCGCATTTTGGTAGCTCGTCGTGCTCGAGAACCGTGAAATTGTCCCGTTTCACCATCTCTAAACTGCGCTCGGGATAGGTCGTAATGAAGTATGCATGACAACTCGGTCGGTCGATCAACGTCATGTCCACTCCGGCGTCAATCAACGAGAATAGCGCATCGAAGCAGGGCTCCATCAAGGCGACCTCGGGTCGAAGATAGCGGACCCTGTTCGTCTGCTGGAGAAGTGACTTAAATCGGTTCACGGGACGGTAGGGTGAATCGGGCTCCGGAAGTGTG
Source organism: Salinigranum sp. (assembly GCA_041641795.1). Lineage (GTDB taxonomy): Archaea > Halobacteriota > Halobacteria > Halobacteriales > Haloferacaceae > JBEPXT01. The sequence continues at coordinate 2,021 of JBEPXT010000051.1, forward strand.
ATCGTCATCTCAGACCACGTCTCGGCCGGGGCTTCAATCACCTCGTCGGGGAGCCAATGCCAGATATCACGTAGCTTCCGCTCGATTTCGAAAAGATCGATCAGATCCACCAACCCGGCTGCGATGACCTCCCCTAACCGTGTTGCCACATACTGGTACCCCTCCTTTCGAACCCACGTTCGGTCTTCGAATTCGCTCAACGTCCGTCGGGCAGTCGACGACGATACTTCAGTTAGCTCACAGAGTTCGGTGCGACTCCGAGGCCGGTCTGTCAGTGAAACGAGCATCGGAATACGATGTCCGGATCGAGAGAGATACCCGATGTTGTCTATCGACGACTCGTTGTCAAGTGTTCCCATGCCTCACCTAGTCGATATACAATAAAAACCGTTCGCTTTGGGGTGTCGCCACTACAACCAATGGGATACATAGGGCGTGTCACTGTCAACGGTCCTTCTTTCTCTTAGCGAATCCTCAGATAGAGGGGCGGGTCCGTGCCCGGGCGCGGTGCTGGTACAGCCCGGCGCCGACCACGCCGATAACGACGAGGGCGGCGACCCAGGTCACGGCCGCGGGCGGAACGTTGACCAGCACGAGCCGCTCGGGGAGCAGTACGTTGTCGGGAGCGACGAACGCGATGTCGATCGGCAGCCGACCCTGCGTCGCGTGTTCACGCCGTGCATGATCATCGCGAGACTCGAGGCGTTCTACCGGGAGCGGGGAGTCGAACTCCGCGAGACGCCGCCGTGGCAGCTCTACGAGACGTACGGGGAGACGAGAGTCGTCTCTACGGATCCTCCTCACGTGGAGTTCGACCTCCACGTCGAAGGGGAGACTGCCGTGGTGACCGTCGACGGACGGGGGAACGTCGTCGACTTCGACCGCCCCTGACGGCGCACTCTCCCGGACTCGCTGACGTAGTACCAGAGTTGATCGACGTCTCCGGCCGTATTGAGTCGTCGACGGCGCCGTCAATCGACCCTCACCGACGGCAGCAGCAACTGAACGGGAGAACGAGGGGGTCTGTCAGACGCTCTCCAGCGTCTCGACTGTCCGTCTGGTCACGTCAGGAGCGGCCCGCGCGATGGCAGTCGCGATGTGGTAATCAGCCACGTTGGTATCGAGACGTGAAACGCTGATCTCTCCCTCGTACCGGGCGAGTTCCAGGTCTGTGCTGGTCACCCGCCAGGCAGCACTCGTGACGGCCGTTCGCGTCAGCTCCGGAGCGGGACTCTCCTCGAGTGCCGCTCCGAGCGCATCGTACGCGGTCGACCGAATCGCTCGGACTGATTCGGCACTGTGCGGTCGGGGTAGCTCCCCGGCGTCGATACGCTCCTGCAGGCGGTCCAGTGCCCGGAACTCCGTGAGTCGTCTGTTCGCCTCGACCACGGCACTGGCTGGCCCGTTCGCGTCCGAAAGCCGACTCACCCCGTGCTCGGCTTCCCGCCGAAGGTCGCCGAGTGCGTGTTCGGGGATGCCCCACTCCTCGGCGGTCGGCTCCCCCGGCAACGCCGATTTGCGCGACCGGACCTCCGCGAGCAGCGTCTCGGCAGCCCCGGCGAGCGTCTCCTCGACGGTGCCGGCGTCCGATGGCAGCGACGCAGCGAACTGCTCGTCGAGGTGGCGCGCGTCGTCGAGATGTGCCTGCACCGACTCGGCAGTCACCCCCCACTCCGCGACGTGCAGGAGGTGGTTCTCCGCCGCCGCGGGCGCTCTCCCGTCGACAGCTCGCTCCAGCAGGTCCTCGATACGGCCGTGAACGAGCGCCGCCCGGACGGGGTCAGCGCCCACGTACTCGCGGGCATCTCGAACCGAGCGGGCTTCCGAGATCGCCCGTCTGTACTCTCTCTGGAGGGGCTCGACCGAGAGTCCGCGGTCGGCGACGGCCCATCCCGCGGCGGCGTGCCGGGCCTCGGCACGGGCCCGCTGGAGTGACGCGAGTGCAACCAGTTCCGTCTGGGCGGTGCGCGCGTCGTTCAGTTCTTCGGTGGCGTCGGTCGCGGCGTCGGAGAGTCGCGCGCGGATATAGCCGTTCGGAATGTCCTCTGGCCCGAGCGGTGTCGGGAGGTCTGCGACCAGTGTCGTGACCCTGTCCCGGGCACCGTCGAAGTGAGCGGGGGCGATATCGACGGGGACCGATTCGGGCACGACCGGTTCCGGGTCTTCGTCGGGGTCGACGTCCGGGAGGTCGTAAGCTCGTATCGTCCGCTCGTTTCCGTCACCTAGTCCAGCGAGGCCGGTACACCCTGCGAGAGCAGTCGTACCAGCCAGTGACAGCAGTCCCCGGCGGGTCAGCCGGCCGCGCTCTCTCGGGGACGTACGCTCCTCGTTCATCACTGGCTCCCCCCGGAATCCGTCGGTTCCGTCTCCGTCCGGGCATCGCCCGCACCGGCGGACGACGGATTGGCTCCGCCCGCACCCTCGGCGTGTCCCCGGCGCCGGTCGCAGGTTCCGGTCCCGATCGAGGACGAGTAGCTGCTGACCCTGTCGGCGTCGACTGCATCGGGGATGCGGATGAGTCGGGCCTCGATGACGAACTGGTCGACCTCGCAGCGCTCCGTGAACGACCGGCTCCGTCGGGAGTAGTCCGTCGATATTTTGGTCGGCGTCCAGCCGACGTGGCAGAGTTCGAGTCGGAAACACTCCTCGACCTCGCTCATCTCGACGTAGACCGTCTCGGCCCCGAAGTCCGTCGCTGCGACAAATGACTCGACTCGATCACGGTCGACCGAAGCAGCGACGCGGAGGCGGTCGGCGCGGGCCGAGTCGTCGACGACGATGGAATCGCGCCAGCGGTCGCGGTCGCTCGCTGTCGGACGACCGGCGGCTTCGCTGTCTGGTTCCGCCAGCCAGATCGGCGGGCGGTCGGTGTCCATCCGGAGCAGGAGAATCTCCGGATCCGTCACCGACCCTGATGCGCGACCGCCGTCGCTGTCGTCACGTGGCGCTGTGCTCGTCGACTCGGCAGCGCCGTCGAGCAGCCCAGTACACCCGGCGAGGGCGGTGGCGAGCCCGGCGGCTCCGTGGAGGAGGGCACGACGTTTCGTGGGGACCATCGTTCACCGGTGTTTCGAACAGGCCGGAATAAAATCCACGCATATCGTCTCCCGTGGCGCTGTTGGAACCGTCGTCCGGTGACAGGATCTGACTGTCGTGCTGAACACGGGGCGTACCGGGTCACCGGGAACGAGACGCGGCAGATTTCGAGTGTCGACTACCCGTTCGGGGAACGGAGGAACTTTCGACCGCCACCGTCGTGAACGACGCTCGGCGGCGGCATCAGGCACCTCCCTCGATAATCTGCAAACCCACATCTCGGTAGTACTGGACTCTCGCTCTCCGTTCGGCAAACGCCATCTACTACCAGTTGGAGCGGTCGTATCGCGACCCCGACCGTGGTTCAACTAACCAATCAGTCGGACCATCAGTTCGGGACGCACTGGCGTCTACGGTTGCGTCCGAAACGAACGCGTTTCCTCCCCCCTACGTGTCGGTCGACGACACGACCTGTTCTCTCCGTTCGAGCGTCCATCGCTCACGGTCGAACAGGTGTACCGGTATAGATACTCCAGGGGTTCGTTCACGAGGCGGTCGCGAAGGAGCGTACCGGCCACGAACTCGAGTCACCGGGGGTCGGTGCGAGTGGACGCCCGGAACTAAAGCCCACGAGTTCAGTCGTGGGGAGGTTACTCCCTTAGCGTCGCCTCCACCTTCCCGACGAGTGTTTCGTTGCCGAGGAACGTCGGCGTCCGGTCGTGCAACCCGTCCGGTTCGACGTCCAGGAGCGACTGCCGCCCGTCCGAGGATTTCCCCCCGCCGGCCTCGATGAGGTAGGCGAGCGGCGCCGCCTCGAAGTGGACGCGGAGTTTCCCGTCTGGATACCGGGTCGTCGACGGGTACCCGAACAGTCCCCCGTACTCCAGCACCTGCGCCAGGTCGGCGACCGTCGCACCGCCGTACCGGAGTTTCAGGTCCCGCTCTAGCTCCTGTGCCAGGGCGTTGAACACGTCCGAGCGGTCGTCCGGCTTGCCGGCGAGTCCGATGACGGTCGACTCGTCGGGAATCGAGAACGTCCCCCACGGCTCACTGAAGCCGTCCCGGAGGAGGAACTCGTCGACGACGTCTTTGTCCTCCCGGGCCACGGCCATGGTGGTGTACGGCCCGTAGAGTACCATCATCGCGGCCACCAGGTGCCGACCGGACGCCGGCAGCTCGGCGTCGTACACGCCGATGATAGTGCCCACGGAGTTGTTCGAGGCGAGGTTCGACGAGCCGTCGAGGGGGTCGATAGCAATGCTGTAGCCCTCGCCGCAGTCGACCGCCTCCTCGCGTTCCTCACTGACGTACGTACCGACACACTCCAGCGTCGAGAGCTTGTCGAAAAACAGGTGGTCGGCCCACAGGTCGGCCTTCCGCCGTTCTTCGCCGCTCGGGTTCGACCCCGTTCCGACGCCGGCGTGCGTCGGGAGGTGGCTGTTCACGTAGTGGGCCGTCATCTGCACCGCGTGGACGATGTCGAATGTCTCGTTCATCGCCTCTCTCCTGGCCACGTGTGACACTGTTCGTTCATACACACAATCGTCGGTGAACGTTCATTACTGTATGGATTGGACGGATTGTCGACTCGTTCGCAGGACCGGTCGCATCGACCGATTCACACCTCACGGCGCCCGGGGGTGCTGGTCAGCTACTCACGACTAAAGGCGTGGGCCTCCTCCTCTCATCTGTGTGGGTCAGCTGCCGGACCTCTCGTCCTTTATTTCGTCCCACAATGATAGGGTTTCATAGGTGATAGTTATCTACAGAGGTGGCTAATCAGGGCGTGAAATGAAAACAATCGATCAACTGATCGACAGCGCGGAAGAGCTGATGAACCAGGGACTCACACAGGGCGAAATCGCCGACGAGCTGAACGTCTCGCGCGAGACTGCGAGCTGGCTCGTCGCCCAGAGCGACCAGCAGGCGCCCAAGTCGCAGGAGACCCGTCCGCTGGACGTTCACGTCGACTGGAGCGCTATCGGTCGAGACGGGTACCGCCTGACGCACCTCGGTAGCATCATGGCGGACCTGCTCCGTCACGAAGGCGGCGACGTCGACCTGACGATCGGCATCGGCAAGTCCGGGGCCCCGCTGGCGACGGTCATCAGCCAGGAGCTCGAAACCGACATCAGCGTCTACATGCCCAGCAAGTACCAGTGGAACCCCGACACGGACGGAGGCGGCACCGGGTCGTTCTCGCAGAACTTCGCGCGGATACGGGGCCGGGACTGCTTCATCGTCGACGACAACATCGACACCGGCCAGACGATGACCGAGACCATCGAGCAGGTCAAGGAGCACGGGGGAACCCCCCGGGCCGGCGTCGTCCTGACCGACAAACTCGGTCAGGACGAGATTCAGGGCGTCCCGATTTACTCGCTCATCGAGATGGTCCCGGTGGGCGAAGAGTAAGAGGCGCCCCGGCGTCCCCGAAACGCCCTCACGCGCGTCGGTCCCGGACAGTAACGTCCGAGAGCAACGAGAGGTAGTCGACCACGAGGCGGGGAGTGAGGAACCGTTCGCGGACCGTCTCGCGGCCCTGCTCGCCGAGGCGTCGGCGCAACTGGTCGTCCGTCAGCAGTCGGGTCACTCTGTCGGCAGTCGCGTCGATGTCGGACGGTTCGACGAGGAATCCGTTCTCACCGTCTTCGACCTGTAGCGGAATGCCGCCGACGTTCGCCCCGACGACGGGCGTCCCCTTCCAGAGCGCCTCCGAGACGGTCAGCGCGAACCCCTCGCGCAGTGACTTCTGGAGGACGACGTCGGCGCCGCGCTGGAGGCCGTTGATGCCAGCGTCGGGGAGGTTCGTCAGGAGGTGGACGTCGTCGTGCCCCTCGGCGTGCGCCTCGGCCTTCCGGTACACCTCGATGCCCTCCGGGTCGTCGTCCGGCATGGCACCGACCAGTGCGAGCTGTGCCTCGGGAACGGACTCTGCCACGATCTGGTACGCGTCGATTACGCCGAGCGGGTCCTTCCACGGGTCGAACCGGGACACCTGTACGATGAGGGGCCGGTCCGCATCGAACGGGTACTGTCCGATGTCGGCGGCGTCGGCGGCCGCGTCCGACAGTTCGTCCAGGGGACAGTTCTTCTCCGTCGTGGGGTCGATTGCGGGATAGATGCTCGTCTTCTCGACGCCAGAAATCGTCTCCCCGTACGCCGGGAGGGTAAAAATCGCCCTGTCGACCCCGTCCAGATAGGACCGGACGAAATCCAGGTACGCCGACGTCGCCTCGGTGAGGTCGATGTGACAGCGCCAGACCAGCGCCGTCTCCTCGAACTGTTCGGTCACCGTCGGCACCATCCCGAGCGTCTGGGGGTCGTGCAGCACCAACACGTCGTACGGTTCCGCGAGCGTCTCGGCGTTCGTCTCCGTCACTGTTCGATACGTCTCGCGCATCTCCTCGGTGAACTCCGACTGGTCGCCCTGGAGGCCGTTGTGCATCGCCTTCGTCACGTCGAAGAACTCCTCCGGGGCGTCCATGACCAGCCAGTCGCTGTCGACGCCCGCGTCGTTCAGCAACGGCACGAGCGAGTGGAGCAGCTCCGCCACGCCGCCTCCTCCTGCCGTGGAGTTGACGTGGGCCACCCGAACGTCCGAAAGCTCCGCCGCCGTGTCGGCAATCGCTCTGCGCTGTCGGTCGACGATGTACGGCTCGTACGCGCTCAGCGTCTTCTCGTCCGTTCGTGCGGGGTGCATCTTGGCGTAGTACCTTGCCAGTCATTGTCAACCAAGGTACATGGCCGTTTGGATTTGCCGGAGGGAGACGCTCGGCGGGTCTCCCTGACCGTGAGGCGATTCGACCGGTCAGGTGGCGTCGGCGAATCGGTTCATCGCGTACACCGTCCGGAGGATGTCGCCGGCACGCCCCTGGTCGAACACGAGGCCGTCGGTGCTCCGGACGTGGTCGATGACGCTCTGTGACGCGTGCTCCGGGGCGGCGGCGATACCCGACTCGTTCTCCCGGACCCACTGCATCACTCGGAGGTCGCTCTTGGAGTCGCCCATGACTATCGTGAAGGGGTCGCCGATACCGAGGACGTCGAACGCCGCCTCGACGCCGACGACCTTGCTCAGTTCGAGACTGCCGATTTCGGCGGCGTCACCCTCGTAGTACCCGACGTCGATTCGGTCGAGGATGTCCTCCAGGCTCGCCGGAACGTCGGCCGCAGCGACGTCGGGCAGGTCGCCCTCCGCGTCGAGAACCGAGCGGATTTCGGGGTCCTGGTCGGCGTAGTAAGCGCGGGTCCAGTCGCCGACGTCGTGACCGTCCAGGTCGGCCATCTCGTCGAGGCCGGTGATTGCGTCGGCCAGGAGGTCCAGTTCGTAGACCAGCGCCTCGTCGATGACCGCCTCGGCGTCGGGTGACCCGGTGTCGAAGTTCGGCTTCAGGGTGATGTTGAACTCGTTGCCCTGGAGGTGACAGCCCTTGCGGAGTCGGTCCGGGGCGTCCGAGAGGACGCGGGCCCTGATGTCGTCGAAGACCGCCCGTATGTCCTCGTCGAGGCGTTCATAGAGCAGTTGCTTGGTCTGCGCCCCGTGCCCCGGGGTGAACACGCCCGTCCCCGTCTCGTAGACGATGCTGAGGTCGCCCGAGTGGACGATCTCGCTCCCCAGGCCCTGAATTGCGAACCCCTTCACGTTTTCGAGGGTCTGTCCGGTGCAGATGACTATCGGGACGTCCCGTTCGTGGAATTTGGTCAGCAGGTTCAGCGTCTCGCTGGGTATCTCGTTGTCCGTGCTCCCCGTCGACCGCAGCGTCTCGTCGACGTCGAGGACGAACACGTTCACGGGGCGCCCGTACTTGTTGTGGAGGTCCAGCCCCGTGAACGCCTGCTCCTGGCGCGCCCTGGTCGCGAGGTCCGCGAGCATCGCCCCGTCCTCGGCGAACGCGTCTTCGACCTCCCGCTTGCCCGCCTCGAGTTCGTCTCGTATCTCGCTCCAGCGGTTGAGGGCAGTCGACGACTCCACCAGGGGATACAGGTCGACGAGATTCTGTAGCGCGCGGAGAGTGTCGGTGTCGTGTTCGGTGTACAGTTCGTACACCTGGTCGTATCGCTTCATGAACGGGATAGCCGAGACAGGATATTAAATTGACACCCTCGGGTACCACGACCGCTCCAGAACCCGAACAGACGCCGCGTGGGGTCGATGTCGCGGCACCCGGCGGGAATTCCACCTCGCGTCAGGGCTCCGTCAATCGACCGTTGGCCTTCGCTGGCGTGGACGTCCCTCAGTGGCGGTCCCTCACGACTGCGGACCGACTTCCCGGTCACGCAGGTACCGAACCGCAGCGATCGCACCCGAGACGATGGTGACGACGCCGGCGAGGATGGCGACGGTGGTCTCCAGGTCGGCGCTGTCGCCAGCCACCGTCTGTCCCCCCTCGCCGTCGGCCGCATCCCGCGAGAACGCGTACACCGCACCGGCGTCTGTCGCCTCCTCGTCTGCGTCGGACGCTCCGACGAGCGCACGATTCCCGTCGACGGCTACGTCGGAGCCGAACCGGTCCCCCGGGGCGGGGTTGGTTGCGACGAGCGTTCCAGTCGGTCGCCACCGGTCGCCCTCGAGCGTGAAGCCGTAGGCGGCACCCGCGTCGGACCCGTGTTCCGCGTCGTGTTCCGCGCCGACGAGCGCGGTGCCTCTATCGAGCGCCAGGGTGCTTCCGAAACGGGTTCCTCCGCCGGTTCCGGCCACGGTGAGCTTCTGGGTCTGTCGCCATTGCCCGGCGTCGAAGACGAACGCGTAGACGGCACCGGCGTCCTCGGCCGTTTCGTCGTCGCGTTCTGCGCCCACCAGCGCCCGGTCGCCGCGGAGTGCCACCGCACTGCCGAACCGGTCACCACGGTGAGCGTCGGGGGCGGTGAGCTTCTGGGTCTGTCGCCACCGTCCCTCGTCGGCGTCGCGTTCGAAGACGTACGCTGCACCCGCGTCCGGGGCCCGTCCGTCGTCGATTCGCGCGCCGACGAGCGCCCTGGAGCCGTCGACGGCGATGGCCCGCCCGAACCGGTCGTCCGGGTCCGGGTCGCCGGCCGTGAGCTTCTGGACCTGGTTCCACCCGTCTGCTGCGAGTTCGAAGACGTAGGCCGCGCCCGCATCTTTGGCCGCCTCGTCGTCGCGCCTCGCCCCGACGAACGCACGGTCCCCGTCGAGTGCGACGGCTCTCCCGAACCGGTCGTCGGGGCTGGCATCGGCGGCCGAGAGCTTCTGGTTAGGGTGCCACCGACCGTCGTCGTTCGGTTCGAAGACGTAGGCCGCACCCGCGTCCGGACCGTGCTCGTCGTCCCCCCGCGCACCCACCAGCGCCCGCCCGCCATCGAGAGCGACCGAATCTCCGAACCGGTCCTCCGCGTTCGCGTCCGCGGCTGTGAGTTTCTGGACCTGCCTCCACCCGGCGTCCGACGTCTCGAAGACGTACGCCGCACCCGACCCGGGTCCGCCGTTCGCTGCGGACTCCGCCCCGACGAGTGCGCGCGTCCCGTCGATGGCGACGGCGTACCCGAAGCGCTCACCCGGACTGGACTCGTCTGGCGTCAATACCGCATCCTGCGACCACACGTCCTCGGCGGCGTCGACTGCGGACCGCGGGCGCTCCGGCGAACGGATTCGCCCGCTCCCGGAGCCGGGTCGACTCGTTCGCTCGGCCGTCCCGATACCCCACCCGGGAACTGCCACCGCCCACGCTTTCAGGACCGACCGGCGAGTCAGTCCGGCGGCCGGTGTCGTCCCGTCGTGACTCTCGGAGTCCCCCGCTCGGACGAGGCGTGGGTTCGAAATCATGCTAAACCAGTAATATGTTGTGTGTTACCATATACCTATATTCGTCAGATGCAGAACCCACGATTCGGGCGTGTGGCTGGCCAGGCACCACCGACCTATCTGTAGACTCGCCATGCACGTCTTAATCGCGAATCGAAACAGTTCGTTTCTCCCCGGAATCGCGCGTCTGGCGCGGCATTTCCGACGGAATCAAACGCCCACCACGCCCACGGCGAGGACGACGGTCCAGATTGCGTTTCCCAGTCCGTGTACCACGACACCGGCCCACGTCGTCCCGTAGCGTTGCGCGAGGTACGGCGTAACGAGGCTCGTCGGGAGCAGTCCCACGAGATTCCACCACATGAACGCGTGGACGACGAACGCCCACAGGAGGCCGTTGACCAGCCACGCCCACCGACCGAACACCGCCTCCTGGCGGGGCAGGACGTAGCCCCGCCAGAGGAGTTCTTCGCCCCCGATGTTGACGACCAGCGCCGCGGTCCAGAACGGAATAATCCACGCGTTACTGCGGAGCGGCGCCCCCATGAACGCCGAGGGTGGAAGGGCGATGGGCCTGAGCGGGTCGAGTAGCGGCGGAAGCACCGGCGGCATCGGAGGGGGACCGTCGTCGCCAGCCAGGCGCTGACGGGTTCGAGTACCGCTTCGAGCGCGAGTACGAGAATCGCGCTCCCGACGAAGATAGCCCACTCGCGGCGTGACGGCCACCGAAGCCGGAAGCGGTCACTGACGGCCGGCCACGCCCAGGACCCGCCCGCCCGACGATAGGCCGCGAGCGCCGCCGCGAAGCCAGCGGCGATTGGCAGGTACAGCGCCGCGGTGACAGCGAACAGGAGCGAGACGCCGCGAGTGACGAGCCACGGGACCGCCACGTAGACGCCGAGAAGTATCCGATCCCGACGGCGACGAAGTAGGGGCCCCGAAGGTCGCCCGGTTGCGCTCTGGAAACGAGGTCTGACCGGCTTGCATCGCTTACGCTGTCGCCCCCTCGTGATGAGAACGTTTGGGCCGGCCTGGACGTAAGTCCTGGAAACCGACGTCAGACCATCGTGACGTGCTGGCAGTTCGCTTCTACCCGGACGGTCGGCGACCCGTCCCGACCGTTCTCGACCCACACCTCGATTCCCGACCAGTTGTCTCCCTCGCAGGGCAACTCCGGGTCCTCGATTCCCGGCCAGTCCCGTTCGAATCGCGTCCCGTCGACTGTCACGACGACGGTTTCCGGGCCCGGTGCCGCGGGGAACGTCGCATCCTCGTCGGCCTCGTTCGCGTCCGAGAGTCGGTACTCCTCCTCGAAGACCGTCTCTCCACCGCCGTCGAGGACTGTGACAGTGACGTCGTGAGACTCGTCGCGCTCGCCGAGGTACACGGTCACCGTGTGTGCGGGGCGCGCAGACGAAGTCGAGGCGGTACACCCGCTGGCGGCGACGAGCACCGCGCAGGTACTGGCGAGAAACGCACGGCGACTCTGGGAGGGCATTCGATTCGGAGATTATGGGGGACTCTCTGAAAAGTGCGACTGTTCGCTCGACGCACACTGGCGACCGGGCCGACGGTTCGGTGTACTGACCGGGACGGCTTACGCCGAGTGCCGCGAGGCCGACGCGGGCACCACAAAACGCTTATCCTGTCGCTCGAAACGAACTAACACACGGAATGTCGCCCTCCTTCCACCGGTCCGAGCCCCTTCAGGCCGCTAAACTCGTCGGTACCGTCGTCACCCTCGTCCTCGTGACGGCCCGGTTCGTCGGGCTCCTCCCCGGCCAGTCAGTGGGGAGCCTCTTTCTCGTTCCGCTCTTCGCACTGGCCCTCGTCTTCGTCGTCGCTTCCGAGACGCTACTCGCGGGCTACCGCGCTCTCCGGAGCGATGGCACTCTCAGCGACCGGCTCCGGAATCGACCGGTGTACGCGCTCGTCCGTGCCGGGGAGGCGGGTTTCGCCGTTCTCGCGGCTGGGGCGTTCGTTATCATCGTCTGGTCGCTCCCCGACGGCCCTATGGCCGGACCGGGAGCCATCGGACTCCTGTTCGTCATGGTCGGTCTCGGCCTCTTGGTCGTCGTCGGGAGTCTCGTTCGAACGCTGACCGAGTACTACTACGCCCGGACCGCCACGGCCTGATTCGATGCAGCGGTCGTCGCATCGCTTCGGCGTATCCGCTCGCGGTCCGCACTCGCCAGGTCGGGAGTAGCGATGCGGCGGTCGCATCCGGCGTCTCACATCCCGAGAATCGGACACACCGCTTTTCGTGCGAGGACGCGTCTCTCACGCATGTATACCCGGATTCGTACGTACGTCGAAGCGCACCAGGTCGTCTCCTTCGTCGCGCTGACGTACCTCCTCTCGTGGGTGGCCTGGTCACCCATCGTTCTGGGCGTCAGCGACCTGACGACGCTGTTCATCATCGCCGGGGGGTTCGGGCCACTCGTCGCGGCGGGGCTTCTCACGCGGTTCCTCGGGGAGAGCGTTCGCGAGTGGGCCGGTCAGGTCCTCCGCTGGCGCGTCCCGGCCCGGTACTGGATACTCGCGTTCACGCTCCCGGGAATCTCGATTGTCGCCGCCAGTGCGCTCCACATCGCGTTCCTGGGCGGCCAGTTCGCCCCCGAACCGCTCGGGTCGCTCGCGCTGTACCCCCTGCTGCTGCTCCAGGTCTTTCTCATTGGCGGGGGGAACGAGGAACTCGGATGGCGCGGGTTCGCTCTCCCGCGGTTACAGACCCGATATTCGGCCCTCGTCGCGAGCCTCGTCGTCGGCGTCGTCTGGGCCGCCTGGCACCTTCCCCTCTTCGTCGTGGCGGGGTCCTCGCAGGCCGGCGACCCGATTCACTTCTACGTGGTGTCCGTCGTCGCGCTCTCGGTTGTCTTCACGTGGCTCTACAACCAGACGGGCGGGAGCGTCCTCCTCACGATGGTTCTCCACGCCTCAGTGAACACCGGCGGGTTGCTGTACCTGGCCGGCGGCGGCGCCGCGCTCCAGACGGACATCGGGAACGGCCTGTACGCAGTCGCCTTCGTCGTCGTCGCTCTGCTCATACTCTCGAAGTTCGGTCCGAAACGGCTCGCCGACGTCGCGGTCACGAGCGGGACGGCGCGGACCGATATCTGAGTCCCCTCTCCCGGCACACGCTCGCCGATTGGCAGCCCTCACTCGACCGAGTCCGCGAGTGGCTCCCACTCGAATCCGGATTCGGTCCTGCGGACTCGGCCCAGTCCCGGGGCGGGGAAGTGATGCGCCAGGACGAGTGCTTGCTCGTCTGCGGCACGTCCGAGGAGGCGCCGCCTCGACGCGGCGAGCGTCTCGGGGTCGAGGTCGAACGCGGCGCACCACTCCGGGTGCTCGACGTGCGTCGGGAGGAGCACCAGGTCGACCAGGTGTAGTAGCGTTTCGCCCGCCGACCGGACTTCGACCGCGAGGTGTCCCGGCGTGTGACCGGGTGCGGGAATCGTTCGAACGCCCGGCGCGATTTCCGTACTCGTTTCGGGAAGCCGACGGAGTTCGTCCGCCAGCGGGCGGACCTGATTCTCCGCGACGGCGACCATCGCCTCCGTGACGTGTTCGGGTACCTGCAGCGAGGAGAGGTCCGGGTCGTTCGACCAGAACTCGAACTCGCTGTCAGAGACGAGATACTCCGCGTTCGGGAACGCCCTGGTCCCGTCGTCCGTCAGATTCCCGCCGACGTGGTCCGGGTGGACGTGGGTCACCAGCACCGTGTCGACGTCGTCCGGGTCGATGCCCATCGCCCCCAGGTTGGACCGGAGTTTCCCCGTGTGGTCGCCCAGCTCGTCACCCGCGCCGGTGTCGACCAGCACGGTCCGGTCGTCCGTGCGAACCACCAGACACGGATACGGACTGACGTACGTGTCCCACGCGTCCGCATCGAATCCGTGGCGTTCGAGCGCCGGTCTCAACTCCTCCCGGTCGGCGTTGGCGAAGAACGCCCGACTGGGGTCGGCGTACGCGAAACTCCCGTCGCTGACGACGAAACACTCCACCTCTCCGACGGTGAGGTGCCGATTCACCTCGGCAGCGCGGTGTTGTTCACTGCTCATGCACGGAGTACGCCGTCCACGCCGAAAAATCGAAGTGGTAACACACCTCGGCACTGGTCGTCTCCTCCCTCGATGCGGTGACGTCCTCCCTCCTCTTTCGTGGGTGAACGCGGGAGTCGCCAGGAGGAACGCACAGAATCGTCACGACCAGTCGGCTGCTAGATAGCTCCCCGGAACTGTGGATGGCGTCTCAATTCAGATAATCACTTTGATAATATATCCTTTCCAGATTCGGAACGTCGGTCTGCGATGTGTCTGTGAGCGTCACACGCGTTAGGTCTGTTGAGACACTACTCCGAAAATGTATACTAGTTAATATAAATTACATCCGCGAACTTCGTAATATATCAATTTTCGATACATAAAAATAACTGATTTCTTTCATATAATCTCTCGTATATTACTCCGTCTGGCCGGGTCGCCGTGACCGAACGTGGCCCGGCCACCGATAGACTGTCCCCACGGCTGTCGGCGCCCTCGCGGCCGAGGGACAACTCCGTCTCGAATCGGAGCGAGCGATTCGGTACACAGAATCCGTACCTGTTGTACACAAAAATATTTACAGTACGGTGACGTGTCTTCGGTAGACGTTGGCATGCCCAGAGCCGTGTTCGATACCAGCGAGTACGAGAGGCGAATCGCCCGGACCAAAGAGCGCATGGCGGAGGAAGGGCTGGACGCGGTGTTCGTGAGCGACCCCGCGAACATGAACTACCTCACCGGCTACGACGGGTGGTCGTTCTACGTCCACCAGGGCGTCGTCGTCACGCGGGACAGGGACGAACCAGTGTGGGTCGGCCGGGAGATGGACGCCAACGGCGCCCGGGCGACCACCAGCCTCTCGGAGGAGAGCATCCGCCCGTACAGCGACGACCACGTGCAGTCGCCCCACGACCTCCACCCGATGGACTTCGTCGCGACGGTCCTCGACGACCTGGGCGTTTCGGACGGTCGAATCGGCCTCGAGATGGACGCCTACTACTTCACGGCGAAGTCCTACACGCGCCTGCAGGAGAACCTCCCCGAGGCGACGTTCACGGACACCACGCTGCTCGTCAACTGGGTCCGCATCAGAAAATCCGACGCGGAACTGGAGTACATGCGCCAGGCCGCCCGCATCTCCGAGAACGCGATGCAGGCGGGTCTCGACGCCATCGAGGAGGGCGTGCCGGAGTACGAGGCGGCGGAGGCCATCTACTCTGCGCTCATCGACGGGACGGCGGACTACGGCGGCGACTACCCCTCCATCGTCCCCCTGATGCCGTCGGGCGACCACACCGGGACGCCCCACCTCACGTGGACCGACCGCCAGTTCGAGAACGGCGACCCGGTCATCGTCGAACTGTCGGGCTGTCGCCACCGCTATCACTCGCCGCTCGCCCGGACCACCTTCGTCGGCGACCCGCCGAGCGAAATCGAGGAGACGACGGACATCGTCGTCGAGGGGATGGAGGCCGCCCTGGATGCGGTCGAACCCGGCGTCACCTGCGAACAGGTCGAGAAGGCCTGGCGCGACACCATCGCCAGGTACGACATCGAGAAGAAAGACCGCATCGGCTACTCGATGGGCCTGGGGTATCCCCCGGACTGGGGCGAACACACGGCGAGTCTCCGGCCCGGCGACGAGACGGTGCTCGAAGAGAACATGACGTTCCACACGATTCCCGGCCTCTGGTTCGACGACTTCGGCGTCGAACTGAGCGAGACGTTCGTCGTCACGTCGAGCGGCGCCGAACCCCTCGCGGACTTCCCTCGACGACTCTTCACCGCCTGAGGCGTCGCTTTCCTCCGCGGAGGGGCAAATTCGAGGCAGAGAATGTGACGAGGCCGAGGCGGGGACGAATCCGGGGACGTGCCGAGTTCGGGGGCGCGCTTCGTTCAGGACGCTCGACGGGGTCAGGTCGATTCGGGCGCGACGACCTGGTTTTCGAGCGTCTCGCCGGCGTCGAGTCGGTCGACGTTCTCGGCGACGATGTCCGCGAGCCGCTCCCAGTGTCTCGGCGTGTGTCCGCCCGTGTGGGGCGTGACGAGGCAGTTTTCGAGGTCCCAGAGCGGGTGGTCGGCGGGCAGCGGCTCCGGGTCGGTCACGTCGAGGGCCGCGCCTCGTATCTTCTCGAACTGGAGCGCAGAGACCAGCGCGTCGGTGTCGACGATGCCCCCGCGAGCGGTGTTGACGAGGACGGCATCCGGCGGCATCGTCGCGAACTCTTCCTCGCCGATTAGTCCCCGCGTCAGGTCGTTCAGCGGGCAGGCGAGGACGACGTACTCGCTTCGGGACAGGGCGTCGTGGACGGCGTCCGCGTCGAAGCCGGCCACCTCGTCGGTCGGGCCGCCCTTCGAGGGCGTGTAGCGGATGCCGATGGTCTCCACCTCGAACCCCTGCAACCGCTGGACCACCGCCTGCCCGATGGACCCGAGTCCGACGACGGTGACCGTGCTGTCGGTGAACTCGCTGGACTGGAAGTGCCGCCACTCTGCGCGCTGCTTGCGACGCCACCCCTCGTGGAGGCGACGGGCGAACACGAGCATGTTTCCGACGGCCTGCTCGGCGATGCCCGGCGCGTGGATGCCGCCCGCGTTGGTCACGGCAACTCCCCGCTCGGCGAGCGCGTTCGTGGGAACGTGGTCTGTACCGGCGAACGTGCAGGCGAACAGTTCGAGTCGCTCTGCTCTGTCCAGCAGGTCCTCGTCGACGGTGATGCCGGTGACGACTCGGGCGTCCGCGACGAGTTCGCGCTCCCGTTTCGGCGTCCTGGCCAACCTGACCGACGCGTCCCCGAGTCGGTCGCGGAGCGCGTCGGCGTACGATTCCATCGAAAGGCCCTCTGTCCCCTCGCGGAGGACGACGACGTCTGTCTCTGTCATGGGTCGTGATGTCTCGCCCTGTGGCGGGGCCCGGCCACCCCCGAATCGCGGCGGCACCCGCCCGTGGCGCGTGCTACAGCGATTGTGAGGGTTCACCTTAGGCCTTTTGTGTAGTCGGCGTCCACGGTTACCGTTGACAATTAAGTGCGTGGAGGGTGTTACGTACCCGCATGACCGCCCCTGTTCGAGCACGACTAGCCGCGCTTCGCCGGGAGTTCCATCGCCACCCCGAGCCGGGGTGGTGTGAGTTCCAGACGACGGCACGGCTCGTGGAAGAACTGCGCGAAATCGGCGTCGACGAACTGGCCGTCGGAGCCGACGCCTACGACCCCGCGGACCGGATGGCCGTCCCCGACGACGACGTCATCGCGGAGTGGTACGACCGCGCGCTCGAACGAGGAGCGGACCCCGAACTGCTCGAACCGCTCCGCGGGGGCACGACTGGGTGCGTCGCCGTCCTCGAACGCGGTCCGGGACCGACCGTCGGCCTCCGCGTCGACATCGACGGGCTGTACATAGAGGAGTCGGGGGACCCGAACCACGTGCCCGCCGGCGAAGGGTTCCGGTCGGAGACGGGCGAGACGATGCACGCCTGCGGCCACGACGCCCACATGACTTGGGGACTCGCGACGCTCGAAGCCGTCGCGGAGAGCGACTTCTCCGGCCGCCTCGTCGTCTTCTTCCAGCCGGCCGAGGAGGTGTCCGGCGGCGGCGCGCCGATGGCCGAGAGCCGGTACGCCGCGGACATCGACTACCTGTTCGCGGTCCACGTCGGACTCGACCACCCGACCGGCGAGGTGGTCGCCGGCATCGAACGACCCCTCGCCATGTGCCACGTCGAAGTCGAAATCGAGGGCACCTCGGCGCACGCCGGCAAGGCGCCCGAGGAGGGCGACAACGCCATCCAGGCGCTCGGAACCGCGATAGAGAACGTCTACGGAATCCCCCACCACTCGGACGGGATGACGCGCGTCAACGTCGGGCGAGTCGAGGGCGGCACCGCGAGCAACGTCATCGCAGAGGACGTCGAGGCCGTCGCCGAAGCGCGGGGCGAGACGACCGCGCTGAAAGAGTACGCGAAGGCGGAACTCCGCCGGAAGTTCGAGACGGCCGCCGAGATGCACGGCTGTGACGCCGCGGTGGACGTCGTGAGCGAGAGCCCCCGCGCCGACAGCGACCCGGAACTCGCGGACGTGGTCGTGACCGCCGCCGAGAACGTCGACGGCGTCGAGCGCATCGTTCCGCTGGCGGACTTCGGCGCCAGCGAGGACGCGACGTTCCTCATGGAGCGCGTCCAGGAGGAGGGCGGCCTCGCGTGTTACGCAATCGTCGGCACCGACCACCCGACCAGCCACCACACGCCGACGTTCGACGTGGACGAACGGAGCCTGGAGACGGGAGTGGAGGTGCTCACGAACGCGATTCTGTCCGTCGCGGAGGACGGTCCATGAGTCGGGAGTCGGCGGGCAGCGAATCTGCGGATGGCCAGTCGGCGAGTGGCGAGTCTGCGGGTAGCACGTCTGCGAGTGACGGGTCTCTCCCGTCGGCGTCCGACGTCGTCGAGATAGCCGACGTTCGGGCGGCCCAGGACCGACTCGCGGAGGTCGCACACGACACGCCGCTCGACGGGTCCACCACGATAGCGAGGCGGTGTGGGGCCGACCGGGTGGACCTGAAACTGGAGAACATGCAGCGGACGGGGTCGTTCAAGATTCGAGGTGCGTACAACGCGATGGCACAGCTCTCGCCGGACCGACGCGAGGCGGGCGTCGTCGCGTCCAGCGCGGGAAACCACGCCCAGGGGGTCGCACTGGCCGGTGACCTGCTCGACGTCGACACAACCATCGTCGTCCCCGAGACGACGCCGACGGCGAAAATCGAGGCCACGCGCGGCTACGGGGCCGAGGTAGTCGTCGAGGGCGCGGACTACGAGGGCGCCTACGAGTACGCCCTCGAACTCGCCGACGAGGAGGGACTGGCGTTCGTCCACCCCTTCGACGACGCCGACGTCATCGCCGGACAGGGAACCGTCGGCCTCGAAATCCTCCGGGAGGCGCCCGACGTCGAAACGGTCCTGGTCGCAGTCGGCGGCGGGGGCCTCGTCTCCGGCGTCGCCACCGCTCTCGATGCCCACGACAGCGACGTTCGCGTCGTCGGGGTCCAGCCCGAGGGCGCGGCCCACGCGAAACCGTCGCTGGAGGCCGACGAGATTCGCGTGCTCCCGGAGGTCGACACCGTCGCCGAGGGAATCGCCGACGCCCGACTCCTGTCGACGACCTTCGCAGTCGTCCGGGAGCGCGTCGACGACGTCGTCTCGGTGAGCGACACCGACCTCGCCGTCGCGACGGCGCTCCTCGCCGAGCGTGCAAAGACGGTCGCGGAGGCGGCCGGCGCGGCCCCGGTCGCTGCACTCCTCTCGGGGGCGGTGTCGGTCGAGGGCGAACGCGTCGCCGCCGTCGTCTCCGGGGGGAACGTAAACCTCTCCGAGCACGCCGAACTGACCCGGGTCGGCCTGCAGGCGCTCGGCCGGTACGTCGACGCGCGACTCGAACTCGACCGCTGGCCCGCGGCTCTGGGTGCCCTCGGCGACGCCGTCGCGGCCCAGGGCGCCGAACTCGACGTCGCCGAGCGGGCGTCCCGGACGGCCGCAGATACGCCGAATCGCGTCCCGGTCCGGGTCGGCCTCGAAGGGAGCGGTCCCGACCACCTCCGTGCGGTCCTGCAATCCCTCGCCGACCTGGACGACGTGACCGTCGTGGAGCACACGCTCGACGGCCCGCCGTGACACTCCAGTCGGCGCTTTTCCCGAGTCGGACAGCAGCGTTGCGTCGAGTCAGGCGACGGCTTCGGGGGCGACTGCCTGCATCGCGTCGGTGAAGATGCCCACGCCCATCGCAATCTCGCGTTCGGTGACGTCGAGGGGCGGCAGCAACCGAATCGTCTTCTTCCCACACCCCAGGACGAGCAGTCCGCTGTCCAGCGCGGCCTCGACGACGGCGTCCCGGCGCTCCGGCGTGTCGAACTCCACGGCCAGCATGAGGCCCTTCCCCCGGACATCCACGACGTGGTCGGGCGCGTCGTCGACCAGCAGGTCCGTCGCCTGCCGACCTCGTTCGGTCGCGTTGTCGAGCAGGTCGTACTCCTCGATTGCCTCCAGGGTGAGCGCGCCCTGCATCGAGGCGAGCAGGTCCCCGCCGCCGAACGTCGACCCGAGGCGGTTCTTCTCCGCGGGGAAGATTTCAGACCGGGATATCGTCGCCCCGACGCGGAGTCCCTTGGCGCTGGCGATGACGTCCGGTTCGATGGGGTAGTGGTCCGAGGCCCACATCTCGCCGGTTCGGCCGACTCCCGACTGAATCTCGTCGACGACCAGCGGGATGTCGTACGTCTCACAGACGTCGGCCACTTCGGCCATGAACTCCTCGCTCGGGAAGCGGTAGCCGCCGACGCCCTGTATCGGTTCCAGAATCGCGAACGCCACCTCGTCGGGGTTGACGTGACCGCCCTCGGGGGCGAGGGCGTTTCGCAACTGCGAGCCGTGGCCGGTGAAGAAGCCACACTCGCACGTGTCGGCCGTGCAGTTCGCGCCGTCACAGAACGGCACGGTCTCGATGCCGGCGATTTCCGGGTAGTGGCGGGTGTACACTTCCTTGGACTTGGTGAGCGAGAGGGTCCCGAGGGTCCGGCCGTGGAAGCTCTTCTCGAAGGCGAAGCCGTACTTCGCGGCGGGCGCGAAGTCGTGCGTTATCTTCATCGCGTTCTCGACGGCCTCGGCGCCGGAGTTCGAGAGGAAGACCGTGTCCATCCCGTACTGGTCCGAGGCGTCGACCAGCCGGCGTATCAGGTGACTCGCGCCGGGGAACTCGGCCGTCTCGGGGTCCGGGCCGGCGCCGAAGTACAGGTCCTGCCCGGCTATTTTCATCGGCTCGACGAGGTCGAACTCCCGGAGCTTCGAGAGCACCTTCTCGTTGTTGTAGCCGAGGGGCGCGGC
>JBEPXT010000052.1:0-22230 GCA_041641795.1 Salinigranum sp.
TCGACTGGTTCTGGGAGGAAGTCGTCGACTACCTCGGCATCGAGTTCTACGAACCGTACGACGCCGTCCGCGACGACAGCGACGGCCCGCAGTTCACCGACTGGTACCCCGGCGGACGACTCAACCTCGCGCACAACGTCCTCGACCGGCACGCCGCCACCGACAGCGAGAGCAGGAACTCGGTCGCCTGTATCTGGGAGGGGGAACCGGGCGACGTCCGCGAGGTGACGTTCCACGACCTGTACCGCGAGGCGAACCAGGTCGCGAACCTGCTCGAATCGATGGGCGTCGAGGCCGGCGACACCGTCGGCATGTACATGCCGATGGTTCCGGAGGTCGTCAGCATCCTCTACGGCGCGTTCAAGGTCGGTGCCGTGGCGGTGCCCATCTTCTCGGGGTTCGGCGTGGACGCGGTGGCGACGCGACTCGCGGACGCGGGGTGTTCGGTCCTGTTCACGGGCGACGGGTTCTACCGACGGGGGGACGAAGTGCGCCTCAAGCAGACGGCGGACGACGCAGTCGCGGAGGCCGGTCGCGTCGAGGACGTGGTGGTCTACCGGCGCCTCGGCGGCGACGTCCCCTGGACCGACGGCCGAGACCAGTGGTGGCACGAGACGGTTCCCTCGATGGACGACGAGTACGAGACGGCGTCGCTCCCAGCGGACCACCAGTCGATGCTGCTGTACTCCTCTGGCACAACGGGCACGCCGAAGGGAATCGTCCAGACCCACGCCGGCGTCCAGGTGCAGACGGCGAAGGAGATATTCTTCGGGTTCGACCACAGGCCGTGGGACCGCTTCTTCTGGGTGTCGGACATCGGGTGGATGATGGGCCCCTGGACGCTCGTCGGCAACCACACCTTTGGCGGCACCGTGTTCATGTACGAGGGCGCGCCGGACCACCCTGACCCGGACCGGTTCTGGGAGATGATAGACCGCCACGGCCTGACCGTGTTCGGCATCTCGCCGACGGCGATTCGAGCGCTCCGGACCTACGGCGACGAGTGGGTCGAGCGACACGACCTCTCGACACTTCGGCTCCTGGGGTCGACGGGCGAGCCGTGGGACCCCGAGTCGTGGATGTGGTTCTTCGAGACCGTCGGCGGCGGGGAGTGCCCGATTCTCAACATCTCCGGCGGCACCGAAATCTGCGGGTGTTTCCTGATGCCGATGCCCGTCCAGTCGCTCAAGCCCTGCACCCTGGGCGGGCCGGGTCTCGGGATGGACGTCGACGTTGTCGACAGCGACGGACAGAGCATCGCCGACACCAACGAACGCGGCTACCTGGTGGCCCGGGACTCCTGCCCGTCGATGACGAAGAGTCTCTGGAGCGGCGACGACCGATACCTGGAGGAGTACTGGAGCACCTGGGAGGACTGCTGGGACCACGGCGACTGGGCACAGAAGGACGAGGACGGCTTCTGGTTCCTCCACGGACGCGCCGACGACGCCCTCAACGTCGCCGGGCGGAAGGTCGGACCGGCCGAAGTCGAGGGCGTGCTCATCGACCACCCGGCCGTTGCCGAGGCGGCCGCCGTCGGCGTCCCCGACGAGACGACGGGGACTGCCGTGGTGACCTACGTGGTGGTCGAACCGGCGTTCGATGCCGACGAGGACCTCCGGTCGGAACTCCGGAGCCAGGTGGGCGAGGAACTAGGCAAGCCGTTCCGCCCCCGGGAGATTCTGTTCGTCTCGGACCTCCCCAAGACGCTGAGCGGGAAAATCATCCGCCGGGCCATCGGCGCCGTCTACCAGGGCGAGGACCCGGGCGACCTGAGCAGCATGGCCAACCCGGAGGCCCTCGAGACGATTCGGGACGCCTCCTGACGGCAGGGGGCGTTCAGGCGAGTTCCGCCGGATCGACCAGAACCGGTTCCGGTCCGTCCGTCCCGACGCAGACGTCACACGACGTCCCGTCGTCCGGGACGACGACCGTTCCGCCGGCGAGAAGCGGCGCGAGGACGCCCCCTGCGACCGTCCCGGGTCGAGCGAGCGACGCGCGTACCGCCACGGTGGTCTCGTCGTCGACGCCGAATCTGTCGACCACCCTGCGGGCCACGTCGAGCAGTTCCGCGTGGGTGAACTGGTCGTCGCGTTCGGCGTCCGGGGCCTCGTCGTCCTCGCTGGCGGTTGCTGTCAGTGCCGGGCTATCCGGGTCCACGTCCGTGGGCGGGAACGCCGGGTTCTCGCTCCAGACGATGCCCTCCCAGTGGGCGACGTCCGGACGCGAGGGCGGGCCGCCGTACACTGCCAGTTTGGTCCCGGGCGGCGGGTCGAACGTCGATTCCGCGGCCCGAGGGACGACCACCGCCCGGGCGTCCCCGCTACCCGGGGCGAACCGCGCCACTGCGCCCAGTTGGGCGGCCCCGAAGAACGTCAGGAGCGGTTCGGCCAGCGGTTCGGGGGCGATTTCGACCCGGTCGCCGCGAGCGACGCCCAGGTACCGCAGGAAGTTGCCCGTCTTCCACGCCGTCGTACAGAAGTCGTGGTAGGTGTACGACCGGTCGTGAACGTCGTCGCGGAACGCCGGGTCCGGACTCCGTCGCGCCCTGGCTACCAGGTCTCCCAGCACGTCCATGTCCGCAGGAGAGGGCGCTGGCCGCAAAGTCTCACCGTTCTCCCTCGCGGTCCCCAGAAGATGTACCGCGGCTGCCGGTGGCGCAGGGAAGACCGGCCGGTGGTCCGGGAGTACCGCGCCTCAGGGAGCGCCGGTCACGACGAACAGGCTCTCGGTGTCGCCGTTGCGAATCTGGCGGGTCGAGGACGGGTCGACGCGGACGGCGTCGCCTGCGGTCATCTCGACGGATTCGCCCTCGACGGTGATGGTCGCCTCGCCCTCGACGAGCACGTACACTTCCTCGTGGTTCCCGGTCGCGTGGTCGTGTTCCTTCCCGACCCATCCCGGGTCGCACTCCAGGACGCTCACCCCGAGTTGCTCACAGTCCAGGGGGTCGCGGAGGAAGTGGAACCCGTCGCCGACGGCGTCGACGTCCTTGTAGTTGACCTTCGTGTACGCCATGTATTCACCATTGTACGCGTCTCGATTATAGATTCCCGGGTCCGAGGCAGATGTCGCCCAGAGCGGCCGAATACCCAGTCGAAACGAGCGTTTTCGACCAGGTGTCCGGGCCTGTAGCGACGGGACGCGGAGACGTCCGAGCAACGAGCGAGGCGCAACGAAATGTGAGCGACGAGCGAAGGGCAGCGAATCGAGAGCGACGAGCGAAGGGCAGCGAATCGAGAGCGACGAGCGAAGGACAGCGAACGGAACGCGACGCGACGACAGACCGCGGGACGTCAGAAACTGTTCTTTATCTTCTTCCAGAAGCCGTCGTTGATCTCTATCTCCTCGCCGCCCGCCTCGGCGAACTCCTTGAGCGCCTCGCGCTGGGCCTCGTTGAGGTCCTCCGGCGTGACGACCTGGATGTGGACGTGCATGTCGCCGTACCCGCGGCCGCGGGACCGGGGCATCCCCTCGCCCGAGACGGTGAACGACTCGCCGCTCTGGGTTCCGGCGGGAATTTCGAGTTCCGCGGTCCCCGAGAGCGTCGGAATCTCGACGGTGTCGCCGAACGTCGCCTGCGGGAACGAGATGGGGTGCTGGTAGTAGAGGTCGTCGCCGTCGCGGTCGAACGTGTCGTGGTCGCGAATCTGGACCTGGATGATGAGGTCGCCGGCGGGGCCGCCGTTCTGTCCCGGTGCGCCGCCGCCCCGGTACTGCATCTTCTGCCCGGACCGGATGCCCGGCGGGACGTCTACGGTCACCGTCTGCTCCTGGCGGACGGTCCCGTCGCCGCCGCAGGTCGAACAGGTCTCGTCGTACAACTGCCCCTCGCCGCCGCACCGCCGACACGTCTGGGTCTGCTGGACGCGGCCGAAGGGCGTCTGCTGGACCGTCGTCTGCTGGCCCTGCCCGTCGCACTCCGGACAGGTAGAGACCTCGGCGTCCGGCGGGTGCCCCGACCCCCCGCAGTCTGGACACTCCTGGGGGCGCGTGTAGGTGAGCTGCTTCTCGACGCCCTCGTAGGCGTCCTCCAGGTCGAGCGTCAGTCGCGTCTGGAGGTCGCGTCCCTTCTGGGGCCGGTCGCGGCGCTGGCCGCCACCGCCGCCGAAGAACTGCTCGAAGATGTCTCCGAACGGGCTCCCGCCACCGCCGCCACCGCCGAATCCGCCGCCGAAGCCAGCGCCGTTGCCGGCGCCGCCGGCGCCGTCGAACCCGCCGTGTTTCTCGGCCTGCGTGAACCGGTCGTGGCCCATCCGGTCGTAGGCGCTCCGCTTGTCCTCGTCGGTGAGCACTTCCTTCGCTTTCTTGACCTGTTTGAACTTCTCTTCGGCGTTCGGGTCGTCGCTGACGTCGGGGTGGTACTCGCGGGCCTTCTTCCTGTACGCGTCTTTAATCTCCTGCTGAGAAGCGTCCCGCGAGACTCCGAGAACGTCGTAGAAGTCGTCGCTCATTAGTTACTACCGTCTAATCGGTTGAGCTACTTGAAAAGAACGGGTTCGGTTCGTCGACGCATCCTTCCCACGTTCGGGACGCATCCCGTCGTTCGGACGGCACAAAGCCTACCTCCTCTCCACGAGCACCGCCCAGTATATGTTGTCGCTGCGCCGACGTGCGGTTCTCCGGGCAGCCGTCGCCGGGTGTACGCTCGGCGTCGCCGGGTGTTCGTCCTCGTGTCCGGACCGCGACGCCCCCGAACCCGACGAGGTCGTCCGCGCCACCGACCAACCGGCGGGCGCGTTCGATTCGACGCCCGCGACCGACTGGCCGGCGCCGCGATTCGACGCCGGCAACACCGGGGCGCCCCCCGAAACGACGCCACCGCGCGGTCCCGTCGGGGTCCGGTGGCGGACGCAACTCGAGACGGTGGACCCTGCGGGCGTCGCGGGCGACGCGAGCACGCCTGTCGTGGCGGGGGGACGCGTGTTCGTTACGGTTCCGGGCGGCCTCCACGCGCTCCGGTTCCGCGACGGAACCCGCGCCTGGCGCACCAGCGAGGTGTCCCCGAACACGATCGGCTCGACGTTCGGGTACGACGAGGAGACGGTTCCCCCCGTCGTGGGTCCCGACGGCACGGTCTACGTCGGCGGGAAATCAGCGATCACGGCGCTGAACCCCGCGGACGGGTCTGTCCGCTGGCGGTACGACGAGGCGCAGTCGTTCGGGACCCCGGCGGTGACCGAGACCGCCGTCTACGTCGGCGGCGGTGCCGGCGTCCTCGCACTCGACGCCCGCGACGGAACGGAGCGGTGGGAGGCGGACACGACGGCCGGGAGGACGGCGAACATGGTGGCAGTCGGCGGGCAATCGGTCGTCCTCTCGAACGGCAACGAGACGACGGCGTTCGACCGACGAACCGGCGACCGGCGCTGGAGCGTGTCTCCGCCGCCGGAGTTCTATCCGGTGGTCAGCGACGACACGGCGTTCGTCGGCACCTACGAGGGACTGTTCGCGTTCGACGTCGAGGACGGCACCCGCCGGTGGCGGTTCGAACGCGGCAGCGGGCGTTCGTTCTCCTCGCCCGTGGTCACGGACGACACTATCTACGCCGTCGAACGACCCGGGGAGGGCCCCGCCGCAACGTTCGCACTCGACCGAACCGACGGCGACCCGTCGCCGCGGTGGTGCTCGTACGTCGGCGACGGCGCGGTGACGGCTGCCGCCGGCGGACAGGCGTTCGCGCTCCTGCCCACGGGCGGGTTCGGCCCGACGCCGACGCCGTCGTTCGTCGCGTTCACCGACCGGTTCGGGGAGGCGGTCTGGGGGTACAGCGTCCGCGACAGACTGCACCCGCCGGCCGTCGTCGACGGCGCCGTCGTGTTCACCGACGGGCGGGGGCACGTCACAGCCCTCGGGGAGGTGGACGGATGAGACGCCGAACCCGCGCGTCGGGTGGCATGGGAGCGCTCGGCGGCGTACTCGCCGTGCTGGTCTCCGTCCCGGCAGAGTGGTACGGCGCGGCCCCGGGGGACTCCTACGTGTTCGACCCGCCGACGTTCAGTCCGCTGTGGGTCGCCCAGACCGTGGTTCCGGTGGCGACCCTCCTCGCCGTCGCGCTGATTCTCGTCGGCCTCGTCGGCCTCGTCCGCCGGGACTGGCCGATTTCCGGGCGGTTGCGACGCTGGAGCGGCGTGGTCGCGGCGGGCGGTCTCGCGCTGTTCGCGCTGGGCGCGTTCACGTTCACGCTAGCAACGAGAGCCGCCTCGGCAGGAATCGGCGACCTGACCAGCATCGGAGGGGTTCTGTTCGGACTCGCCGGCCTGGGTCTGGGCGCACTGCTGGCCGCTCCCGCCCTCGTGGCGCTTGGCGTCGGGTACGCCAGAACCGAGCGTCCGCTCGTGGGCTACCTCCTCGCCGGGGCACCGCTGATAGCGGCCGCCGTCGCCGCGGGCGGTCCGGACGGCGTCGGCAGTTTCCCGGTCGTCCTCCCCCTCGGACTGGCGTTCGTCGCCCTCGGCGTCGAACTCTGGGAGCACCCCGAACCGGTCCCCGAGGCCGGGACCGACGACGCAACAGAGGAGTCCGGTTCTGACTCGGGGGGCGATGCCGATTCGACCGCCGATTCCGGTTCAGACTCGACCGACGATTCCGACCCCTCCGACGGCGCCACCGAGGACCGCTGACGCGAGTCCGAAACGCGCCGTCCCCGAGTCGGGCGAAGCGACGGTCACCCGACCGAGACGACGCCGCGTCGGTGAGTCGCGAAACCCACTCCGCTCCGGTCAGGTCGTGAAAAGAATCCGAACGGGTCCCGTGACGTTACTCCTCGTCCTGGTCGTCGTCCACGTCCTCGAAGTCCGCGTCGACGAAGTCCTCGGAGTCTGCCTGGCCGCCGGCAGCACCGCCTGCCGCGCCGCCCGCGGCACCGCCTGCAGCACCACCCGCGGCACCGCCCGCCGCGCCGCCGGGTCCTGCCTGGGCCTGCTGCTCGTACATCTGCTTGCCGATCTCCTGCAGTTCCTTCGAGAGCGCCTCGGTCGCCTCCTCTATCTCCTCCAGGTCGGCGTCGTCGTCTTCGAGGACCGCCTCGACGTCGTCCATGGCCGCCTCGATGTCCTCGCGGAGGTCGTCGTCCACGCTCTCCTCGTTCTCCTCGAGGAGAGTCGCGGCGCGCTGGACCGTGCTCTCGGCCTGGTTGCGGGCCTCGATGCGCTCGCGGCGCTTCTCGTCTTCCTCGGCGTGCTCCTCGGCCTCCTGTTTCATCTCCTCTATCTGCTCGTCGGAGAGGCCGGCGCCGCCCTCGATGGTGATGGACTCGGCGTTGCCCGACCCCTTGTCCTCGGCCTCGACGTTGACGATGCCGTTCTCGTCGATGTTGAACGTGACCTCGATCTGGGGCGTGCCGGCCGGTGCGGGCGGGATGCCGGTCAACTGGAACGCGCCCAGGAGTTCGTTCTTGTCGGCGATTTCGCGTTCGCCCTGGAAGACGCGGACGTTGACCGAGGTCTGATTGTCGGCCGCGGTGGTGAAAATCTTCGACTCCTCGGTCGGGATGGTGGTGTTCTTCTCGATGAGGCGCTCGAAGAGACCGCCCTTGACCTCGATGCCCAGCGAGAGGGGCGTCACGTCGAGCAGGACGATGTCGTCCACCTCGCCGCCGAGGACGCCGCCCTGGATGGCCGCGCCCAGCGCGACGGCCTCGTCGGGGTTGACGTTCTTCTTGGGCTCCTGTCCGACGAGTTCCTCGACTTTCTCCTGCACCTGCGGCATCCGGGTGGACCCGCCGACGAGGAGCACTTCGTCGATGTCGCCGTCGTCGTAGCCGGCGTCCTCGAGCGCCTGCTCCGTCGGTTCGACGGTGCGCTCGATGAGGTCCGACGTGAGCGACTCGAACTTCGCCCGCGTGAGGTCCTTCTCCAGGTGGACCGGGCCGGAGTCGGTCGCCGTGATGAACGGCAGGTTGATGGTCGCCTCCTTCCGGTTGGAGAGCTCTATCTTCGCTTCCTCGGCCGCGTCCTTCAGGCGCTGGAGAGCCTGTCGGTCCTCGCGGAGGTCGATGCCGTACTCGTTCTGGAAGTCCTCGGCGAGCCAGTCGATGATGGCCTGGTCCCAGTCGTCGCCGCCGAGCTGGTTGTCGCCGTTCGTGGCGACGACTTCGTAGACCCCGCCGCCCAGGTCGAGAATCGAGACGTCGAAGGTACCCCCGCCCAGGTCGAAGACGAGAACCGTCTGGTCCGAGTCGTCGTCCAGTCCGTAGGCCATCGAGGCCGCCGTGGGCTCGTTGATGATGCGCTCGACTTCGAAGCCGGCGATTTCGCCGGCGTCCTTCGTGGCCTGCCGCTGCCGGTCGTTGAAGTACGCCGGCACCGTGATGACAGCCTTCTCCACCTCGTCGCCGAGATAGTCCTCGGCGTCGCGCTTGATCTTCTGGAGGATCATCGCCGAAATCTGCTCCGGCGTGTACTCCTCGTCCTCGACGTCCACGGTGTAGTCCTGGTCGCCCATGTGCCGCTTGATGGACCGAATCGTGCGGTCGGGGTTCTGGATGGCCTGGTTCTTGGCCGGCTTCCCGACGAGACGCTCGCCGTCGTCGGTGAACGCGACGACGGAGGGCGTCGTCCGGTCGCCCTCTCCGTTCACGATAATCTCGGGGTCACCGCCCTCCATCACCGCGAACGCGCTGTTCGTGGTACCGAGGTCGATACCCAGAATCTTGTTGCTCGCCATCTTGGCGACACATACCGTTTTGGGTCGGTTAAAGGTTACTAGACGAGGACGTGGCGGCGCGGAGTCGACCCCCGAGACGGCTGGCGATTTGTGACTCCCCGGCGCACCCCCGGTCGCCGGATTTATATTGACGTGCAATCAGTCGCCCTCGCGCCCCCTCGCCGGGACGAACTGACACGCCCGGCCACCCCGTCGCCGGAACGACGGTCCCGGCGGAGGGGACGTGCCCGACGACCTGAGAGGAAGGCGGTTCCCGACAGCCGGGAGGACGGTAGTCTCCGACGACCACCGGAGACGGCAGTGCCCGACCGGTTCCAGGCGACCCTCACGGGGTGCCTCACTCGTCTTTGCTGACGGTGACCTGCGCGGCGCGGATGACCTTGTCGCCCATCTCGTATCCGGGCTGGAAGACGTCGGCGACGGTACCGCCGGGCTCCTCGCTGTCGACCCGCATCATCACCTCGTGGCGGTGGGGGTCTACCTCGTCGCCGGGGTCGGGTTCGATGGGGGAGACGTTCTCGTCTTCGAGGATGCGGTCGAACTCGTTCAGCGTGGATTCGATGCCTGGCCGGATGTCGGCGTCCGCATCCTGGTCGAGCGCGCGGACGAGGTTGTCCCGCACCGTCACGACTCGCTCGACGAGGTCCTCGGTCGCTCGCGCTTCGAGTTGCTCCTGGCGCTTCTTGGCCCGTTTCTTGTAGTTCTGGAAGTCGGCCTGCTTTCGCTTCAGGCGCTCGGTCAGGTCCTCGACTCGCTCCTGGCTGTCTTCGAGGTCGGACTCCAGCGTGTCGACCCGGGCTTCGAGGTCGCGGGTCCGCGACTGGAGGCGCCGGACCGACGCGGCCAGGTCCTCGTCGTACTCGGCGACGCGCGACGCGAGGTCCTCGGGAATC
Source organism: Salinigranum sp. (assembly GCA_041641795.1). GTDB lineage: Archaea > Halobacteriota > Halobacteria > Halobacteriales > Haloferacaceae > JBEPXT01. The sequence goes on from JBEPXT010000052.1 coordinate 9,561, forward strand.
GCCTCCTCGGCGTCCAAGTCCCCCTGTTCGGCGTCCGCGTCGGCCCCCTCGGCGTCCGTCACCGACCCGTCCGTCGAGTCCGAGACGGCGTCGCCGCCCGGAGTCCCGTCGCCGTTCGTCCCCGCCGTCGCGTCGGCGGGGTTCGCGGCAGACTCGTCGGGCGTCTCGCTCGGCCGGTCCGCCTCCGCGTCGGCGTCCCGCGTCGACTCGGTTGCCTCGGCGTCCTCGTCACTCATAGGTGAGGCAAACTCCTCCCGCGGCTTAAGGTTGTAGAATTCGAGACGGGGTCGGCGAAAGGAACTCCAGGTCCGGTCGGGGCTCTGGCGTACGCGGAACCGGATGCAGTGAGCTACTGGTACATACCGAGCGGTCGGGCCTGGGAACTCTCCTCGTCGACTTCCTGCATCCGGCGCGCCAGTCGCTCTTTGGCCTCGCGTATCTCCTCGGTGTGGTCGACGAGGTTCGAGACGTCCACCTCCAGGTCGAGGATGGGTTCGATGCCGTCTTTGATGATGACGCGCGCCGCCTCCGGGTCCGGGAAGCGCGGGTCGGACTCGACGACCAGACCGACCGCGGGGAGCGACCGGTCGACCGCGAAGTTCAGCAGTGCCCCGGTCGGTCCGGAGATGAGTCCCGTCTCCGTCGGCTTTCCGACGTCCGTCGATTCGAGGCGGCCGACGCCGGCGTCCACGCCCAGGCCGTAGAGCGAGGGGACGGACTCGGATTTCTCCCGCGGGATGCCCGAGAGATATATCGGGAGCACGTCCCCGTCGTCGTAGAACGCGGAGAAGCACTCGGCAAACTCGGTGGCCGCCTGCGGAGAGACCGGCACGTCGCTCTGGAGGACCAGCAACCCGCGCTGTTCGTCGACGTGCAACCGGACCGGCGTCCTGAGCGTCTGGTCGTCCTTCTGGTAGACGGCCACGCGCGGGATGCCCTCGCAGTGGACGTTGGCGTAGTGGGTCATCTCGAACTCCTCGACGAGGTGGTCGGCGGCGATTTTTCCGACCAGACCCACACCGGGTAGGCCCTCGACCATCGCCGGCGAGTCCAGACTGACGTCCTCGGCGAGCACGTTGATGTGTGCCATGCGACAACAGAGTGCGGGCTCGGTACTAAATGCGAGGGTGGTGTGCGGTCCGCCCGCGGAGCGGGACCCGAGGCGACAGCCCCGCCACGTCACCCGGGTTGCATCGCCTCCGCGGGGACCTCGTGGGGACTTCTTTTAACCCCCCTCTGCGGATAGTAGCCTGCTATGGTCGCCCTGGAGACGCTGGCGATGCTCGGTCTCGCCATCCTCGCGAGCCTGTTCACCGCGTGGACCATCGGCGCCGGTTCCTCGGGGTCGACGCCGTTCGCTCCCGCGGTGGGGGCGAACGTGATGCCGATAATGCGCGCCGCGTTCCTGGTGGGCATCCTCGGGTTCCTCGGCGCGGTCCTGCAGGGCGCCGCGGTCACCGAGACGATGGGCCGGGAACTCATCAACGGCGTGACGCTCACGCCCCTCGCGGCGACGATTTCACTCACCGTCGCCGCGGGCCTCATCCTCGTCGGCGTCTTCACGGGCTATCCCATCGCCACGGCGTTCGCCGTCGCCGGCGCCATCGTCGGCGTGGGCATCGCTCTCGGGGGCGACCCGGCCTGGCACAAGTACCAGGAAATCGGGCTGCTGTGGGCTCTCACCCCGCCGGTCGGGGTGGGGGCCTCGTACGCGACGGCGCGCCTCCTCAGGAGCGACGATGTCCCCGAGAAGGTCCTCGTCCCGGCCCTCGGGGGCGTCGTCGGCCTCATCGTCGCGAACATGGAGTTCACGCTCCTCGGAGCGCCAGGCGAGGCGGGGACTATCGCCGAGACGGTGGCTGCACTCCTGCCCGGGCCGTCGGTTCCTCTCCAGGCCGCCGCGACGCTGGGGGTGGCACTCGCCGTCGCACTCCCGATGGCCCGCAGCAGCGCCAGGGACGTGAACCGAACGATGCGCCGATTTCTCCTGATTATGGGCTCGCTCGTCGCCTTCTCGGCCGGCGGCGGGAAGGTCGGACTTGCCATCGGGCCCCTGTTGCCCCTGCTCGACGCCCTGGCGTTCGAGGTGTCGATAACCTGGGTGCTGTTGCTCGGCGGGTTCGGCCTGTTGCTCGGGTCGTGGATGGCGGCCACCCGGATGATCAAGGCGCTGGCGCAGGACTACTCGGAACTCGGACCGCGACGGTCCATCGCGGTCCTCATCCCCTCGTTCGCCATCGCACAGGCCGCGATATTCTACGGCCTGCCGATTTCGTTCAACGAGATCTTCGTCAGCGCAATCGTGGGGAGCGGGTACGCCGCCGGCGGGAGCAGCGTCAGCCAGTCGAAGATGGCGTACACGGTGCTCGCCTGGGTCGGGTCGCTCGTCCTGGCGTTCGTCGTCAGCTACGGGCTCCTCGTCGGCATCTCGGCGGTGCTGTAGGCCGCAGGCGACGTACGGCCGGCAGTCGCAGTCTTGATTCGTGACCAGGGTCGCCGACGACAACGAAACCGACAAGCGGCCGCCGCGGGTACGCCACCCGCATGAACCCCCTGCAGCGGTACGAGTCCCTCGTACCGGACGCCGACGCGTTCTACGAGGCCTGCGAGCGTCCGCTCCCGTCGGTGGTCCGGGTCAACACCATCAAGACGACCGTCGAGCGCGCACGCCGGGCCCTCGACGAGGAGGGCGTCGAGTACGAGGTGGCCGACTGGCACCCCGGCGTCTTCCGCCTGGCCCGCCGGGAGCCGGGGACCAACTGGCCGTACTTCCACGGCTGGCTACACGGACAGGAGGAGGTGTCGATGCTCCCGGCGCTGGTTCTCGACCCGCAACCCGGCGAACGAGTCTGGGACGCCGCCGCCGCGCCGGGGAGCAAGGCGACGCAGATTGCGGCCCTCATGGACGACGAGGGCGTGCTCGTCGCCAACGACAACAACCTGGGTCGGCTCTCGGCGCTCCGACACAACGCCGAACGACTCGGCGTGACCAACGTGGCGGTCACGAACCAGGACGCCCGCAACTTCTCGCTGAAGCCGTTCGGCGCGAAATCGGGCGGGTCCCCGGACGCCGCCGCCCGGGACGCCGAGTTCGAGCAGTTCGACCGGACGCTGGTCGACGCGCCCTGCTCGTGCGAGGGGACCTGTCGGAAGAACCCGGACACGCTGGAGAAGTGGTCGCTGGACCACGTCCACAGCGTCGCGGGCATCCAGAAGGGCATCCTCCGCCGGGCCGTCCAGGCGACCAGACCCGGCGGCGTCGTGGTCTACTCGACGTGCACGTTCGCGCCCGAGGAGAACGAGGCGGTGCTGGACCACGCAGTCGCCGCCGAGGACTGTCGGGTCGTGCCCGCGGAGTTGCCCGTCGACTCCGCGCCGGGCGTGACCGAGTGGGAGGGCGAGCAGTTCCACCCGGACGTGGAACACGCCCACCGCGTCTACCCGCACCAGAACGACACGGGCGGGTTCTTCGTGGCGAAACTGGAGGTGACCGCGTGATGGCGCCGGACTCCGACCCGGACGACGCCCCGGAAAACGACGGCCAGCAGTTCGACCGGTTGCCGGCGACGCCGGCGGAGCGACGGGTCCCCGGACGCGCGAGTCGCGAGGAGGTCGTCGACTGGTGGCACCAGCGGTTCGGCGTCCCACCCGAGACGTTCGCGGCGTTCACGTTCTGGGAGAAAGGGAACGGGAAACTCTGGGCGTTCCACGCCGACGTCCCCACCCCCATCGCCGTCGAGGGCCTCGGGATGACGCTGCTCCGGACGCGCCAGGAACACTGGAAACCGACGACGAACGCGGTACAGCGGTTCGGGTCGCTCGCCACGAGGAACGTGCTCGAACTCACGCCCCACCAGGCCGCCCGGTTCGCCGCGGGCGAGGACCAGGCGGTCGAGTGGGACGGCGACTGGGGGTACCTCGTCGCCGCCCACGAGGTTGCCGGCGAGCGCGAACCGCTGGGGGTGGGGCTGTACCTCCACGGGGAGTTGCGGTCGGTGGTCCCGAAGGGTCGCCAGGAGTCGCTCGACCCGCGCTGACCGCCGGACGGGGCGGTGGCGACCGAGACGGACGCCTCACCGCTCTGAGATGGTGCCGCCGCTCAGCCCCTCCCACTCGACGCGATAGCCCAGCGTCGAGAGCAGGGCGCTGGCGTCGTCGACGCCGTACTCCTCGAGGACCGATTCGGCCTCCGAGAGCGTCTGCCCCGGTTCGATGCGCGACCGGAGCTCCTCGATGACCGACTCCCGAAGCAGCGTCCGGCCGACGCGCCGGTGGTCGGGGAACGCCGTGTCCTCGAGTGCGGCCTCGCTCACGCCGTGGTCGGCGGCCACCTCGGACAGCGTCGTCACGTCCGCCGCCGGTCGGAGTTCGTCCGGAAGTGCCGTCGCCGCGTCGGCGACCAGGTCCCGCTCGTACTCCCGGAGGACGTCGACGACGTCCTTGACGCGGACAGTCCCCCGGTAGGGTATCGCACGGTGGTCCCGCGCCTCGATTTCCTCGCCGACGCCGAGCGATTCGTCGACGGCGACCAGCAGTTCGACGTCCTCGACGCCGTCCAGCTGGGCGAGTTTCTTCGCGACGTAGTCCGGCGTCCAGAACCCCATGATTTCGAAGAACACCCGAAACTCGTCGGCGGGGCCCGTCTCCCCCGCCCCGGGGGGCCGGTAGTCGAACGCGAAGTCGGGAATCATCACGCGCGTTCCGACCGCGAGCGGTTCGGGTTCGCGGACCAGGTCCCAGTCGAGGTCCAGACTGCGGAATCTGGCGGCGAAGTCGGCCTCGACGTCGCTGTCGAAGGCCGGTTCGGTCACCGGGTCGACGTCGGGGACGGTCACGTCGCCGGTGGCGAGGGTCAACTCCCGCTCGGTCCCCCGGTCGTCGATGGTCGCCGTCAGTTCCCACTCGGGGGCCGTCGCCACCACGCGGAGCAGTCTGGCGAAGTTCGTCCCGTACCGTCGGCTCCGGCCGAACAGGGCGTCCGGTCCGGTGACGACCACTTCCCGGCCGTCTCCGGTTTCGTGAATCTCGTAGAGCAGTCCGAGTCGCTTGACGGCGTTGACCAGTCGCTTCGGGTCGGCGCTCCGAACGCGTACCTCGACGGCGTCGAACAGGGCCGTCTGGGCGAGCGAGAGGTTGTACTGCTCGAGAAGCCCGTCCGGGTCCCACCGCGGGTCGAACGACGCGAGCACCTCGTTGGGCTCCCGGTCGGCGTACAGCGCCGTTTCGAGGGCATCCGTCGAGACGTGGAGTCGGTCGGCGGCCGCCGCCAGCGCCCGTTCCCGCCCGGATTTGGTGACGACGCCGAGTGCCGCCGCTTCCTCGAACGCCGCGCGACGGGCGCGGTCCGGCGGGACGGCGGCCCGCACCTCGAAGTCGGCCTCCCGGTCGAGGAGGGCCGCGAAGCCGCGAACCAGTTTGAAGTGCGCGTCGCTCTCGCGTTCGAGCGACGTCACGGCCTCGTCGAGCGTGGCCCTCGGCTCGCCGACGTGGTCCCGGTAGACGCCGATGAGGCGGGCGGCCAGGGGTCGAACCTCCCGGCCGACGAACTTCGGGGCGAACCCCCCGCCCGCACGGGAGACGCGGAGGAGGTCCTTGGTCAGCACACCGGCAATTGACCGGAGGCGGTGTTAAGCGTGTCCCGGTCCTCGCGCCGCCGGAAGGTAAGGCTGATACCGCCTCGCCGGGAGGACTCGCACATGGACCGCCGGCGCCTGGTTCGGTCGCTACCGCTCGCGCTCCTCACGGGGTGTCTGGCGGACCCGCCGCGAGGAACGGGTCCCCGGAATCCGCCGACCGAAGCGGAGACGGTATCCAACCGGTCGAAGCGACCGGTCCGGGTGGCGACGTTCGACATCGAGGAGGCCGACGACGGTTCGCTGCGGGTCGTCGGCGAGGTGCGAAACGACCGGGCCGTCGAGAAACACGCGACGGTCCGCGCCGTCGCCACCGTCGACGGGTCCCGGACCAGCGCAGAGACGACGTTGCGCATCCCGCCCGGCGAACGACGGCCCTTCGAACTCACACTCGGGGTGTCCTACGACGCCTTTTCGAGCGGCGGGAACCTCGACGTCGGGGTCGTCTGAGGTCGACTCGCGGAGTTCCGCTTCGCCACCCGGGACGGACGAACGCTGGCGGGCATCAGCGTCGGCGGGCGGCCACGCGTTCCTCGGCCGTCTCGGCGCTGATGACCTCGTACAGCAGCGCGCGCTTCCCGTCCGATTTCGGCCGCAGGATGCGGCCGAGTCGCTGTGTGAACTCGCGTTCGCTCCCGCTGCCCGAGAGGACGACGCCGACGTTCGCGTCCGGAACGTCGACCCCCTCGTCGAGGACGTTGGCCGAGACGACGCGGCTGTACTCGCCGCGGCGGAACCGGTCGAGAATTTCGCGGCGCTCGGCGGCGCTCGTCTCGCTCGTTATCGCCGGGACGAGAAAGCGGTTCGAGAGCCGGTACACCAGGTCGGTGTGCGCGGTGAAGACGATGATGCGGTCGCCGCGGTGCCGGTCGAGGATGTCGGCCAGGGCCGCGACTTTCGCGTCCGAGTTCATCATTATCTCGCGGGCGCGTTGCTTGGCGAGGAGCGCCTCCCGGGCGCGGGGGTCTGACCCCGACCGCATCACTAGCTTCTGGTAGTCGCTCCCGCTCCGGAGCGAGAGGTTCGACGACCGGAGGTAGTTCACGAACGTCTCCTGAGCCGCCTCGTAGGCCTCGCGCTCGGACCCGGTGAGTTCGACCTCGACGCGCCTGATGTCGTAGTCCGCGAGGTGGTCGCCGGCCAGGTCGTCGACCGAGCGGTCGTAGACGACGGGCCCGACCAGGTCGGCGATTACCTCGTGAGCGCCGTCGGGTCGCTCGAACGTGGCCGTCAACCCCATCCGCGCCGGCGCCGGGAGCAACCGCGCGATGTCGCGGTACCCCTCCCCGCCCAGGTGGTGGACCTCGTCGAAGACGACGAACCCGAAGGCGTCGCCGACGTCTTCGGCCCGGAGGTACGCCGAATCGTACGTCGAGACGGTCAGCGACTCGCGGCGCTGTTCGCCGCCGCCGAACTGGCCGACCGGGCTGTCGAACTCCGCTTCGAGTTCGCGTCGCCACTGGTCGAGCAGGTCCACTGTCGGCACGACGACCAGCGTCGGCACCGAGAGCGCGGCCATCGCCGCGATGGCCACGACGGTCTTCCCGCTCCCGGTGGGGAGTTCGAGGACGCCCCGGTCGCCGTTCTCGCGCCAGGCGTCGAGCGCCGCCCGCTGGTACTCGCGGAGTTCGTAGGTCGTCGCCAGGTCCAGCGGCGGAAACTCGAACACGCGGTCCTCGAACGGCAGGTCGCGGGCTTCGAGAGCCGCCACGAGGTCGGCGTACCGGAACGCCGGCGCTCGAACCGTCCCGGTTCGGGGGTCGTCTTCCAGGAACGGCAGGTCCGGAACGTCACCGTCGACGCGGATGGTGCCGCCCTCGAACGTCAGCCTCGGTCCGGTCACTGCCGGTGTGTTGGCGGGTGACCGGTTTGTGTGTTCCGGGGCGTCTGGGACTGCCAGCGGACGGGAACGTATGGCGGACAGGTGGCACGTGTGCGGCGCGACGCGGTGTGCCACGCCGGGCGGGGTCGCCCGGCCTCCAGGGGAGCAACGGCCTCGGCCGCGTCGCGGCGACTGATCAGCGCATGGCCCCTTCTGGTCCGGTGTTCCCTGATAAACCCTCGCCCGCGGGGCGGCCGCCGGAAGTCCTGCCCGGGTCCGAACGCTGAAAAGCCCGCGGGGCACAGTGGCAACCATGAGCGAGGAGATGCCAGAGCCGGTCGATACGTTTCTGGAGAAAGCAGAGCGCGTGTTCCACGACTACGACGACGGCTACCTCGACCCGGACGCGGCGCTGTCGCTGCTCGGAGACCACGTGAGCGACCTCCGGGACACGTACGAGGACTGACTGCGGAGCGAGTCGGAGTCGGTGCGGTTTCTGCACGTTCCGGGAGGAAGCTACCCGTTTTCGAGGGGTACAGGGAGCCCCGAAACGAATCCCTGTCCCCGTCAGCTCCCGATGAGCGCCCGGATGCGCTCGACGTACTCGGCGAACGCGGCGTCCGTGCGCGACCGCGGCCGGTCGATGTCGATATCGACCACTTCTCGGACTCGACCGGGGTCGGCCGCCATGACGACCACCCGGTCGGCGAGCGTCACCGCCTCCGGCACGTCGTGCGTGACGAACAGCACCGTCTTTCCGGTCTCGTTCCAGACGTCGACGAGTTCCTCGTGGAGCATCTCGCGGGTCTGGGCGTCCACGCTCCCGAAGGGCTCGTCCATGAGCAGAATCTCCGGCTCGACCGCCAGCGCCCGGGCGATGCCGACGCGCTGTTTCATGCCCCCGGAGAGTTCCTTCGGGTAGGCGTCGCCGAACCCGTCGAGGCCGACCAGCGAAATCAACTCGCTCACCCGGCGCCCTCGCTCGTCAGCAGGGACGGCTTGCTGCTCGAGGCCGAAGGCCACGTTCTCGCGGACGGTCCGCCAGGGGAACAGGCCGTACTCCTGGAACACCATCCCGCGGTCGGTCCCCGGGCCGGTCACGGGGGTGCCCTCCAGACGCACTTCGCCCGAGGAGGGCGTCTCCAGGCCGGCGATGGTGCGGAACAGCGTCGTCTTCCCGCACCCGGAGGGGCCGACGATGCAGACGAACTCGCCGGCGCTCACCTCGAAGGAGACGTCACGAAGCGCCTGGACGGTCTGTCGCCCGGAGTCGTAGCGCTTGCTCACCGCGTCGAGGACGACCGTCTGCCGGTCGCCGACGCTGGACTCGTCGGTTCCAGCGGCGCCGTCGCGGTCTTCGGCCGAGGGGTCGGTCACGCGCGCCACGCGAGGACCCTCCGTTCGACGCGGCGGAACAGGCCGTCGCTCGCGAGGAAGACGACGCTGATGACGAGCATGTACGCCACCGAGACGTCCATCGCGAGATTCTGTGCCGCGTTGATGATCTGGAAGCCCACCCCCGGCGCACCGAACAGTTCGGCCGCCACGACGATCATCCAGCACTGGCCGATGCTCGTCCGGATACCGGTCAGAATCGACGGCGACGCGGCCGGGAGGACCACCGTCCGAACCATCGTGATGTCGTCGTGGACTCCGAGGCTCGCGGCCACCTCCTGGAGGTCCCGCGAGACGCCTTCGACGCCGCTGTATGCGTTGTAGAAGGTTATCCAGAAGGCGCCGATGCCCACGATGAACGCCGCCCCGCCGTGGTTGACGCCGATCCAGACGATAGCGAACGCGATCCACGCCAGCGGGGGAATCGGTCGCAGGACACGGGTGACCGGCGTGAAGGCGGCGTCGAGCGTTCGGCTCCAGCCCATCGCGACGCCCGTGGCGACGCCGAGGACGCTGCCCACGACCAGGCCGGGGACGTAGTGGAACAGGCTCTCCAGCAGCTTCACCACCAGGCGCGTCGCGGGCACCGACCGGTTCGTCAGGGGGACCTCGAACACTGCGGGGGCGGTGAGCTCGGTCGCGAACGCGGTGCCCACCGCGAGCGGCGAGGGGAGCAAGAACGGCTTTGCGACGGCCATCGCGGCCGCCTGCCAGACCAGCAGGAAGGCGACGGTGCCGGACGCCCCGAGCAGAGTTCTACGCACCGGGAGGGCTCCGTCCCACGCCGCCGTGGCGCCGTCGCTCTCGGTGCCGACGTCGAACCCGCCGACGCCGACGATGCTGCCGTCCCGGCTCATAGCGAGTCGTACACCCCGAAGTCGAACATCGAGTCGATGGAGAGACGCTCGTCTGTCTTCCCGAGGCGGTGGGCGTACTCCGCGAAGATGGACGCCCCGTCCTCGATTTCGTGCGGGTTCGTGACGAACGCGGAGGCCTTCGAGTCCAGCGCCTTCCGGGCCGTCTCCACCGGGAGCGCCTGCTCGCCGACGACGGTGCTGGCGTGACGGGCCGCCGCGTCTGGGTTCGAGGCGACGAACTCGGTGGCCCTCCGGTGGAGGCGGACGAACTCCGCGGCGACGTCGCGGTGGTCCGTCCGGAGTCGGTCGTGCATCAGCGTCACTGCCGCCGGCTGACCGGGCATGAACTCCCCGGCCCACGCGATTTCCTGGAAGGGGGCGCCGGCCTCTTCGACGATGGTCGGAACCGGCTCCATGATGCTCGTGCCGTCGATTTTCCCGGAGAGGAGCGCCTGCCTGACGGGTCCGGCGCCGGCGAGGGCCGTGATTTCAACGTCCGTCTTCGGGTCGACGCCCACCTCGTTCTCCAGCCAGTACCGGAGCAGGATGTCCGGGACGCTCCCCGGCGGGAAGGTGCCGAAGGTGAACTGGCGGCCGGTCTCCTCCTCGAACCTGGCGAACGCGTCCGCCCCGTGTTCGGCCCAGAGGTCTGCGAGGCGGTCCGTGGCCAGAATCTTCATCGCGTCCTTGACGTTCGCGGCGGTAATCTTCGACGGAATCCCCTTGTCCATCACGATCATCGCCGGGACGATGCCGAACATCATCACCTCGAAGTCGCCTTTCGCCGCGGCCTGGACGATGCTCGGCCCGTCGGAGAACACCGTCCCGTTCACGTCGACCGACAGGTCGTCGAAGTACCCCTCCTCCTGCATCACGAAGTACTGCATGTCGGGGTAGATGGGCATGTACGCGACGTCGACCGAGTCGAGGGCGCCGTCGCCGCCCAGAGAGCCGACCGACCCCAGGCACCCCGACAGGCCGGCGGCGGTGGCCACCCCGGCGACACCGAGGAACTGCCTGCGCGACGCGCGACTGCGGGTCCGTTCGAGTGGTTCGTTCATCGAATCAACCCAGGGAAGCCGCCCTTATTCGACACTCGCACGCGGTAAGAGTGAAGCCGAGAGAGGACGCCCTGCCGGGGCCGAAACCGGAGCGAAATCCGCCCAGGGCTCCCCAGGGCCCCGAACCGGGCGCGCTGGCGCGTCAAAGGCCGCGACGTTTCTTGCCGGTATCCGCGATGGACCCCGCCGTCCGACCCCGAACCGCGCGTTTGCCGGCGGTCGTCTCCTGTCGCTCGACGGACCGGCGGGTTTCCCGGCCGCGAGAAAAAGACCTTTCTCCCCGCGGGTCACGGGGTAGCCTATGACAGGGTTCTCGGAGCGGGTCGAATCGATTTCCATCAGCGGCATCCGGAAGGTGTTCGAGGCCGCCGGGGAGGACGCCATCAACCTGGGCCTCGGGCAACCCGACTTCCCGGCCCCGCGTCACGCACGCGAGGCGGCCGTCGAGGCCATCCGGGACGGGCGGGCGGACGCCTACACCGAGAACAAGGGCCGGTTCGCGCTCCGGGAAGCCATCGCCGCGAAGCACGAACGCGACCAGGGTCTCGACGTGGACCCGGGGGACATCATCGCCACGGCGGGCGCGAGCGAGGCGCTGCACATCGCCCTCGAAGCCCACGTCCAGCCCGGCGACGAGGTGCTCGTCCCGGACCCGGGATTCGTCTCCTACGACGCGCTGACGCGACTCGCGGGGGCGACGCCGGTTCCCGTCCCCCTGCGGGAGGACCTGACCATCGACCCGGAGGCCCTCGAAGCGGCCATCACGGACGACACCGCCGCGTTCGTCGTGAACAGTCCCGGCAACCCCACCGGCGCCGTCTCGTCCAGGGACGACGTCCGGGCGTTCGCCCGCATCGCCGACGAACACGACGTGCTTTGCATCTCGGACGAGGTGTACGAGTACACGCTCTTCGAGGGCGAGCACTACTCTCCCGCCGAGTTCGCCGAGACGAACAACGTCGTCGTGGTCAACGCCGTCTCGAAACTGTACGCCATGACCGGGTGGCGTCTGGGGTGGGTCGTCGCCTCGAACGACCGCATCGAGCGCATGATTCGCGTCCACCAGTACGCGCAGGCCTGCGCGAGCGCGCCCTCGCAGTTCGCGGCCGAGGCCGCGCTCACGGGTCCGCAGGACGTGGTCGACGAGATGGCGGCGAGTTTCGAGGCGCGCAGGGACCTGCTGCTCGACGGCCTCGCGGACATCGGCCTCGACGTGCCGACCCCCCGGGGTGCGTTCTACGCCATGCCGGCGGTTCCGGAGGGATTCGTCGACGCCTGCCTGGAACGGGACGTCATCGTCGTCCCCGGCGAGGCGTTCGGCGACCACGGCCGCGGGTACGTCCGCCTGTCGTACGCCACGGGGACCGAGGAACTGAAAACCGCCATCGAGCGGATGGGCGACGCCGCGCGCGCGGTCCGGGACCGGTAATCGACACTCGACCCCCCGGCGGAGTTCACCTCGCGTCCGTGACCGTTCGACGCCGCCGGTGCCCGCCTGGACCCGGCGGGCGGTTCCCGAAGCGAGTCCCATCCCTTTCGAGCGAGTGTTCCTAACCATTTAGGTGAATTACTAATGGTGTTCCGTCCGCAACAGTAGACTGCGGCAGGTCAGGTGGCGTGACCGTAGCGTCGTGACGTGACTGCCCCCAACAGCGTCCGACTCGACGCCCCGCTGACGCCCCCATTACGCGTGCCACTCTCCCCCCCCGTGGCTTGTCAGTGGGTGCGTCTGGCTCGCGCCGTCGGCCTGTCCGTCCCGCGACGTCCGGTACCCGTCCCCCCCCTCGCCGGACGTTTCGACGGGTTCGAAAACGGGTTGCCACGAACGGAACTCCCGTGCCTCTGATTCGGCGTGCTGCCGGTGGGTGACGTGCCCCCGTCCTCACTTGGCAGTGCTTACGA
>JBEPXT010000053.1:0-21720 GCA_041641795.1 Salinigranum sp.
CCCCCCCCCCCCCCCCCCCCCGACGGGGGCCAGCAGATAGCGCGCGACCACCTCATCGAGCGCCTGTTCGAGACGATGTCGGGCGACCTGTAGCACCCGTACTGGCGGCCCCGGAGCCTTTCACCGTCGGTCACCGAGAGTGAGCCATGGCTACCGCATCCGGGACGTGGGGGTATCGCGACCGGTTCGGAGAGAGCTTCGGGCGGACGTACTTTCGGCGGTTCGGCCCCGGCGTCGTCTCGAGCATCGGCGCGGGGACCTACCTCGGCGACCCGACCGACCGGGTCGACGAGCGCTACCGTGAGTCGCTGGTCTACGCGCTGGAACACGGCTGTAACGTGGTGGACACGGCAATCAACTACCGCGCCCAGCGGAGCGAACGGGTGGTCGGCCGCGCGATTCGAGACGCCGACGTGGACCGGGAGTCGGTGGTCGTCGCCACCAAGGGCGGGTTCCTGCCGTTCGACGGCCACCCGCCGGAGGACAAGGCGGGCTACGTCCGTCGGGAGTTCGTCGACGACGGAGTCGTCGACCCCGCCGACCTGGCGCGGGGGAGCCACTGCATCGCTCCGGGGTTCGTCGAGACCATGCTGGACCGGTCGCTGTCGAACCTGGGGCTCGACCAGGTAGACCTCTACTACGTTCACAACCCGGAGACGCAGTTGCACGCCCGCGACCGGGAGGCCGTCTACGACCAGCTAGAGGCGACGTTCGAGCGACTCGAGCGACGGCGGGCCGCGGGGGACCTCGGCGCCTACGGCGTCGCCACGTGGCAGGCGTTCCGGGTGCCGGCGACCCACGAGCAGTACCTCTCGCTCCCGGACGTGGTCGACCGGGCCCGGGCCGCCGCCGAGACGGTCGGCGCAGACGACCACGGGCTGGCGGCGGTCCAGCTCCCGTTCAACGTCGTGATGGCCGACGCGTTCACGAAGGCGGTCCACCCGACGGCCGAGGGCGACCTGAGCGCGCTGGCGTACGCCCAGGAGGCCGGGCTCGACGTGTTCACCAGCGCGAGCATCGCACAGGGCGACCTCGCCCGGAACATCCCGCGGGCGGTCGACGCGGAACTGTCGGGCGACACGCCCGCCCAGCGGGCGCTGAACTTCGCGCGGAGCGCACCGGGCGTCACGGCGTCGCTGGTCGGAATGAGCAGCCCGGACCACGTCGCGGAGAATCTGGCCGCCGGAACGTTCGACCCCCTCGGCGCCCGGGCGTTCGACGCGGTGTTCGACTGACGCTCCGTCACGCTACCGGTACAGTCGCGGCGCCGATTGCGGTCGGGCGGCGTTCCGTCCCTCGTTCGCCCGTCGCCGATTACCTGAGTTCCTTCCACTCGCGGCCGCAGTCCGGGCAGGTCCGGACGGAGAACACTTCGTCGGGGTCGTTGCGCTTCTTCAGCGTCTGCTCGCACTCGGCGCAGGTCAACCGCTCGTAGGTGTCCTTGAACAACTCCCCCTTCCTGAGCCCCTTCCGCGTCGACTTCATAAATGGACTAATGTCGGGGCCGGTAAAAAAGACGGCGGGTGCGGTCTGCGAACGAGTCGCGCCACCGCCTCGATTCGCAACGCTTGAACCACCGCGCTCAGAACTGCGCCTGTGTCACGTGGTCGCCTCTTCGGCACGCTGTGCGGGATGATACTCCTCGTCAACCTGGCACGCGTCGTGTTCGCGCCCCTGGTGGGCGAGTTCATCGGGGTGTTCGACATCGGCGAGGGAACGGCCGGGCTCATCGTCACGATGGCCTGGGTGGGGAGCGCCAGCCTCCGCATTCCGACGGGGTGGTTGCTGACCCGCGTCCCCCGACACTGGGTGATTCTCGGGACGGGGGGCATTCTGACCGGGGCGGCGGCGTTCACCGCCACCGCGAACTCGGTGCCGACGCTCGGGGTCGGCGCGTTGCTGATGGGACTGGCCTCGGGAGCGTACTTCGTCGCGGCGAATCCGCTGGTGAGCGAACTGTACCCCGAGCGCGTGGGGCGGGCCATGGGCGTCCACGGGATGGCGAGCCAGGTGGGCGCCGTCGTCGCCGCCCCGTTCGTCACGCTGGTTCTCGCGGCGTTCGCCTCCTGGCGGGCGACGTTCGTCGGCATCGCCGGGGCCGCCTTCCTCGCGACGGCGGCGTTCTTCGTGGCGGCCCGGCGAGCGGACCTCCCGGACGCCGGGTCGGCAGACCGCGACCTGCTCGGCGCCGTCCGGTCGGAGTGGCGCCTCGTGGGCGTGGGCGTCGTCGTCCTCGGACTGACCGGGTTCGTCTGGCAGGGCCTGTTCAACTTCTACGAACTGTACATGCAGGCGAAGGGGCTGGGCGACGCGACGGCCAAGAACATGCTCACCATCGTCTTCGGGGCGGGCGTCCCCGCCTTCATCCTGAGCGGCCGCCTCGCGGACCGGTTTCCCCACGTCCCGTACATCCTCTCTATCGTCACGGCGTTCGTCCTGGGCGTGCTCCTGCTGACCGTCGTGGAGGGACTGGTGCCGCTGCTCGTCGTGACCGCCGGCATCGGGTTCGTCATCCACAGCCTGTTTCCGGCGCTCGACACCTACCTGCTCGGGACCCTCCCCGACGAGACGCGGGCGAGCGCCTACGCCGTCTACAGCGGCCTGATGATGGTCCTCCAGGCCAGCGGCTCCTCGGTCGTCGGCGCGCTCGTGGAGGCGGGCGTCACGTACGACACGGTGTTCACGGCCCTCGCACTCGGGCTGAGCGCGGTGGTCCTGGGACTGGGCGGCCTCCAGCGCACGGGGCGACTCCCGCAGTGAGCGACCCCGCCGCCGGTGGCCCGTCCCCGCGCCGGGCGAATCGACCGACGCCGGTCCCGTTCGCCGGACGGGGGTACGATTTAGTGCCGGGAGTCCCGACGCTACACCGATGGAGTACGTACAGGAACGGGTCACCACGCTCCACGACCTGACCGACCCTCTCCCGGACGCCCCCACGGACCGGGCGGCCGTCGTCGTGCCGATGACAGAGCGGGAGTACGCAGGTCTCGCCGCCGAGCGGGTGCTCGAGGAACTCGAAGGCGTCGACCCCAGGCGGGTCGTCGTTCCGCTTCGGGCGCCGCCGGAGAAGGTGCCGAAGTTCGACGACTGGCTGACGGCCTACGACCTGCCGGTGGAGGTGCTCTGGTGTGGCGGCCAGCGCGTCGAATCGCTGCTCGAAGAGCACAGCCTGGGCGGACCCGGGGGGAAAGGACGGGACGTGTGGCTAGGACTCGGGCAGGCGCTCGACGCCGAACTGGTCGTGGTCCACGACGCGGACACGAGAACGTACGACGAGAGCTACGTCAAACGGCTGCTGTTCCCGCTGTCCCGGGGGTACTCGTTCTCGAAAGGCTACTACGCCCGCGTCGAGAACCGGCGGCTGTACGGCCGGCTGTTCCGCCTGTTTTTCGCCCCCCTCGTCCGGGCGCTCCGGGACGCGAACGACGGCGCGATACTCGAGTACCTCGACGCCTTCCGGTACGCCCTCGCCGGGGAGTTCGCAGCGACGAACGACCTGGTCCGGTCGCTCCGCGTCCAGCGCACCTGGGGAATCGAGGTCGGAACCCTCGGCGAGGCCTTCGGGGCGGCCGGATTCGAGGGGTCGGCCCAGGTCGACCTGGGAGCGTACGAGCACGACCACCGGGCCGTCGGGGGGCCGACAGGCCTGTCGGACATGAGCAGACCGGTGGGCCAGGCGCTGTTCAGGGCGCTCGACGACCACGGCGTGACCCCGGAGTACGAATCGCTCGGGGAGCGCTACCGGTCGACCGCCCGCGAGTTCGTCCGGGGGTACGCGACGGACGCCGCCTTCAACGACCTGGAGTACGACCGGGACGGGGAGCGAGCCCAGGTCCAGACGTACGCGTCGTCGGTTCGCCCGCCGGGCGAGGATACCCGGTTGCCGGCCTGGGAAGACGCCCCGGTTTCGCCCGCGGCGGTCAGGGAGGCGGCGACGGCCGACCTGGAGGCGGTGCGATGAGCCTCGGAGCCGCCGGCGGGTCGGCCGAGGCGCTCTACGACGACCTGGCGGGCGTGGTCGACCTGTTCGGCGCGATGACGCGGGCGGAGTTAGAGCGAGCGCTCGAAGAACTCGCGTTCAAGCAGGGCCAGTCGGCCGACGCGGACGCGCTGACCGGCGCGGTGTCCGACGCGGTGGAAGCGTACTACCTCGTCGAGTACGACGCCCCGGACGCGCCGGAGACTCTCCTGGCGGTCGGGCCGGTGGCGTTCCCGACGCTCCCGCCGAACGCCGAGGACCTCCCGCACATCCTGGACGTTCCCTCGCGGGACCCCGACCTGGAGACGCTGGCGCCGCAGGTGCGAGACCAGTTTCGACGGGACGCGGCGACGGCGGTGTCGGACGCGGACGCCGACAGAATCCAGCGACTCCTGGACGTGAGCTACGACCTGGAGGCCTGGGGGCCGATAGACGTCGCCCAGGAGCGTGAGCGACTCGACGACGCCCTGCATGATTAATACCCTCCATCCGCTCACCTATCACATGGACCTCTCGGGCGTCGCCGGTCGCGTTCCGGAGACGGTGGACGACCCCCCGCGACAGGCCGCGGTTCTCGCGCCGGTGGTGACGCGGGACGGCGAGTCCCATCTCCTGTTCACCAAGCGGGCCGACCACCTCGGCGAGCACCCGGGACAGATGAGCTTCCCGGGCGGCGGGCGGGAACCGAGCGACGAGAGCCTGCGAGCGACGGCGCTCCGCGAGGCCAACGAGGAAATCGGACTGCTGCCGGAGGAGGCAACCATCGAGGGGCAACTCGACGACATCCGGACGGTGACCGAGTACGCGGTCCGTCCGTTCGTCGCCCGGATTCCGGACCGCGAGTACGTCCCCGACGAGCGAGAGGTGGCCGAGATAGCCGTGCTGGCGGTGGCGGACCTGACCGACCTCGACAACTACGAGTCCGAGCGCCGGGACCACCCTCACTACGGCGACATCCGCCTCCACTTCTTCCACGTCGACGGCTACACGGTCTGGGGGGCGACGGGACGGATGCTCGTCCAGTTGCTGGAGCTGACCACCGACTGGCGGGCGCCGGCGCAGGTCGACCGGGTGGTCGACCCGGACGCCGACCTCCCGTTCTGAGTGCCCGGCTCCCGGGCCCCGACCCGTCCGGGCGCCGCCGCAAATCGTGCCGGGGAACGACACGCTTAACCTCGCAACTGCGATAGGGACGGTCACATGGTCGCACAGACGATGGATCGCGTTCCGAGACGACAGTGATTCGACGCGACGAACTGGCGGTGTGAATCGATGTTGACCGACGAGCGAGCGATTTCTCGAACCGGCCTCGACGCGATAGCGGTGAAGCCGAAAGAGTGCGACGTCGCCCGGGCGCTCGACGTCCCGGTCGACGTGGTGGCAATCGACTACGAGGGCCGCGAGCACCTGCCCGACGCCGGGACGCTCCGGTACCTCGCCCACCGCAAGGAGGTCCGCCTCACGACGCCCGTCCGGGCCGACGGGTTCGACCCGCTCGGCGACGACAGCCTCTACGAGTGGCTGCCGAAGGGGGTCCGGCGGGTACTCGTCGCCGGACACGCCGCCTACCTGACCGAGGAGGAGCGCTCGCGGGCCGTCTCGCCGCGCCTCCGGGCGGCCCGCGAACGAGCGCCCGACGCCTGGGTCGGCACCGAGGGCATCGAGCGCGTCGCCCTGGCCGCCGGGGGGACGCAGTACGAACTGCTCGGCCGGACGACCCGCCGGGACCTCCGGGCGCTCCGGGCGGCCGGGTTCGAGGGCGACATCGCCGTCTACGCCCCCACGGTGCTCACCGACGACGAGGACGCGGTCCTCGACGCTGTCGGTTCGTACGTCGCCAGGCGGAGGCCCGTGGCCGGTGCGCTCCCGGAGGACGCCGCGACAGACGCGGGGGCGACCGGCAGGGCCCGGGAGGTTCTCGGGGCCGCCGCCCGCGATTACGCGCTCGTCGGCGACCACGAGACGGTCCGCCGGCGGGTTCAGGACCTCAAAGACGCCGGCGCGACTCTCGTGGTCGGCTACCCGGCTCGCGGGCTCTCGGTGTTCGGCGACTGAGCGCGGCCCCGTCCGGGTGACGCCGCGACGGGGACGCCGGGCCACCGACCGCCTCTCGACGCGCCAGGGCTAAGAGCCGCGGGCGTGTGTCCCACCGCCATGGAGTCGCTCGCGGACCACACGACGAGCACCGTCACAGACCACCTCGACGACGCCGTGGCGCTCGTCCCGACCGGCGCCGTCGAACAGCACGGTCCCGCACTGCCCCTCGGCACCGACCTCTTCGCCGCCCGGGCCGTCGCGGAGGCAGTCGAACGCGACGTAGTCGTCGCGCCCCCCGTCCCGGTCGGCGTCAGCGACCACCACCGGCAGTTCCACGGGAGCCTCTGGGTTCGGCCGGAGACGTTCGAGCGCTACGTCGAGGACGTGGTGCGCAGTCTCGCCGACCACGGGCCGCGCAAACTCGTCCTGGTGAACGGTCACGGGGGAAACGACGACGCACTCGAACGCGTCGCCCGCCGCCTCCGGCGGGACGAAGCGGCGTTCGCCGTCCCCTGGAACTGGTGGTCGAACCTGGAACCGCTCGCCGCAGACCTGTTCGCGGGGGCGGGCATCGAACACGCGGGGGCCGTCGAGACGTCCATGGTCTACGCCGTCGCCGAGGACCTCGTCCGCGAGGCGTCGCTGAACGACGCGGAGGCCGACGCCAGCGACGCGTGGGGCCAGTCCGTCGCCGGCGCCGCTCTCCCGGTGGACGCCGCCGATTTCTCGGCGAACGGCGCCGTCGGGCGGCCGACGGACGCGTCGCGCGAGGCCGGTCGCCGCCTGTTCGAGCGAGCGGTCGCCGACCTCGAGACGCTCGTGGACTGGCTCGACGACCGGGCGTTCGAGACGCTCCTCCCGCCGGCGCACAGATGACGGCGGGGCAGGCGGACGAGGGCCGGGAGGTCTCCCTCGAGGACCCGGACGTGGCAGTCGTCGGCGCGGGGGCGGTCGGGATGACCGCGGCCCACGACCTGGCCCGGCGCGGCGCGTCCGTCACCGTCTTCGACCGTGGCTCTGTCGCCGCGGGCGCGACGGGGCGGGCGGCGGGCATCTGCTACGACGCCTTCGCCGAGGACGTCGACGCCCGAATCGCCGCCCGGGCGATAGAGCGGTTCCGCTCGCTCGACGGGACCGGTCGCTTCGCGTTCCGCGAGCGTCCCTACGTGTTCCTGGCGCGGACGGGCGACGAGCGACGGTCGACCGCAATCGAGCGGAGCGTCGAACGGATGCGAGTCAACGACCGGGACGTGGAACTCCTCAACCCGGAGGCGCTCGGGTCACGGTTTCCGGTCCGGGCCGCGGACGTGGCCGTCGCCGCGGTGGCACACGACGCCGCCGTGACCGACCCCGCGGCGTACGCAGAGGCGATGGCCACGCTGGCCCGCGAGTCCGGGGTCGCGGTCCGCACCGATACGCCGGTCGGCGTGCGCACGGACCCGCCCGGAATCGTCCGCGTGGGGACGGACGAGGACGGAGACGAGGGGGAGGACGACGACGCCGAACGGTTCGACGCGGTCGTCGTCGCGGCGGGGGCGCACACGAAACGACTCCTCGACGGGGCCGGCCTGTCGATTCCGCTGAAGCCCTACCGGGTGCAGGCGTTCGTCGGCGAGGCCGCGTACGACGGCCCGACGGTGTACGACGCCACGGCCGGCGTCTACCTCCGGAGCCACCCCGACGGACTGCTGGCCGGCGACGGGACCGAACCGGTGGAGGCGGACCCGGACGACTGGGACCGTGGGGCCGACGACTGGTTCCGCGACGAGGCAGGGGCGGCGGTCCGCGAGCGAACCGGTCTCGAGCCGGCGATTCGGGAGGCCTGGGCCGGACTCTGCACGGCGACGCCGGACGGGAATCCGCTGCTCGGCGAACTGGTCCCCGGCGTGTTCGTCGCGGCGGGGTGGCACGGCCACGGGTTCATGCGCGCGCCGGCCACAGGCGAACTGGTGGCCGACCAGGTTCTCGGGGACGACGGCGTCGACCCGTTCGACCCCGGGCGATTCGACGGCGACGAGCAGTTCGAGGTGGCCGAGGGGATGGTCCTCGACGATTCGGAGGGGTCGGACAGACGGTGACGCGGTTCTGAGGTGACGCGATTCTGACGCCCCGTCCGGGTCTCGTCTGCCGGCCCGGAGGGTGCGCCGGGCGGAGGTTCAAGCGAGTACGCGCGGCGAGAGAGCCACGCCCGCGACGAGAAGAGAGGAAATCGTAACGCCGTAACGCGGCAGAAACCGACGGGCGAGCGGCCTACAGACCGCTCTCGTCCAGGTCGTCCAGGTCGTCCAAATCGTCGTCCGAGTCGTTCCCGCTGACGTCGACGCCGGAGACGTCGTCTCCGTCGGTGACTTCCACGTCGGTCACGTCCTCGTCTTTCGGCACCCGGACGTGGAGCGTCCCGTTGCCCGAGAGCGTCGCCGTGGCCGACCGGGCGTCGACGGCGTCGGTCGGGAGCGCCACCGCCCCGTTCAGCGAGAGCCCCCGGCCGGGGAAGCGCATCTCGAACGCCTCGAAGAACTCGCGGAAGCGGTCGATGCGCACCTCGACGCGGTCCTCGATGAACCGCACCTGCACGTCGCTCGGCGCCGCCCCGGGCGCGTCGAAGACGACCAGGTACTCGTCGTCGCTCTCGAGGAGGTCGTACGGGAGTGGTTTCCGCTCCTGCATCCGGCCGACGCCCCTGCCGACCCGGTCGAGGACCGCGTTGACGGCCGATTCGCCGAACTCGCGAATCCCGTTCATACCTCAATCACCTCCAGCGACGGAGACTGGCGACAGTACGGGCAGACGAAATCCTCGACGCCTACGTCGTCGGGCATATCGTACGTGTAGTGGAGTTCGAACATGTCCAACTCGCAGTCGTCGTTGGTACACTTGACCTCCAGCGTTGTAGGCATAGCGGGAGAATAGTGCACCCACCCTGATAAGTGGCGCGGGGGCGTCACGCGGTCACCCGCCCGAATCCAGCCGACTCGTCGGCTCCGACCACCCCCGCGACGCGCCGGACAACCACACGGTTATACGCGTCGGCCGCCAAGCGGCCCGCATGACTGACCCGGCCGACGACGGCGGTTCCGTTCCGCCGGACCCGGCGACCCTCTCGGTCACCATCGTGGACGGGTACGTTGACGAACCGGCGCACTTCGGCGTCCCGCCCTACGTCTCGACGTACCCGCGCTTCACGGCCGGCGCACTCGTCGACGCGGGGGTCCCGCCGGAGAACGTCACCTACCACACCATCGACGCCCTCAGGGAGGAGCGACGCCGCTGGGGCGACGTCGCCGACGCGGACCTGTTCGTCTACCTCGGCGGGATGACCGTCCCCGGCAAGTACGTCGGCGGGACGCCGGCGGAACCGGAGGAAGTGAAGGAACTGGCCTGGACGGCCGACGGCACCACCCTCATGGGGGGTCCGGTCCGGTTCGGCGTGGGCGACACCAACGAAGGGGGGACAGAAACCCAGCGGCGCGACCTCGACTACGACTTCGTCGCCAAGGGGGACGTCGAGGCTGCGGCCTACGACCTCGTCTCGAACGGGCTGGAGGGGTTCTCGGACCGCATGCGCGACAACGAGGAACTGGACCGGTGGGCCGCGGCGGGGGCGTTCGTCGTCGAACAGCACCCCAACCACCCGGAGTATCTCATCGCCGAACTCGAAACCTCCCGCGGGTGCCCGTACCGGTGTTCGTTCTGCACCGAACCGCTGTACGGCAACCCGTCGTTCCGCACCGCCGAGTCCGTCGTGCGGGAGGTGGCCGGCCTCTACGACCGGGGCGTCCGGCACTTCCGCCTCGGCCGCCAGGCCGACATCCTGGCGTTCGGCGGCGACGGCGAGGCTCCGAATCCCGACGCGCTTCGCCGCCTCTACGCCGGCATCCGGGAGGTGGCGCCCGACCTGGGGACGCTCCACCTGGACAACATGAACCCGGTCACCATCGTGGACTACCCGGAGGAGTCCCGCGAGGCGATTCGGGTCATCGCCGAACACAACACGCCGGGGGACACCGCCGCATTCGGCCTGGAGAGCGCCGACCCGGTAGTGCAGGAGCAGAACAACCTGCTCGTCACTGCCGAGGAGTGCCTGGAGGCCGTCCGGGTCGTCAACGAGGCCGGCGGGTGGCGCCCCGGCGACGGGGACCGGACGGGGCCGAGCGTCGGTCCGGACGCCGCCGGGCGACTACCGAAACTGCTCCCCGGAATCAACCTGGTTCACGGCCTCCAGGGCGAACGCGAGGAGACCTTCGAGCACAACAGGCGGTTCCTCCAGGACGTCTACGACGAGGGACTGATGCTCAGGCGCATCAACATCCGGCAGGTGATGGCCTTCGCGGGGACGGAGATGTCCGAGACGGGCGCGTCCATCGCCCGCGACCACAAGAAGCAGTTCAAGCAGTACAAACAGCAGGTCCGCGAGGAGATAGACAGGCCGATGCTCGAACGGGTCGCCCCGCCCGGCACGGTGCTCCCGGACGTCCACCTCGAGTACCACCGGGACGGGAAGACGTTCGGGCGGCAGCTCGGGACCTACCCCCTTCTCGTCGGCGTCCCGGGCGAGCGAGAACTCGGGCGGGCGGTCGACGTGGCGGTCGTCGGCCACGGCTACCGGTCCGTCACGGGGATTCCGTACCCGCTGGACCTGAACAGCGCGACGATGGACGAACTCACCGCAATCCCCGGTCTGGGACGTCAGCGAGCCGGGAACATCATCGTGGACCGTCCGTACGAGTCGCCAGCGGACGTGTCGGCCGACGTCGACCTGGAGCGGTACGTCGGGTCTCCTCCGGGCGGCCCGTAACCACCGGACGACAGACAGGCGAAACGGTTCTCTGAACCGACACTACCGGGGAAAATCGGGCGAAAATCGGCTTAATCGACGCTCTGAATCGACTCCCTATACGACCCTGCCTCTCCCACCTGTGGACGATGAGACGAGGCGAGGATTCCGGGACGGACGAATCGGCGTCGACCACGAACCGCGCTCGTCGACCGAACGTCCTCGTCGTCGACGACGAGGCCGCACTCGCCGACCTGTACGCCCGGTGGCTCGGAGACGAGTACGCCGTCCGGACGGCGGAGGACGGGGTCACGGCGCTCGCCGAGATGGACGCCGACGTGGACGTGCTGTTGCTGGACAGGCGGATGCCGGACATCTCCGGGGACGACGTCCTCGAGACCGTTCGGGACCGGGGGTACGACTGCCGGGTAGTCATGCTGACCGCCGTCGAACCGGCGCTCGACGTGGTCGAGATGCCTTTCGACGACTACCTGACGAAACCGGTCACCCGGTTCGAACTCACCGAAATCGTCGCGGAGATGGTCAGGCTGGGTGCGTACGACGAGAAGGTCCGGGCCTTCGCCGCGGCGTCGGCCAAGCAGGCCACGCTCAAGACGCACCTGTCGAGAGAGCGACTCGCCGAGAGCGACGAGTTCCACGAGCTAAAGCGACTCATCGCGCGAACCAAAGCCGCGGCCGACGAGTCGCTCGAGGAACTGGGGGAGTACGAGGACCCGCGCCTCTGGAGCGACGTCGCCCACCACTAGAGACCCGACGAATCGCGATACCACGGCGACCGCGCTCGGTCGTCCGGACGAGAGTCGAGAAAGACGTGCGTGGACCGAGGCGGCGGTTCTCAGAAGTCCTCTTCGATGATTTCGCCCACTGCGAAGTTGGACTTCACCTCGGTGATTTCGACTTTCACCCGCTCGCCGACCTCCGCACCGGGGACGATAATCACGTAGCCGCGTTCGACGCGGGCGATGCCGTCCCCCTGCTTGCCGATGTCTTCTATCTCGACGTATCGCAGTTCACCCACTTCGACCGGGGGTTGCGGTTCAGAGGACGGGGCCGAGCTGCTCTCCGATTCGCCCGTCGGGGCGTCCCGGGAGATCAGAGCGATTCGGTAGGTCTCTCCAGGATCTATCGTGCCAGTCTCCACTTCGCGACGCGGGACTTCGACTACGTACTTGTCGCCTTCGGCGCGAACGTCCCCGTTGAACAGACACAGGAGTTTATCTGAGATTTCCACCCTATAGACCTCCACGGGGTACGTCTTCGGGAACCGTTAAAGAAGTACCGCCCTTCGATTATCGTCCGCTAGCGCCGCTCTCCTCCGAATCAGAACCTCCGTGCGAATCTTTCTCGTAGGGAGACCCGTCGGGGCGCTTCGGCCCCTCCGAGTCGTGAACGATAGTCGCCCCCGAACCGGCTTCGACGGGCGTGTAGGCGTCTCGAACCGCGATTGCCTCCTCTAGCTCCCGTATCGCCCGTCGTTTCAGCGTCCGGGCCAGGGTCTCGGCGTCGGTCCGGGAGATGTTTCGTCCCAGTCCCTCGCACTCGTGGGCGCGGACGAGACCCACCCGGTCCACCGCTTCGCCCATGGGTTGACTCGTCCCGCCGAGGGCCACGCTGAACGGGTAGGTCCGGCAGATGAGTGGCCGGTCGGGGTGAACCGTACAGCGGCCGGTGCCGTCGTCGGATTCGGCGTAGAACGTGCAGTCCCCGCAGCCGTCGGTCTGGAGCGCCCACTCGAATGTCTCTCCCGACGGCCCGTCCGGGCCATCCCGCAGGCCGTAGGGCATCGGACGGGCGACGTCGCGCCACTCGGCGCCCGTCCGCTCCTGGAGGTGCCGGACCTCGTCGGGGAAGACCGTCGCCGTGTGCGGTTCTCGGGTCGGCGCGTCGGAGTTCGCGTCCACGTCGGCGGCGAGAGCAGTGCCGGCCGTCGCGTCGTCGCCGTCCTCGCCCGCCGACGGCCGACCGTCGGCCGCGTCCGCGGTGCAACACGCGCCACACCGCGTACACTCGAAGCCGATGGACTCGATGGCCGTCGCCAGGACCGACACGTCGAGGTCGCGCGCCCGGTCCAGTTCGGCTTCGAGACTCTCCATGTGGCTCCGTCGGGAGGGAGCCCACAAAACCCCGTCGGGGACCACCGGGGGTCAGCGAGTCGCCGGCCGAACCGTGCCCCGGTTCGGGTCCCACCTGACCGCCCCCTCGTGCGCCAGTTTCTCGACGTGCGCCCGGACCGTCCCGCGGGCCAGGTCGCGGACGCCGGTCAGGTCGGCGTCGTAGGCGGCCGCGAGAACCGCGTCCAGATCCGCGGCCCCCTCGCGGACGGCCGCCAGAACGCGCGCCTCACGGTCGAGTCGGTGCGCGACGAGACGTTCGAGTGCCGCCCGGGGGTCGTCGATTCGGGGACCGTGACCCGGATAGAGGACGGACGGGGCGCGGGCGCGGAGTCGCCTGAGCGACGTCAGGTAGGCGCGGACGTCGCCCTCCGGCGCGGCGACGGCGACGCTTCCCTCGGCCACCGCCACGTCGCCGCAGAGAACGGTGTGCCAGTCGCCGTCGGCAGATGGGAGGCGCCCGTCGCCTTCGTCGGCAGTCGCGGCGCTCAGGTCGCCGGTGTTCCCGCCCGGGACGAGGAGGGCCACGTGGTCCGGGGCGTGACCCGGAACGTCGACGACAGTCACCGCCCCGGTTCCGAGGTCGATTCGCGTCCCCTCCACGAACGTCCGGTCCGGCGTCCGACCGGTCGCGTCGGCGAATCGTCGCTCGTAGCCGCGGCGCGCCCAGACGGTCGCCCCCGTCTCGCGGGCGTAGTGGGCCACACCACCGACGTGGTCGGGGTGGGCGTGCGTGGCCAGGACGTGCGCTATCTCCCGCCCGTCGAGCGCCGAATCGAGTTCGGCCGAGCGACCCCCGGGGTCGACGAGGGCCGCGGGGTCGGCGCCGACGACGTAGGCGTTGGTGGCGCCGGTCGGTGCGCGAGCGACGGAGACGGGTACTCGTGTGACCTGCACGCTCGCTCCGTGGCGCCGCCGACGCATAAGTCGGACGCGCCGAGGTGCCCCGGACGTCGAAGTGGTGGTGCGGTCGGTCCTGACTGTCTCCGTGGCACACTGACCTGCACGAGGGGCAGGACGTCGATACCAGCCGCTGCCGGCCGTCGCGTGTCCGGATGGGGGTTCGCGGCTTGGTCAGGAACGACCCCCAGTGGCCGACACCGATGCGCGGCCGACGACTACGTCCGAAGGAAGTAGACCTGCTTGCGAGCGTCCTTGAAGCTGTACCGGGAGCCGACGAGGTCCGACTCCTCGAGTCGATTCAGGGCGTACCGGACCGTGCGGTCGGGGAGGAGCGACTCCTCCGCCAGTTGCCCCTGCGAGAGCGGCGCGTCGGTCTCCAGCACTTTCGCGACGAGTTTGGCGCTCGGGGGGAGTTCGCGGAGTCGGTCACGGAATTCGGCTTCGCTGAGGGGTTCCTCACGACTGGCGTCTGCGGTACTGGTGCTCATACTCCAGAAAGCTTCGAAGGGAGTGGTAAAGGTTGGCTACAAGTGTGACAATACAATCCAGACACCTTATACTCATATTAGGACGTGGGAATGCGGTCGGCGCCGGCGGACCGTCGACGCCCCCGACCCGGCCGTACAGCGCCGGAAACCCCGTCGTTCGACGACCACTGCCGGCCACCGCCGCGCGGCCACCCGCTCCCGGGACGACTCAGTCCCGAAGCGTGTCCGTCTCGGGGGCGTCCCCGTGACGTCGGTACCGGCCCAGCGGTCGTTCGCACTCCGGGCAGTGGACTCTCACCACGCCGGGCCGTTCGTGGCGAACCAGGTCTTCCGCCGCGACGTCGGTTTTGCAGTGACGACACGTTGGCATGAATCTGCGTACGCTAGCACGACACACAAATGTTCGGGGTGGCGACGAGTCCGCCGGCGGCAGTCGCCCGTATCCAGTACGGTTTTAGTCCCGGGGAGAGGAATCGTGGGTAGCGTGAAAGGAAAGGAGTGGTACCAGGCCGACGAAGTGGCTCAGGAGTACGAGTCCAAGCGATTCACCGGCGGCGGGAGACTCATCGACCGGCGGGAGAAGGAGGCGGTCCTGTCGGCGCTCGGGCCTGTCGAGGGACGGAACATCCTCGAAATCGCCTGCGGAACCGGTCGGTTCACGGTGATGCTGGCAGAGCGCGGAGCGAACACGGTCGGACTGGACATCTCGAGAGCGATGCTCGCGCAGGGTCGGGAGAAGGCCCGGGCCGCCGGCGTCGACGACCACCTCGAGTTCCTGCGGGGCGACGCGGCCCGGTTGCCGTTCCCGGACGACCACTTCGACGCCGTCTTCGCCATGCGGTTTTTCCACCTGGCGGACACCCCGGCGAAGTTCCTCGCCGAGATGTCCCGCGTCTCGAAAGATCAGGTCTTCTTCGACACCTTCAACGGCTTCAGCACGCGCGTCATCTACAACTGGTTGCTCCCGATGGGGTCGCGCCTGTACTCCCGCGACGACGTCGTCCGCCTGCTGGCGGACGCGGGGCTCAGTCTGGCCGGGGAGGACCACGACTTCGTGCTCCCGTTCGGCTTCTACCGGGAGATGCCCGACAGCGTGGCCGGGACGTTCAGAGCCCTCGATACGCGACTCGGGGCGACGCCGGTCGGCGACAGACTCGCGTCGGTGTCCTACTGGGACGCGACTGTCGAGCGACGAGCGGAGCAGGCGGCGACGAGGGCCAGCGAAGCCGAGTGAGGCGGCGACGGGCGAGAACGCGTCCCGAATCCGCGCACCCGCCGCCCGTCCCACGCCGGTCTGTAAGCGAACCGATTTAAACGACCGCCGAGAATCGAACTGATATGCAACTCTCGGTCGTGGTCCCGACGCTGAACGGGCGGGACCAGCTGGCGTCCGGACTGGACGCGCTGGCCGAGCACGCCCCCGACGCGGAGGTGGTCGTGGTCAACGGCCCCTCCGCCGACGGGACGACCGGGATGGTTCGCAAGCGAGACGACGTGGACGTCCTGGTCGAACTCTCAGCGCGGACCCTGAACGTCGCCCGCAACGCCGGCATCGACGCCGCCTCGGGCGACGTCGTCGCACTCCTCCGGTACGACCTGGCCGTCGAGTCCTCGTGGCGCGAGGCGCTGGACCGCGGCTTCGAGGACGCCGACGTGGTGACTGGACCGACCCACCAGACGCTCCAGGCCGGCATGACGACTGAAGACCCCGAGCGCCGGTCCATCTGCGGACGCGAGGTCACCTACTTCAACGGCGGCAACGTCGCGTTCCGGCGGTCGGTCCTCGACGCCCTCGACGGCTTCGACGAGTACCTGCAGACGGGCGGCGCGCGCGACGCGGCACACCGCCTGGCCGGACTCGGCTTCGACGTCAGCTGGGTCCCGAAGATGGGCGTGCGCCGCGAGTTCGAAGCCGACGGAGGCGTCCAGGAGAACGACCTCGGGTGGAAGTACCGCGCCCTGACCTACCGCCTGGTGAAAAACTACGGTCTCCGCCCGACCGTCGTCCGCCGGACGCTGAGTCACGCAGCCAGGGACGCGGGCACCGGGGCGAGGGAGGTTGTGGCCGGGTCCACGCCGGTCACGTCCTGGTTCGCCAGCGGGAAGAACGTCCTCGGCGGCCTGGCGACCGGCACTTCGGACGGCCTGGTCGCCCGGGCGCGCGACCGCTCCGAGACGCGGAACCCCCACGGTCGCTCGAAGCGGACCGACCGCGCGGTTGCCGTCTACGACTGGCGGTGAGGGCTCCACGCCGCGTCGACGCCCCCACCGCCGTGCGACGGGCCACCGCAGCACTGGCGGACGTGACGACCACTACCCCTCGCCGGGAGCCAGGGCGGGGACGAGTCGGGACGGATTCTTCGAGAACGCCCGGCGCATCAGGTCTTCGGAGACGTCGAGCGTGAGAATCTCCATCACGCCGATGTTCGGATGCGCGTCCGGCGCCCCCGACCCGAAGAGGACGCGGTCGGGGTGTTCCAGCAGTCCGCGTTCGAGCACGTCCCGGTACCGGACGAAGCTCGTGTCCAGGTACAGCTGGTCGTGCGTGTCCAGCATGTCGATGGCGTTGTCCATCAGCCGTCTGTCCAGCGGGAAGCCGCCGAACCCCGCCAGGACCACCGGAAACTCGCGCTGGAGAAGCGTCTCGCCGACGGTCAGCGGCGTGTACTGCTGTCCCGCGTCGACGATGACGGGCAGGCCGACGTCGTCTAGCTGGTCGAGCGTCTCCTCGTCGGGGAGGCCGTCCCGCGCCGGGTCGAGCGAGAAGCCGAAGAATCGGTCGTCGTAGGCGTACTGCTCGACGTCGCTCGGCGACGTGTGGTACTCCTTCCGCGCGGCCCGCAGGTTCCGCAGGCGCGCCGACGTACTGCTTTTCGCGTCGCGGGGGCCGTTGATTCGCGCGAACGCGAAGAACGGTCGGTCCACGGAGAGTCGTGCGACGGCGTTGTTCGCCTGCAGGTACCCCTCGGATTCGGGGCGGTGACCCGGCGAGACGACGGCCCCCACGACGCCCGCCTGGTGAAGTTCCCGCTCCAGTCGCTCCGGACTGATTTCGCGCCCCCGCGTCGCCACAGCCTCCGAGTCGGGTTCGAGTCGGGCGTTGACGTCGACGACCCGGAACCCGTGCTCCAGTTCCAGCATCGTTTCGTCGCTCGTTCCCGCGCGTTATAGTTGTAGGCGACGCCGCTCCGACTCGAGGGAACACTTTCGTGACAGGTCAACTTCCTGTCCAGCTAGCGAAACTGGTTCGTTCGCGCAGTTTCGCTGTGGCACGCGACAGCACCCGCCGTGCTGTCGTGCGATTATTCCGGTCCGCGGGAGAAAGAGATATATAGAACTGCAACCATTCCTTACGACGAGGTTTCCTATCATGGCAGCACGCATGCAACAGCAGCCGTTGTTCATTCTCACGGAAGGCAGCCAGCGGACGCACGGACAGGCCGCCCAGGACTCGAACATCCGGGCCGGGAAAGCCGTGGCGAACGCGGTTCGCACGACACTCGGGCCGCGGGGGATGGACAAGATGCTCGTCGACTCCTCGGGGGAAGTCGTCGTCACCAACGACGGGGCGACGATTCTCGACGAGATGGACATCGAACACCCGGCGGCCCAGATGATCGTCGAAGTCGCCCAGATCCAGGAGAAGGAAGTGGGCGACGGGACCACGACCGCAGCGGTGCTGACCGGTGAACTCCTCGCGCACGCCGAGGACCTCCTCGAGGACGACCTGCACGCGACGGTCATCGTCGAGGGGTACAACGAGGCCGCCCGACTCGCCACCGAGGCCATCGAACAGCAGGTCCTCGAAGGCGAGATGGACGACGAACTGCTGGAGGCCGTGGCCGAATCCAGCATGACGGGCAAGGGGACCGGCGACGTGACCGCCGGAACGCTGGCCCAGCGGGTCGTCGAGGCGGTACGGATGGTCGAGAACGACGGCATCGACCGCGACGACATTCACATCACCACCCGGACGGGCGCCTCGTCCTCGGCGACCGAACTGGTCGAGGGCGTCGTCCTCGACAAGGAGCGCGTCAACGACAACATGCCCCGGGGCGTCGAGGACGCCTCCGTCGCCATCGTCGACATGAAACTCGACGTGCGCAAGGGCGAGGCCGACGCGGAGTACAACATCTCCTCGGTCGACCAGCTCAACGCCGCCATCGAGGCCGAGGACAGCGAACTCCGCGGGTACGCCAGGACGCTCAAGGAGGCCGGCGTGGACGTCGTCTTCTGCACCAAGTCCATCAGCGACCGGGTCGACAGCTACCTGGCGGACCAGGGCATCCTGGCGTTCGAGAACGTCAGCAACAGCGACGCCCGGGCGCTCGCCCGCGCCACCGGCGCCAAGCGCATCGGGTCGCTGTCGGACCTGGACGAGAGCGACTTCGGCCACGCCGAGACTGTCCACATCCGGAAGTTCGGCGACGAGGAACTCACCTTCGTCGAGGGCGGGTCGGCCGCCAGGTCGGTGACCCTGTTCCTTCGGGGCGGCACCGAACACGTCGTGAACGAACTGGAACGCGCCATCAACGACGCCGTGGACGTCGTCATCGCGGCGCTGACCAAGGGCGGGGTCGTCCCGGGCGCCGGCGCGACCGAAATCGCCATCGCCGACTACATCCGGAGCGAGACGGCCGGCATCGAGGGACGCAAGCAACTGGCCGTCGACGCCTTCGCCGACGCCATCGACGCCCTGCCGCGGACCCTCGCCGAGAACACCGGCATGGACTCCATCGACGCGCTGGTCGACCTGCGGGCGCGCTTCGAGACGGAGGGCCGCGCCGGCATCATCTCCACGGGCCGCGCGGGCGAAATCGGCGACCCCGTCGAACACGGCATCGTCGACCCCGCCGCCGTCAAGCGCGAGGCCATCGAGTCGGCCACCGAGGCCGCGACCATGATAGTCCGCATCGACGACGTCATCGCCGCCGACTGAGCCGGACCGCCCGCCTCCGCGAGAATCGACGCTCTCCCCTCTCTCAGTTCTCTGTTCGTTTTCGGCTCCGGTTCCCGACTGTTCCGCTCGCCGTTCGCTCACGACCCGTCGAGCGCGCGGTTCGTCGAATAGGACGGCCGCTCGTCCGTGAAAGCCGGGGGTCGACCCCTGTACTCGGTCGCCGCGCTACCCGGTGTCGGTCAGCAGTTCGAGCGCCACGTCGCCGGAGTCGTGGACGGTCACTTCGTAGGAGAGGTACTCGAAGACGACCCGGCCCGTACGGTTCCGGAAAAGCTGGTCCAGGGCCTCCGGGTCGACAGACTCGGCAAGCGGAGCGGAGAGCTCTGACGGCGGTACGCCCTCGCGTGCAGCGACTGACTCGACAACGGCCGAACTCGGGACCGCCTCTGACATACCCGTGTTTACAGGTACCGCCGGTTGAAGCTGTTGGTGCAGTTATAGAAACGCGAGGCGGGGCCTCGCAGTTCGGCGGTGGTGTCGTCTCTGTCGCGTCGCCGACCGCCCCTCGGCGGGGTCAGCCCCGGGGTGCGTCCAGGCGCAGTTCGTCGCCGGGCGCGAGACCGAACGCCTCGTCGCCGCGCCCGCGGTTGACGTCGCACTCGACGTTGCCGTGGCTCCCGACGGTCACGACTCGCTCACCCGGATCGACGGCGGCGAACGACCGACCGACGGGGACTGCCTCGCCGTCGACCAGCACCGTCTCCAGGTCGTCGAGGACGTCGCCCGGGACGTTGGTCACCACGTTGCCGAAGTCGTCGACGACGAGCACTTCGCCGGTCGCTCCGTCGTCGTCGACGGCGGGGTCGGGAAACGAGAGGTCGACGAACGACGGCGCCGGCGTCACGGCGTCCAGATTCTCGACGTCGGCCACGCCGGTCCGGTGGACGCGGGCGGCGGCGGGGGCGAAGACGTCCCGCCCGTGGAACGTGGCGGAGTCCGGGTCGTCGTACGCGTACGTGAACACCTCGACCGACGCAGACCGCGCGTCGGCCAGTCGTCTTGCCGGCGGGAGCAGCGACCCGTTGTCCGGGCCGACGAGGGCGTGGTCGCCGGCGCGAACCACGAGGGCATCCCGGTCCGTGCCGACGCCGGGGTCGACCACCGCGAGGTGGACGGCCGGCGGGAACTCCGGGAGGACGAACCCGAGCCAGAACGCGGCCGCGCGGACGTCCTGCCGGGGCAACTCGTGGGTGACGTCGGCCAGTCGAGCGTCGCACTGGCGGAGGAGCACGCCTCGCATCGCGGCGGGGTACGGCGAGCCGAAGTCGGATGCCAGCGTAATCATCTGTTCCTCGCGCGCGTCACTCGCAGTCTTCCGGTTCGACGTTCGCGTCGGTGTCGCTCACGCGCTGGATGCGTTCGATGCCGTCTATCTCCTCGATGACGTCCACCACGGGTTCCGGGACGAGTGACTGCCAGGGTCCGCCGTCGGCCATCTTCTCGCGGATGTCGGTCCCTTCCAGGAGCTCCCGGTTGAACATGGGCGACCGGCGGACCTCGATGCCGGCCTCCTTGAACAACTGGATGACGAGCGGATTGTTCGAGTACGCCACCTCGAAGGAGGGAGACATGCTCCTGACGTGGCTCACCCAGACCGAGTTCCGGTCCAGGTCCTCGATGGGAACGGCGTACGTCGTCACGTCCAGTTCGGAGACGGCCTTGGTTATCATCATGATGCGCTCGCCCGCCGTGAACGGGTCGTGCTGGGTGTGCGAATCGCCGGCGCTCCCGATTCCGAGCACCAGTTCGTCCACCTCCGACGCTATCTCCTCGACCATCTGGTGGTGGCCGTTGTGGTACGGCTGGAACCGGCCGATGTAGAACCCCCGCATGCTCTCTCTATTTCACCCACCAGTTTATAAATACCACGAGTTCGCGAGAACCGGTAAAGTAGCGCCTACAGGCCCGAACGGGCGGATTGGCTGGGGATGCGCGGGTCACGTCCACGGGGAGAAAGTATATCAGTAGCAAACCCTTCACAAGAGGTAGCGACACAGTTCTATGAGCAACGATACGAATACCGACGACAGCCACCCGGAGCACGGGACCGGCGACTCCTCGCAGTCTGACGAGACAGACGGAGTCGAGCCGGACCCGTCCCCCGCGTCCGGGCAGGCGGCGGGGACTGACGAGCAGTCGGACTACGGCGACGACGCCGACCAGTCTGCTCGCGGTGACGCGCCTGCGTCGGATGAATCGGCAGACCACGACGCTCCGGCGCCGGCGGAGCGGACTATCGAGGACCTCGGTAGCGACGTCGAGATAGACGCGGAAGTCGAAGACGACGTGGACGAAGACGACCTGCTGGGCGGTCTCATCATCGACTCGACCGCCGAGATAGAGGTGCCCGACCGCCTGGTCGACCAGGTCATCGGGCAGGAACACGCCCGCGACGTCATCATGAAGGCCGCCAAGCAGCGCCGCCACGTCATGATGATCGGCTCCCC
>JBEPXT010000054.1:0-21651 GCA_041641795.1 Salinigranum sp.
GCCGGTCCACTCCCAGATGACCTTCGTGCCGGTGTCGACGTGGACGGCCGGGGGGTCGAACGCGAAGGCGCCGCCGTTGCCCTCGGCGCCGACGGTGATGGTGACCTCGCCCTGGCCGGTGGCGTCGGCGGTCGAGCCGTCGTAGTTGCCGACGTCGTCGAACCAGCCGCCGTAGTCGAACTCCTGGGCGGCGGCGGTCCCGGCGCTGGCCGCCACCGCGCCGGCGGCAGCAGCGGACCCGCCGGCTGTCCGTAGAAAGTCCCGCCTGTTCATACATGATGCCGTCAGGATGGGACGCGCTTAAACCCACCGGACTGCACGACGGGGAGTGTCACACGACGGCTCCTCGGACGGGTTTCGCACCCGTCAACGACCGATTCGGTGATTCGGACCGGTCGCCGAACCCGCCGCCCGTTCAAGTACTCCTGCGGGCCGGCGACGACGACGAATCCCGAAGTATCGGGGGTTTCGAGCCGTAACACGCCACCCTTCGTATACGGGTGCTTTATAAACAAGAGGCGACCGAATCCGGAGCGACGGTCCGGCACGGGAGTCACCGGCATCCTGTTCGGGTCCGGTCACGTGCCGGGTTCGTCGTCGAGTGCGTCGGCCTCGCGGCGGTGGCCCGTGATGGGGACCACGTCGTCCTCGGAGAAGGGGAGGAACTCGGGTCGTTCGCCGTCGTCCAGCCCCGTCGCGCGGAGGCGCCGTCTGAACTCCTCGGCCCGGAACCGGTCCGAGAGGCGCGCGTTCGCCACGACCAGGAACAGGAACAGGCCGATTCCCAGGAAGAACAGCGCGACGACCGGGAACACCAGCTTAATCGCGAACTCCTGGCCGGGGAGGTCCGCGAACAGCCACGCCCCCAGCAGACCGACGCCGGCGACTATCTGGACGCCGGCGACTATCTGGAGCATCAGGTTCCCGAACTCGCCGGTCCCCTCCGGTACCTCGTCCGGGTGGGGGAGGGTCACGTTGGCAGGGGGGTCCGCCACCTCGTAGTCCTCCATCGAGCAGAGGACCACGGTGGGTTTGACGTCCCGCAGGACCGTCCCCTCGCCCTCGACGGTCCCGTCGGGAGAGACCATCGCGTAGCCCTCGTCGGAGTAGGCCAGCAGTCGGCGCTCGCCGTCCTCCTCGACGCGTTCGAGGACCGCGAACACGTCGCGGGAGGCGATGCGACTCTTGAGTTCCTTCTCGACGCGTTCGAGGAGTTCCTCGCCGAGTATCCACGAGTCGGCGTCGAACGCCGCCTCCCACTCCTCGAGCGACATCCGCTCCATGTCGGCCGGTCCGAAGTTCTCGAAGTCGTACTTCTGTTCGATTTCGCGGCGGAGTTCGTCGGGGTCAGTTCCAGACGCCTCGGCGTCTCGCCCCGACCCGTCGGGGTCCCGGTCCGCCGCACCCTGGCGCGCCGCGGCCGACCGAGAGTCGGCGTCGGACTCGCTCTCCGGCCGGTCGGCCGACGTGGATGACCGGTCTGCCATCGACCAGTGTTGTTCCCACAGCGCCATACGCCTTCCGACACGCGCCGCCGGACTGCCAGACGCCACCGGGGTCGCGTCGGTTCGTGGACCGGCGGGCCCGCCGTGCGCTCGGGTCGCGACGCGTTCCGGACCCTTTAGGCCGCGTGGTTCCGAAGCCCCGACGATGGTGAGCGAATCGACCGCTGCGACGGCGGCGGGCCTCCTGGTGACGGCGAGCTTTCCGTTCTACCTCTACGGGGCCTGGATAATCATCGACTCGGAGGTGGTGACCTGGAGCGTCCTCGTCCGCCACCTCCGGGTCATCGTCCCGGGGCTCGTCGTCAACACGATTCCGGTCGTGACGTGGATGGTCCCGCGACTGTTCCAGCAACTGGGCGGTCTCTCTGCGCTGCACGCCATTCTCGGCCTGCAGGCGTACGCGATGCTGGTGTTCGCCCTCACCGGCATCGTCCGCATCTTCCAGGTCAAACACGGGGCGAACCTCTACCGCGACCCGGACCAGGAGGTGGCCCTGGACGACCTCCACGAGAACATGAGCGCCTGGCGGGGACGCCTCCGCGTCGGCGTCTTCGGGTACGTGCTGTTCTGGATCGGCGCGTGGGTCATCGGCGCCTACCGCTACCTGACAATCTACGTCTTCTGAGTTCCGGGAGCGACGCGCCCCGGTCAGGCCCAGGATTCGCCGCTCGCGAGGTCCACGTCGCTGTCCAGTTTCGACGACGGACAGACGTCCTCCACGACGCAGTCGGCACAGTCCGGACTCCGCGCGCTACAGACGGCCCGGCCGTGGCTGATGAGCAGGTGGGTGTACTGCTGCCAGTCCGACTCCGGGACGACCCTCATCAGGTCCTCCTCGATTCGCTCGGGCCTGGACTCCTCGGTGAGTCCCAGGCGCCGGGAGAGTCGCTGGACGTGCGTGTCGACGACGATGCCCTCGACGACGTCGTGGCCGTGCTGGAGAATCACGTTCGCCGTCTTGCGGCCGACGCCCGTCAGGTCGGTCAACTCGTCCATCGTGTCCGGCACCTCGCCGTCGTGTTCCTCGACGATGGTCCGGCAGGCGCTCCTGAGGTACTTCGCCTTGTTGTTGTAGTACGTACAGGAACTGATGGCCTCGGCGAGTTCCTCCTGGGGCGCGTTCGCGTAGTCCTCGGGCGTCCGGTACGTCTCGAACAGGTCGGCGGTAATCTGGTTCACCCGTTCGTCGGTACACTGCGCCGAGAGGACGACGGCCACCAGCAGTTCGAGGCGGTTCGAGAAGTTCAGCGAGATGGTCGCGTCGGGGTACTCGTCGTACAGACGGTCCAGCACTTCCGAGACCTGGTCTTCGCGGTCGTCGAGCGGGGTGCCCATACCCCCCTGTCCGACCGAGACGGTTTGAGTGATTCGGACGCCGCCGACGAGAAGCGCTGGCAAACCCGGTCACGTCCGCGCCGGGTCGGGGTATTAAGCCGCCCCCGCCCCAGCGTCGGGTATGGCGCTCACCGAGACGTTCGACCACGACGCGTGGCTGACTGCGGGTGCGACGGGCGTGAGCTACCTTCTCGTCCTCCTCGGCGTGTTCGTCGTCCTGTTCGTGGTACCGTACCTGGCGTTCCTGCTGCTCTGACGGCGTCGTCGAACTCGGACGGCGTCGTCCAACTCTGATGGCGTCGACACTCGAGGTCTCGGAACGCGAAAACCGACCGGTCGACGGGGAATCCGGCCTACGCGAACGCGCGGGAGACGCCTTCCTCGTCGGTGTCCTCGGCCTGCACCTTCGACCAGGCCTCCTCGAAGTCCTTCATGTAGATTTCCGTGCGGTCGTCCCGGATGGCGTACATGCCGGCCTCGGTGCAGACCGCCTTGATGTCCGCCCCGGACGCCTCGACGGCCATCTCCGCCAGGGCCTCGTAGTCGACGTCGTCGGAGACGTTCATGTCGCGAGTGTGAATCCTGAAGATTATCTCGCGGCCCTCGTCGTCGGGCTTGGGAACCTGGATGAGGCGGTCGAACCGACCCGGTCGGAGGATGGCGGGGTCCAGCATGTCGAAGCGGTTGGTGGCCGCGATGATGCGAATCTCGCCGCGCTCGTCGAACCCGTCCATCTCCGAGAGCAGTTGCATCATCGTCCGCTGGACCTCCGCGTCCCCGGAGGTCTTGGAGTCGGTCCGCTTGGACGCGATGGCGTCTATCTCGTCGATGAAGATGACGGCGGGTTCGTTCTTGCGAGCCACCTCGAAGAGGTCCCTGACGAGTTTCGCGCCCTCGCCGATGAACTTGTGGACCAGTTCGGAGCCCGCCATCTTGATGAACGTCGCGTCGGTCTGGTTGGCGACGGCCTTGGCCAGCATCGTCTTCCCGGTGCCCGGCGGCCCGTAGAGGAGCACGCCGGACGGCGGGTCGATGCCCACCTTCTCGAACATCTCGGGGCGCTCGAGGGGCATCTCGACCGTCTCCCGGACCTCCTGCATCTGTTCTTCGAGGCCGCCGATGTCGGTGTAGGTGACCTCTGGGCTGTGCTCGACCTGCATCACCCGCGCTCGCACGTCGGTCTCGTCGTCCAGCGTCTTGACGATAGACAGAGAGTTGTTGACGGCGACCCGCGTGTCGGGCGTGAGATCCTCGAGCATCTCCTCGGTGACCTCTGTCAGCGCCTCCTGGTTGTTCCCGTGCTGCTTGATGATGACGCCCTCGTCCGTAATCTCCTGGACGGTGGCGACGAACAGCGGGGACTGCTTCAGTTTCTTGTTCTCGTGGGTGAGCCGTTCGAGCTTCTGCTGGTACTTGTTGTTCTCGGCGTTTGCGTCGAGGAGCTTGTCGCGCATCTCCTCGTTTTGCGCCTCGAGAACCTCCAGCCGCTCCTGGAGTGCCTCGATCTTATCCTGTTGCGACGCCGCCTCCTCGTCGTACGGAAGGTCAACGTCGTCGACCGTATCGGTCATCGTCAGCCCTAGGGTGGGCATTCATAAGAGGTTTCGGGTCAGGGTGTCCTTCGCCGGTCTCTGACGGGCGTCTGACGCCCGTTCGCGCCCGTTCGGGCGGAAACAGTCAGAATCAGCCGACGCCACGGACATTCCGCTCCCCCCGAACGGGGGGCGCCGACCAATTCCGGAACTATCGACCCCCTTCCCCCCACGCCGGACGCCTCGTTCAAATTGACAGACTGGTAGATGAATGAAAGTAATATTTATACATAGCAAATATTAATAGCTGTCATCACCGACGATTGGTACGTATGAGCACGTCAGAGGCCGTGCAGGAGGAGCCATCCGAGGACGCGGACCGGTGGGCGTCGATTCGCGAGTTGCCCCCGAGCGCGAAGTTGGTTGCGAAGGTTCTCCAGTACAACGAGACACTCACGCAGAGCCAGCTCGTCGAGGAGACGCTGCTCCCTCCGAGAACCGTCCGGTACGCGCTGACGCGCCTCGAAGAGGTCGACGCCGTGGACTCCCGCTTCTCGTTTTCCGACGCGCGCAAGCGCCTCTACTCGCTGACGATTTAGCTCCTCGCTGAAGGTTTAAACCCGAAGACGGACCAGAGCGGGCCGTGACCAGCCACCCCGCCGCCGAGAGACGCGACGATTTCCGGGATTCGACGCGACGAGGCGACCGCCCGCCGACAGCAGACGTCGAGCGGGCGCTCGCGTCGCTCGCAGACGGGTCCGCGCCCGCGTCGCCGGCGCACCGTCGACCCATCGAGAATGCGTGCGTCGCCGTGGCCGACGTCGAATCGGCCGCCGCGTTCGTCTCCGGGGGCGGTCTCGCTGACCTCCGCCGGGCAGTCGCCGACGCCAGGCGGCGCGGCGACGACGCGGCGCGCCGCCTGGGTCGGACGGTTCTCGAAACGCTCGCACGGTTCAGGGCCGCCGCCGCCGACCCGTCGGATACTTGCCAGCGTCCGCCCGAGCGCCGCGAGGACACTCGGGACAGCGACCGACCGGAGAACTCCGGCGAGGGACGCGGTCGCGCCGGTTCCGGCGTGGTGCCCCAGGGTGTGACTGCTCGCGAAGCGACCCCGGAGGAATACTTTCACCGCGCTCACGGAACGATTTTACCGGGTGGTGGCCAATCACGGGACAGATGACGCGGGTTATCCACACGGGCGACACGCACATCGGGTACCAGCAGTACCACTCGACGGCGCGTCGCCGGGACTTCCTCGAGGCGTTCGAGGCAGTGGTCGCGGACGCCGCGTCCCTGGAGGTGGACGCGGTGGTCCACGCGGGCGACCTGTTCCACGACCGGCGCCCGGACCTCAGGGACATCCTCGGGACCCTGTCTGCCCTCCGCGAACTCGACGACGCCGGGATTCCGTTCCTCGCCGTCGTCGGCAACCACGAGGCGACGCGCGGGGGACAGTGGCTCGATCTGTTCGAGCGACTGGGACTGGCGCGGCGACTGGGGGCGTCGCCGACCGTGGTCGGCGAGACTGCCTTCTACGGACTCGACCACGTGCCCCGCTCCCGGCGCGAGGACCTGGAGTACGACTTCGAACCGCACGACTCCGACTTCGCCGCACTGGTCTCTCACGGCCTGTTCACGCCGTTCGCCCACGCCGACTGGGACACCGAAACGGTCCTCGACCGCTCGTCGGTGGCGTTCGACGCGATGTTGCTCGGGGACAATCACACGCCCGACACCGCGGAGGTCGACGGGACCTGGGTGACCTACTGCGGGTCGACGGAGCGTGCCAGCGCGGCCGAACGAGACGCCCGCGGGTACAACATCGTCGAGTTCGACGAGGGGGTCGACATCCGCCGTCGCTCGCTGGAGACCCGACCGTTCGTCTTCGTGAGCGTGGCGCTGGGGCCCGGCGAAGGCGGCGAGCGCGTGCGCGAGCAGGTCCGCCAGCACGACCTCTCGGACGCCGTCGTCGTCGTCGAAATCACCGGCGAGGGCGACCCCGTCACCCCGGCGAGCGTCGAGGAACTGGCGCTGGAGGAAGGCGCCCTCGTCGCCCGGGTCACCGACCGCCGCGAACTGGAGGCCGCCTCGACTGTCGAGGTGAGTTTCGCGGACCCGGACGCCGCCGTCCGCGACAGGGTCGAAGACCTGGGCCTCTCGTCGGCCGCCCTCGACGTGGACCAGACCGTCCGCGACGACGCGGTTGCCGACTCGAACGTCCGCGAGACGGTCCGGAGACGGGTCGCCGACCGCCTCGACGAGGGTCTCGACGGATTCGAGGGCGTACCTCCGGAGGACCAGTCGGAGGAGTCCGACGAACGGGCGGCGGCCTCCGACGCTGCCGATGCCGCGGCGTCGGAGACCGACGACGTCGGCGAATCGGCGGTCCCCGTCGACTCCTCGACCCCGACCGGAAGCGAGGCCGGCGACGCGATTGAGGATGGTGCGGCAGACGCCGACGTCCTCGGGGCCTCAGGAGACGACGCCGACCCCGAGGACGGTGGCGAGAGTGACGCCGGAGCCGAGCCAGAGGGCGAAGCCGAGACGGACGACGAAGCCGAGACGGACGACGAAACCGAGACGGGCGACGAAACCGACCGGTCCGCGAACCGGTCCCGGAAATCCACCGACGGCCAGGTCTCGATGGAGGACTTCCTGTGAGGTTCGAACGCATCCGGCTCCGGAACTTCAAGCCGTACGACGACGCCGACCTCCGTCTAAGCGACGGGGTGACGGTCATCCACGGGCTGAACGGGAGCGGGAAGTCCTCGCTGCTGGAGGCGTGTTTCTTCGCGCTCTACGGGTCGAAGGCGCTGGACGAGACGCTGGAGGACGTGATGACCAGCGGAACCGAGGAGGCGGAAATCGACCTCTGGTTCACGCACGACGGCGGCCAGTACACCGTGGAGCGTCGCCTCCGCGCGAGCGGCGACCGGGTCCAGACAGCGAAGTGTGTCCTCGAAGGCCCGGACGAAACAATCGAGGGCGCGCGGGCCGTGCGGCGGGCCATCACCGACCTCCTCCGGATGGACGCTGACGCGTTCGTCAACTGCGCGTACGTCCGGCAGGGCGAGGTGAACAAACTCATCAACGCCTCGCCCGCGTCGCGCCAGACGATGATAGACGACCTCCTGCAACTCGGGAAACTGGAAGAGTACCGGGAGCGGGCCAGCGAGGCGCGCCTGGGGGTGGAAGACGTCCTGAGTACCAAGCGCGGAAGCCTCCAGAAACTCGCCGAACAGATCGACGCGAAAGCCGACTCGAACCCCCACGAACGACTGAACGCCCTGGAGAGCGAACTCTCGCGGCTCGACGCGGATATCGAGCGCTTCGAGAAGAACCGCCAGGACGCCCGCGAAACGCTCGAAAACGCCCGGTCCGTCCTCGACGAGCACGAAGAGCGTCGGGAGAAACTCGAGGAACTCGCCGCGGACGTCGCGACCCTGGCCGACCAGATAGCCGACACTGAGCGCGAGCGCGAGAAACTCAGAGAGGAAATACGAGACCACCGGGAGCGAATCGAGTCGCTGGACGACCGCATCGCCGACCGTCTCGCCGACTCTGCACTCGACGACCCGGACGAGGCGGCTCTCGAATCGCGAATCGAGGAACTCTCCGAGGAGGAGTCCGACCGACGGGAGGCCGTCAACGAGCAGCGTCTCGAGGCACAGGCGCTTGAGAACCAGGCGGAGACGCTCGAATCGAAGGCCGAGGACCTCGCGTCGCGGGCCGAGCAGAAGCGCGACCGGGCCGAGGAACTCGCCGGCGAAGCCGACGAACTCGCCGCGACGCTCGAGGACCGTCGCGACCGGGTCGAGGAACTCGACGCGGACATCGAGGCGGCGAGAGCCCGGTTCGACGACGCGCCGGTCGCGTTCGGCGAGGCGGAGTCCTACCGGGAGGACGTGCGGGCGGACCTGGAGTCGGTCCGCGAGCGCGAGAACGAGACCACCGTGGAACTGCGCTCGCTGAGCGAGCAGATTCGCGAGGCCGAATCGCTCCTCGACGAGGGGAAGTGCCCCGAGTGCGGGCAGCCGGTCGAGGACTCGCCGCACGTGGAATCGCTCGCAGCCGACCGTGAGCGCCGCGACGAACTGGAATCGCGCCTGTCCGACCTGGCCTCCGAGCGCGAGACGCTCGAAGAGCGCCTGGAGACGGCGGAGACGCTCGTAGAGACGGAGGCCCGGGTCGCCCGACTCGAAGACCGCCGCGAGTCCCTGACCCAGTTGCTCTCGGAGCGCGAGGGTACCGTCGACGAGAAGCGCGAACAGGCCGCCACGGCACGGGAGGCGGCCGACGAACTGGAGCGCGAGTCCGAGGAGAAGCGCGAGGCGGCCGAGGTCCAGGCGGAGCGGGCCGAAGCGGCCAGAGAGACCGTCTCGGACCTGCGGGAGGACGTCGAGGAGGTACGCGAACGTCGCGAGCGCCTGGAGGCCGTCCAGGACCTGCTGTCCGACCGGGAGGAGGCGCAGTCGGCCGTCGAGCGCTGCCGAGACCGGCGGGAGAACCTCGCCGACCTGAACGACGAGCGCCGCGACCGACTCGCGGAGAAGCGGGAGCGACGCGCCGAACTGCAGGAGTCAGTCGACGAGTCGCGCATCGAATCCGCCCGGCAGGACGAGACCCGTGCGACCGAGTACCTGGAGAAGGTTGCGGAGAAACTGGACTCGCTGGCCGCGGAGCGCGACGAGGTGCAGGGCAAGATTGGCGGCGTGAAACAGGACATCCGGCAGCTGGAGGAACTCCGCGAGCAGCACGAGGCGCTCGAATCGCGGGTCGAGGCGCTCGAATCCCTGCACGCTGAGACCGAGCGCCTGGAGGCGCTCTACGGGGACCTCCGGGCCGAACTCCGCCAGCGCAACGTCGAGACGCTCGAGCGCATGCTCAACGAGACGTTCGACCTCGTCTACGGGAACGACGCCTACTCGCACATCCGCCTCGACGGGGAGTACGAACTCACCGTCTTCCAGAAGGACGGGACCGCGCTCGAACCCGAACAGCTGTCGGGCGGCGAGCGTGCGCTGTTCAACTTGAGCCTGCGGACCGCCATCTATCGCCTGCTCGCGGAGGGTATCGACGGGGCGGCGCCGATGCCGCCGCTCATCCTCGACGAACCCACGGTGTTCCTCGACGCGGGCCACGTCTCCCGACTCGTCGACCTGGTCGAGGAGATGCGGAATCTCGGCGTCAGGCAGATCATCATCGTGAGCCACGACGAGGAACTGGTGGGCGCGGCGGACGACCTGGTCCGCGTCGAGAAGGACCCGACGAGCAACCGCTCCACCGTCGAGCGCGTCGACGGGGCTCCTCTCGCGTCGGAACTCGTCGGCGACGACTGACTCCCGCCGACGGAGTCGAAAAGAGGACCCCGCGGAGTCGACCGGAGACCTATCCGCGGAGTCGTCAGGCGACCCCGCCGCGGGCGCTCACTCCCGGAGGTGCGTCACGCCAGCGACGGCCGTCTCCGTCGGCTCGTAGCCTCGCTCGCCGTGAAACTCCGCCTCGCGAACCAGTCCGGCCGCCCGGAACTCGCCGAGCAGTCCGTGGAGGTCGCTCTCGCACAGGTCGTACGCGTCGAGGAGCGCCGCGACCGACAGGCCGCCGCAGTCGACCAGTTCCAGCAGCAGCCCCAGCGCCGGCTCGGAGTGGACCGCGGTCAGCACGCGACGCGTCGATTCTGGGACGCCCATCGCGGCCGTCTCCAGCG
Organism: Salinigranum sp.; assembly: GCA_041641795.1. Classification (GTDB taxonomy): domain Archaea; phylum Halobacteriota; class Halobacteria; order Halobacteriales; family Haloferacaceae; genus JBEPXT01. The sequence continues at coordinate 10,080 of JBEPXT010000054.1, forward strand.
GCGAGGCCCCCTCGACGTGCTCGAGGTCCCCGTTCGGGAGATACTCCTCCGTCCCCGTCTCCGGGTCGCGCACGAGACTCGACTCGTTCGACCGCTTGACGAGCAGGTACCGCTTGCCCGAGGGTCCTCGCACAGTTCGCATGCTGTCAGCAACGAGTTGCGGTCAGAAAAGGCGTTTCGCCGCGGGCGTCCCGGTGCCCGGTGCCCGGGTCCCTGCGGCGGGCACTTCTGGGGCTCAGGCGGCGGGCGAGTCGTCCTCTTCCGGGTCGTCCCGGTTCTTGAAGGCGACGTAGTACGCCCAGGTGCGCCAGGCAGCGAACCCGCCGACGGCGACGAGACCCAGGCCGAACGTCCACTGGGCGCGGAAGACGATGAGCATCGCGCCCAGCGAGAGTCCGCCCAGGGCGACGTTGGCGAAGAAGACGCTCGCCCAGAACGTCTTGAACAGCTCGGGGTCGACGTCCGACATCTCCTCGTCCGACCCCGGAGTGACGGCGTTCGGGAGGTCCCGCTCCGGGTCGCCCCACCGTCGCTCGGGGTCGTTTTCCGACGGTTCGTCGGGCCACTCGTCGTCGAAGAGCACGGCTGGACCGAGGAACCGGGCCCGCAAAAGCGTTCGCCGACGGAGCGGACCCTCAGGGGCGTTCGACGAAAGAGCGTTCGCCGCGGGACCGACCGTCGTCGAACGACTGCTGGTCCGTCCGGTCGGCTCAGAGCTGTTCGGAGAGACGGACCGTCCAGGACGTCTCAACCCAGGCGAGGGGGTTCATGGGGTCGAAGAAGACGACACCTCCGTCCACCTCGTACGACTCCAGCTCGCCGTTCTCGTCGGCGTTCTGTGCCTCGGGACCGACCGAGTCCGGCCGCCCCAACCCGTCTGAGTTGACATCTCTGGCCATTCTCGAATCCTGATATGGCATGCGGTAGCATATGTCTTTCCGTGCCCTCGGTTTGTGCGTAAAGAGAATATTAATAGTTCTAGTTCGCAGAACGTCGCCCGGTGCGCACGCACTCCGTTCCTCGTTTTCCTCGACGCACTTTCGCGGGCGACCGGGGGTCGGTGCGGGTCATGGGGGTTTTTACAGGGGTACGACCAAGCCGAGAGCATGACGAACGCGACGCTCTCGGATTTTTCGACCGAGGGGGACTCGTCGCGACCGGCAGAGGAAGCCGCGGTCGTGGCGGGGAACGGGGGGCAGGCGGTCAGCGAGGTGGTGGACGTCGCCGACCTCAAGTTCCCGGATTCGACGGGGACGCTCGAACTGGCCGTCACGCAGGTCGACTACACCATAGAGGGGCAGGGAAGCGAGGAGTACCCGGTCGTCCACCTCTTCGGGCGCTCGAGGGAGAACGAACCCGAACACGTCCGCGTCCTCGGGTTCAGACCGTACTTCTACGCGCCGACTGACTCCCTCTCGGACGGCGACCTGGACCGGGACGCCATCACCGGGTGGGAGGAGACCGACCCGCAGGGGAACCCCTACAGGAGCATCCGCGGGGAGGACCTGACGCGCATCTACGGTCGCACCCCGCGGGACGTCGGCCAGATGCGCGACGAGTTCGACCACTACGAGGCGGACATCCTGTTCCCGAACCGGTTTCTCATCGACAAGGACATCGGCAGCGGCGTCCGGATACCCGTCCGGCGTCTCGACGACGGGACCATCCAGCTCAAACACGACGAGGTCGAACCGGTCGACGTGGACGCCGACCTCCGCGTGAACACCTTCGACATCGAGGTGGACGACCGCTCGGGCTTCCCGGAGGACGGCGAGGAACCCATCGTCTGCCTGACGAGCCACGACTCCTACGACGACACCTACGTCGCGTGGCTCTTCGAGGCGCCCGAGGGCGACGGACCGTCCCCGGAGGCGCTCCCGGGGTACGAACCCATCCGCGACGGGCCGACGTACGAGGTCCGGTCGTTCGAGACGGAGGCGGAGATGCTCGACGCCTTCGTGACGTACCTGGCCGAGACGGACCCCGACGTCCTCACCGGGTGGAACTTCGAGGACTTCGACGCGCCGTACCTCCTCGACCGGATGGAACGGCTCGACGCCCGGTCGGAGTACGACCTGGACCCGGACCGCCTCTCCAGGGTCGACGAGGTCTGGCGCAGCGACTGGGGCGGACCGGACATCAAGGGTCGCGTGGTGTTCGACCTGCTGTACGCGTACAAGCGCACCCAGTTCACGGAACTGGAGTCCTACCGCCTGGACGCCGTCGGCGAACTGGAACTCGACGTGGGGAAAGAGCGCTACTCCGGGGACATCGGCGACCTCTGGGAGTCGGACCCCGAGACGCTCCTCGAGTACAACGTGCGCGACGTGGAACTCTGCGTCGAAATCGACCGCAAGCAGGAGGTCATCCCGTTCTGGGACGAGGTCCGGACGTTCGTCGGGTGCCTCCTCGAAGACGCCCCGACGCCGGGGGACGCGGTGGACATCTACGTGCTCCACAAGGTCCACGGGCAGTTCGCGCTCCCGTCGAAGGGGCGGGCCGACGCCGAGGAGTACGAGGGCGGCGCGGTGTTCGACCCCATCACCGGCGTCAAAGAGAACGTCGCGGTGCTCGACCTCAAGAGCCTCTACCCGATGTGCATGGTCACCATCAACGCCAGCCCGGAGACGAAACTCCCCCCCGAGGCCGACGGCGAGAAGGGCGTCGACTACTACGAGGCGCCCAACGGGACGCGGTTCCGGACCGAACCGGACGGCATCATCCGGGAGATGGTGGACGAACTGCTGGGCGAGCGAGAGCAGAAGAAGTCCCTCCGGAACGACTACGACCCGGGAACGTCGGAGTACGAGCAGTACGACCGCCAGCAGGCGGCGGTCAAGGTCATCATGAACTCGCTGTACGGCGTTCTGGGGTGGGACCGGTTCCGCCTGTACGACAAGGAGATGGGCGCGGCGGTGACCGCAACCGGCCGGGAGGTCATCAAGTTCACCGAGCGCGTCGCCGACGAGATGGGCTACGAGGTGGCCTACGGAGATACCGATTCAGTCATGCTGGAACTCGGCCAGGACGTCAGCACCGAGGAGGCCATCGACGTCGCCTTCGACCTGGAGGAGAAGATAAACGACCGGTACGGCGAGTTCGCGGCCCAACTCGGCGCCGACCCCGAGACCCACCGCTTCCAGATAGAGTTCGAGAAGCTCTACCGCCGGTTCTTCCAGGCGGGCAAGAAGAAGCGCTACGCGGGGAAAATCGTCTGGAAGGAGGGCAAGGACGTCGACGACCTGGACATCACGGGCTTCGAGTACAAGCGGTCGGACATCGCCCCCATCACCAAGGAGGTCCAGCGGGAGGTACTCGAGCGAATCGTCGAGGGCGAGAGCCAGGAGGGCATCAAGAACTACCTCCACGACGTCATCGCGGACTTCCGGGAGGGCGAGTACGACCTGGAGCGAGTCGGGATTCCGGGCGGCATCGGAAAGCGCCTCGACGCCTACGACACCGCCACCGCCCAGGTTCGCGGGGCGAACTACGCCAACTTGCTCCTGGGGACGAACTTCCAGCGCGGGAGCAAGCCGAAACGTCTCTACCTGGCGAAGGTCCACCCCTCGTACTTCCGTCGGGTCGAGGAAGAGCGGGGACTCGACCCCCAGGCGGACGCGCTGTACGCCGAATTCAAGCAGAACCCGGACGTCATCTGCTTCGAGTACGCAGACCAGATTCCCGAGGCGTTCGAGGTGGACTGGGACAAGATGCTCGAGAAGACGCTCAAGGGCCCCATCGAGCGCGTCATCGAGGCCCTGGACATGACCTGGGACGAGGTCAAGAGCGGCCAGCAGCAGACGGGCCTCGGGAACTTCATGTAGCGTTCCGGCAGGGGTGTTCGGACGGGAGCAGTCATTCGCGCGCGTCAGCGTCGTCGCCCTCGCCCGTCGCGGGTCCCGGCGGTGAGGGGCGAGATGCCGTAACGGTTGCCGGAAGGTAACTAAATCCGGTTTCGCGATACAGGGATGCGTGACCAATTCCCCTTCGACAGTTTCCAATTCGACAAAGAAATTTTCAAGCTACGGAATTCGAGAGGGGTGAATGCGTAAGCATTATGGGTGCGACCACCCACGGTTCGAGTACGAGGCAACGAGACAACAATGGCTACACTCGAGATTAAGAACCTTCACGCCGAAGTCGCAGACGAGGACGGTGAGACGATTTTGCGGGGTGTCGACCTCGAAGTGCGGTCGGGCGAAATCCACGCACTGATGGGGCCGAACGGATCCGGCAAATCCACGACGGCGAAGATTATCGCAGGGCACCCGGCCTACACGGTCACCGAGGGCGAGGTGCTCCTCCACCTGGACGGTGACGAGTTCGGCGATGACATCGAGATTCCCGAGGACAAGCAGACGTGGAATCTCCTGGAGCTAGAGCCTAACGAACGCGCGGCTCTGGGCATCTTCCTCGGCTTCCAGTATCCCGCGGAAATCGAGGGCGTCACCATGACCAACTTCCTCCGCCAGGCGCTCAACGCGAAACTCGAAGAGCGCGAGGAACTCTTCGAGGACGAGGACGAGGACGAGGACGAAGACGAGGCCGAGGCGGCCGACGAAGAGGAGGACGTCGGGTACGACACGTCCCCGATGGAGGGACCGGCCGACGAAGGCGACATCGGCGTCGCCGAGTTCCAGCAGCTCCTCAAATCGAAGATGGAGCTGCTGGACATGGACGAGAAGTTCGCCCAGCGGTACCTCAACGCCGGCTTCTCCGGCGGCGAGAAGAAGCAAAACGAGGTCCTGCAGGCCGCGATTCTCGAGCCAGAGATCGCAGTCCTCGACGAAATCGACTCCGGACTCGACATCGACCGCCTCCAGGACGTCTCGAACGGCATCAACGCCCTTCGCGACGAACAGGGCACCGGAATCCTGCAGATCACTCACTACCAGCGCATCCTCGATTACGTGGTCCCCGACCGGGTTCACATCATGCTCGACGGGAAAGTCGTGATGAGCGGCGACGACGACCTCGCGAAACAGCTCGAGGACAAGGGGTACGACTGGGTCCGTGAGGAAGTCTACGAGACCGCGTAAGCCGACGACTACAACCCAATTACAATCATGAGTTCAGAAGAAAACCAACTGAAAGAGACCGACACCGAGGCTCGCTTCGAGTTCAAGAAAGAGCAGAAGTCGGCCTTCCAGGCGGAGAAGGGTCTCACGGAGGAGACCATCCGCCTCATCTCGGAGGACAAAGACGAGCCGGAGTGGATGCTCAAGCGGCGTCTCCGCGCCCTGGAGCAGTTCCACGCGATGCCGATGCCGACCGGGTGGCCCGGCCAGCCGGACCTCTCGGAGGTCGACGTCAACGAAATCGTCCCGTACATCCGTCCGGACATCGAGACACGCGGCGGCGAGGACAACTGGGAGGACCTCCCGGACGAGATTCGCGACACGTTCGACAAACTCGGCATCCCGGAAGCCGAGCAGAAGGCGCTCTCGGGCGTCGGCGCGCAGTACGAGTCCGAGATCGTCTACCAGAACATGAAAGAACAGTGGGAGGAGAAGGGTGTCATCTTCATGGACATGGACAGGGCCGTCCAGGAGCACCCCGACCTCGTCCGCGAGTACTTCATGACCAAGTGCGTGCCGCCGTCGGACAACAAGTTCGCGGCGCTGCACGGGGCGGTCTGGTCGGGCGGGTCGTTCGTCTACGTGCCCGAAGGCGTGACGGTGGAGATGCCGGTCCAGGCGTACTTCCGGATGAACTCCGAGGGGATGGGGCAGTTCGAGCACACCCTCATCATCGCCGAACCGGGCTCCGAAGTGCACTACATCGAGGGCTGCTCGGCGCCCAAGTACGCCCGGTTCAACCTGCACTCGGGCGGCGTCGAGGTGTTCGTCGAGGAGGACGCCCACGTCCAGTACTCGACGGTCCAGAACTGGTCGAAGAACACCTACAACCTCAACACCAAGCGCGCCATCGTCGAGAAGGGCGGCCGCATGGAGTGGATTTCGGGCTCGATGGGCTCGAAGGCCACGATGCTCTACCCGGCCAGCATCCTCAAGGGCCGCGGCGCCTCGGACAACCACATCACCATCGCCTTCGCCGGCGAGGGACAGAACATCGACACCGGGGCGAAAGTCTACCACAACGCCCCCAACACGAAGTCGACCATCGAGTCGAAGTCCATCAGCAAGGACGGCGGCCGGACCAACTACCGCGGTCTGGTCCACATCGCCGACGGCGCGAGCAACTCCTCGACGGCAGTCGAGTGCGACGCGCTGATGTTCGACAACGAGTCCACGTCGGACACCATGCCGTACATGGAAATCAACGAGTCCACCGTGGACGTCGCCCACGAGGCGACCGTCGGGAAGATCGGCGACGAGGACGTCTTCTACCTCCAGAGCCGCGGCCTCGACGACGACGACGCGAAGCAGATGATCGTCTCCGGGTTCATCGAGCCCATCACTGAGGAACTGCCCATCGAGTACGCCGTCGAACTCAACCGACTCGTCGAACTCGAGATGGAGGGTAGCCTCGGGTAAACATGAGCACACAGCTGCCAGCAAACCTCTCTCAAGAGACGGTACGCGAGATAGCCGAGGACCGAGACGAGCCCGAGTGGCTCCTGGAGACGCGTCTGGACGCACTCGACGCGCTCGACGAACTCCCGCTTCCGGACGTCATCCAGACCCCGGGGCGTCGCTGGACGAACCTGGAGGCCCTCGACTTCGACTCGCTGGTCGACCCGCTGACCCAGTCCGACGAGACCACGCGGGTCGAGGCGGAGGGCGTCGAGGTGCTCACGTTCACCGAGGCCCTGGAGCAGATCCCCGACGTGGTCGAGGAGCACTTCGGGAGCGTCGTCGACCCGCAGACGAACTACCTGACGGCCCTCTCCGTGGCGCTGTTCACGACGGGGACGGTCATCTACGTCCCCGAGGGCGTCAACGCCGAGGACGTGAAGGTCCGCGCCCAGATGAACTCCCGGTCGCTGTTCAGCCACACGCTCGTGGTCACCGAGGAGTCCTCGTCGGTCACGATTCTGGAGCGAATCGACACGGGCGAGTCGATGGACGACCACCGCTACTTCGGGAACCTGGTGGAAGTCGCCGCCGGCGAGAACAGCTACGTCCAGTACGGGTCGCTCCAGAACCTCGACGAGGAGACGTACCACTTCACCCTCAAGCGCGGCGACGCGGACACCTACTCGACCGTCAACTTCATCGAGGGGAACATCGGGTCGCGTCTCACGCGGAGCGACATCGAGACGGAACTCAACGGCGACGGGTCGGAGACGCACATCGTCGGCGCCTTCTTCGGGCACAACGACCAGCACTTCGACGTCAACGCCCGGGTCTGGCACAAGGCCGAACACACGACCGCCGACCTGGTGACCCGCGGCGTCCTCGACGACCAGGCGCGCTCGGTGTACGAGGGCGTCCAGGACGTCGGTCGGGACGCCTGGGACACTAACTCCTACCAGCGCGAGAACACGCTGATGCTCTCGGACGACTCCGAGGCCGACGCGTCTCCGAAACTCATCATCCACAACCACGACACCGAGGCGAGCCACTCGGCGACCGTCGGACAGGTCGACAAGGAGGACCTGTTCTACATGACCTCTCGCGGGATGCCGCCGCTCAAGGCCCGCAACATGCTCGTCGAAGGCTTCTTCGTCCCGGTTCTCGAGGAGATTGCCGTCGAGGAACTCCGCAACGACCTGCGGGACCTCATCGCCGACAGACTCCGGTGAGCACGCCGTAGCCACGCGCTCGCCGCGTTCTCTCTGTATTCGACGTTATCTCTGCGTTCCACGCTCACTCTGTAATCGACGCTCTCTGTATTCGACGTCCGATTCGACCACTCCGGGCGCTCTCCCCGGTCGCTCCGAACGGCCGATGTCGCAGACCTCTCGCGTCCGTCTGTCCGGGGCGGCGACCGAGGGAACCGCTTAAGTCGCTCACAACCCGACGATTCGAGTATGACCAACAGTTCACGCGCGACGTGTGGAGGGTGCCCGCCGTGAGTGTGGGTAACCAGGTGACGTCCGACCACCAGTTGGCGCGGCTTCTCCAGATCGGAGTGGTGCTGGAGGAGGTCGTCGAAGCCCGGGCGGCCCACCACTCACAGTCGCTCGCCACCGAGTCGGACGAACTCGACGACGAGGTCGAACGCCTCCTCGAGGAGGCCGCGAACGAATCCGCCGACCACCGCCAGCGCCTGGAATCGCTCATCGCCGAACTGAACGTCGAGAGCATCCCGTTCGAGGAGGTGGAGGGTCTCGTCGAAGCCCAGTACGGCAAGACCAAGCCCGAGGACTTCGACGGCGTCCTCTACGACCAGTTGTGCAACGAGGAGACCGCCTACAAGTTCTACGACGACCTCATCGAGGCCATCCGCGGGAGCGACGTCGAGTTCGCAATCGACCGCGACCGTCTCCTGGACGTTCTCGAGACGATTCGAGAGGAGGAAGCCGAGGGCGTCCAAGAGGTGACCAGAATCATGGAACGACGCTCGTAGTTCGAGGAAACGATGAACACTGCAGACCAATATCTCAAGGCGATTTACCTGTTGCAACAGATGGAAGACGGGCCGGCTTCGACCGGCGCCGTCGCCGACCGCGTCGGCGTCAGTCCGGCGAGTGCGAACGAGATGATCGGCAAACTGGAGTCGCGCGGCTTCGCCGAGCACGAGAAGTACAAGGGCGTCACCCTCACCGACGACGGCATCCTCCGCGCGCGGAAGGCCCTCCAGACCTACTGCATCATCGAGCGGTTCCTCTCGAACGTCCTGGACGTGGAAGCCTTCCGGGCGGAGGCCGGCGAACTGGAACCCGTCATCGACGACACCGTCGCCGAGCGCCTGGACACGATCATCGACCGCCGACCCGAGTGCCCGGACTGCTTCGACCCCGAGACCGACGCCTGCCGCCACCTGGAAGTCGAGACCGAGCCTCCCCGGGACCTCTAGGACTCCCTGTAAGTGTCGTACTATTTAATATACTTCTAACAAGTGTCAGTAGAATTAAGAGAGTCCCTCTTCTGAGTACCTCCAATGGGTGGGAGCCAGCAAGCCATCGGGAAGCTGATGAAACTCGCGAGACTATCGACAGATACCGAGTATCCGTCTTCGCAGTACGTCTGCCGGAGTTGTGGGAGCGGATTCGACGTGCAGTACCACGTCTGTCCCGAGTGTGGCGGGTACTCGGTCGACCCGCGCGAAGACTTCCTCTGACCGACCGCCGGCGTTCCCACGGGTCCGTGAGCCAGGAACCGAAGCATTTTCGACGGTAACCGCCAGTAGTTGCAGGTGCGCAGTCCCGTGGTGTAGCGGCCAATCATAATGGCCTTTGGAGCCATTGACGGCGGTTCGAATCCGCCCGGGACTATTCTGCGGCGACGGTTGCGACCCAAGGGTCCGGGTGACGACGGACGACTGACTGCGAATCGTCACGGTCGCCGTGAAATCGCACACTATCGGGCGTCCACGTACCTCCCTGGTGATTACGGGCTGCTCAGTCGCCGGCCCGTTCGGTCTGACGGTTCGGTTCTATCTGCAGCGGATCAGCCGTCGAGGTCGCAGTGACCAGTCGTAAGAACTGCCCCGCGCTCGTGAGAAGTTTGTTCTCTGCCTTCCGAAGGTGCTCTTGGTACGTCGAGCGAGCGACGGCCGTCTGGTCGGCCAGTTTTCGAAGTGAGGTCCGTCGGGGATGCTCGTAGTACCCACGTTCCAGGGCTAATTGGAGGGCTGCTAACTGCCGGTCTGTGAGTCCCTCGAACAGCTGGTCGACCGGGGCTAGCATGCTGTGTGGGACCTGCGTCTCGGCAATCGGGGTTTTGGAGAGTAACTCGATTTCCCTGTCGGACCGCAGGTCTCTCAGCAGCTCCCGGATGTCCTCACCGTCGAAGGCAACTACCGTATAGTGTTCCCACCCCTGGCGGTAGATCGTGGGAGACTGGTACAGACAGTTCTGCTTCTCGAAGCGTTCGACGATGGATTCCTCGAGCGAACAGAGACAGGACTGTGTGACGAAGTGATATCCATTCTCGTCTGCGGCTTCGTGGAGGACAGTACCGAGTTGTCCGATTTCGTCGACCAACTCGTCGGTCGGTGTCGTCTCGGAACTGATTTCGAGCACCTGGCAGTCGCTCAGCGGCCATTCCCGGATGGTCAAGTCCGGGTACCGCTCGGAAATTTCCCGGTAGGGACACTCGTGTTTGACCCGAATCGAGGCCTCGTACAGACTCACACGTACGGGTTTCGACTGGTCAAAATTAAGGGTGCCGGCTATGTCCGGCAGTCCATATATCCAGACACACCTGCTAGTCGGGCGTACTGATGGAGGCGCTCGCACGGGAAGAATTCGGACGACGGGTACGAGGTGGCAACGGCGACCCGCTGGTCCCGACGTCCGCCACCACGAAGGCTTCGAGGAGCGACATTTTCCGGCCGTCTCGACGTCGCTGGCTACAGTCGAGTTGGTCGACGACCCGGGAGAGGACAGGAGTCGCGTCGAGCACGCCGGAGTATCCGTCGAACATCGAACGCGTCGAACGGCCGAGCGTGCGCAGGAAACCGTTCCTGTCGACGAACTTGCCCAACTGGGACCGGGTCCCAACAGCTGCGGGGATGAGTAATTCGTGAGTACGGACACCGAACTCGATCAGGGAATCCGCGAGCACATCGGGCAGTTCTCACTGCACGTTCTGCTGGTGTTCGCAACGGGCCTGACCATCGGGTCCGAGCGCGCCGTCGTGCCCGTGCTTGGCCGCGACGTCCTCGGCGTCGAATCACTACTGGTCATCGGGTCGTTCGTCGTCTCGTTCGGCTTCGTCAAAGCGCTCCTCAACCTCTACGCGGGCAAGTGGGGTGGGGAGTACGGTCGAAAGCCGGTACTTATCCTCGGCTGGGCAACCGCACTACCCCTCCCGATTATCCTCATCTTCGCGCCGAGCTGGGGCTGGATCACGGTCGGGAACATCCTTCTCGGCATCAACCAGGCGCTGACCTGGAGTATGGCCATCAACGCCAAAATCGACATCGCAGGTCCCGAGCAGCGAGGACTCGCCGTCGGTATCGACGAGGCGTTCGGCTACACCGGTGTCGCCGCCGGGGCCTGGGTCACGGGCATCATCGCCGCTCGGACGAGTCTCCGACCCGAGCCGTTCTACTTCCTCGCGGTCGTGGTCGTGCTGGCGTTCCTCATCTCGATTTTCCTGATAACGGAGACGGTCCAACTCGCGGAGGCCGAAATCGACGACGAGGACCACCACGACGCGAACCTCCCGTTCGTCGAGGTGCTGAAGCGTGCGACTTACGGTGACAAGACGCTGTTCGCCGCGGCCCAGGCGGGTCACATCGAGAAGTTCGTCGACACGTTGTTCTGGCTCGCTGTCCCGCTGTATCTCACGAGCCAGGGGCTTGGAATCGCAGCTGTCGGGTTCGTCGTCGGCGTCCACAGCGCGATGTACTTCCTCCAGATTGCGACCGGTGGCCTCGCGGACCGAATCGGTCGGCGTCCGCCAGTCGTCGCTGGGATGTTCCTCGCCGGCGCAGGTGTCCTCGGGATGGTCCTCGTCGAAGGCTATCTTCTGTGGGCCGTGCTCTCCGGCGTATC
>JBEPXT010000055.1:0-21477 GCA_041641795.1 Salinigranum sp.
CCGATCTACGACGGAACGGCGACCGACGACGGAACGGCGACCGACGACGGTTCCTGAGCCACGTCGGGCCGCCCTTCCGCCGCGCGAGCGCAACCGTGATAGGTGCGGCCGCTGACCTGCCTGTATGTCCGAGCGAACCGCGGCCGTATCGCGCGAGACGGCCGAGACGACTATCGACTGTACTCTGGACGTGGACGGCGCGGGCGAGGCCACCGTGGACACGGGTATCGGCTTCTTCGACCACATGCTGGAGTCGTTCGCCAAACACGGGCTGTTCGATCTGACCGTTCAGTGCGACGGCGACCTCGAAATCGACGACCACCACACGGTCGAGGACGTGGCCATCGTCCTCGGGCAGGCGTTCGACGACGCGCTAGGCGACCGCCGCGGCATCGTCCGATACGCCGACCGTCGCGTTCCGCTCGACGAGGCGGTGGCGAGCGTGGTCGTCGACGTCAGCGGTCGCCCGGTGTTCCGGTTCGACGGCGCGTTCTCCCAGGACCGCGTCGGCGAGTTCACCAGCGACATGGCCCGCCACTTCGCCCGGTCGCTGGCCGTGAACGCCGGCCTGACGCTCCACGTCGACGTGACGGGCGAGAACGCGCACCACGAGGTCGAAGCGCTGTTCAAGTCGCTGGCCAGGTCGCTCGACGACGCGACGCGCCTCGACGAGCGACGCGGTGCGGAGACGCCCAGTACCAAGGGCGAACTGTAGGTCCTTCGCCGGTCTCAGGCCCGGTCCAGTGTCGCCCCGTCCTCCACGAGAATGCCCTCCTCGATGGCGCGGTCGAGAATCCGTCGGCACTGGTCGTCGTCGATGCCGTACGCGCTGGTCACGACCGCCTCCAGGTCGGCCCGCGGGATCGGGAACTCGCGGTTTTCGAGCAGGCGCATCACGTTCCTGTACTCGGCGGGCGGTTCGTCGCCCGGCTCTGCCGCCTCGGTCTCTCCGGACGCCTGTGACCCGTCTCCCGCGGACTGTTCGAGAGGGCCGTCACTGCCGGAGTTGGTCTCCGCGCCGTCGGCCTCGGCGTCCGCGCTGATAGGGGCAGACGTCTCGCTGTCGTCGTCGCCGCTCGGTCTCGTCGGCTCGTCGCCCGGCGACTCTATCGTTATCCCGCTTCCGGCGGGTCCGATTCCGGGGTCGTCGCCCGCCGTCCCCTCGGCCGACGACCTGGACCCCCCCGGCCGGGAGGTGGCCGACTCCGGGGTGGTCGTCTCGGACGGTGAGGACTGGTCGAGACGGTCCACGAGCGGCGTCATGACCCGGACGAGCTTCTCGTTGCACGTCGAGCAGAGGACGACGCGTCGCTGTTCGGCCTCGCTGGGATTCAATCGCGGCGGAATCACGGCGTACGTTCCGAGTGAGTCCCCGGGGTCACCGCAGAAGTAACACGAGCGCAGGTCGGGCATGTCTCTACCACCGTCTGCGCCGGTGCTAAATCTTCTGTGTACTCCCGTGCGTACCCGCCGGAACCGACGGCGAGCGCTCCCCTACGGTTAAGCGGTCGCGGGTGCATCCTTCCGGTGACGGATGTTCGACGAGATAATGCAGAAATTCGAGGGGAGTCCCAGCCAGCAGGAGGTAATCCGACTCCTCCTGGCGCGGGGGTTCTCCGTGAACGACGAGGGCCGAGTCGTCTCCGGCGGCATAGAGATTCCCAACACCGGAATCGCCCGCGAAATCGGCGTGGACCGGCGCGTGGTCGACTCCACGACCGACGCTATCCTCGCGGACGAGGAACTCAGACGCATCTTCCAGAACATCTCCGCAATTCCCAGCCTGATGGACCTCGCTCCCGTCCTCGATCTGACCGTCCTCACCGTCGAAGTCGACGACCCGGACCGGTCTGGCATCGTCGCCACCGTCACGTCGCTCATCGCGGACCGCGACATCTCTATCCGGCAGACCATCAGCGAGGACCCCGAGTTCACCGACGACCCCCGCCTGTACGTCATCACGGACGAACCGGTCCCGGGGGACCTGCTGAACGAGATAGCCGACCTCGATTTCGTCCGCCGCGTCAGCATCGCGTAGGCCGAGAGAACCCGTCGCCGTCGGCCGATTTTCGGGACGACGACGTCGGCGCGGCGCGGGTGCTGTTCGTCCTCGCCCTCAGATTGCTCCCGGAACTCGCGGACGAACCCCTTTTTGGTTCCCGCGGCAACCTCCGACGTATGCCCGAGGCCTACAGGACCGTCGCGGGACCGGCGGAGGCCCGCTTCGAGATACAGGGTTCCGAGTTCATCGGCTACGTCGCGCCTGCCGAATCGGTCGAGGCGGCCGAGGCGTTCGTCGCCGACATCGAGGAACGCCACGCGGACGCGACGCACAACGTCCCCGCCTACCGCGTGCCCGCGGGTGACCCCTCTGCGACGCGCCCCGGCGACGTGATGCTCCGGGAGTGGGCCAGCGACGATGGCGAACCGACCGGGTCTGCGGGGAAACCCGCACTGAACGTGCTCGTCCAGCAGGACGTTCGCAACGTCGTCGTCGTCGTCACGCGCTACTTCGGCGGCACCGAACTGGGGGTCGGCGGCCTCGCGCGGGCGTACTCGCGGGCGGTCAAGGACTCCCTGGAGGCGGCTGGCGTCGTCCGGGAGGAGCCACACGAGCGGTTCTCCGTCACCGTCGACTACGACGACTCCGGGACCGTCCGGGGCATCATCGAGAGCGCGGGCGTCGAGTTCGAGGCGCACTACGAGGAACGCGCCTCGTTCGACGTTCGGGTACCGGTGCAGGACGCGCCGGACCTCCGCGACCGGTTGCGAAGCGCCACCAGCGGGCGAGCCGATATCGACTGACACGCAGACGCGGGAGTTCGCGGCGACGGGTGACGCCGCAGCGCTCTGTGGGTGCGTACAGCCGGTCTACCGACTCGCGGAACGGGCGACCGGACTCCCGCCTCGTTCGTTCCGCGACAGCGCTCAGCGCACGAGGGCTCTGGACCGGTCTTCGCATTTGAACTCTCGGCTGCCGCGTTCGATACTTCAGGCTCGGTGGGCAGAAGACGCTCGGGGATGCTCTTCTTCCGGACCGTTCGTCCCGGGATACCCTCCTCCGGAGCGAACTGCGGGGCGTCTCGACTGGAACGACTGCGGACCGACTCCGGTCACGTCGTGCGGTCTCCACTCGACGTCGACGGGTTCGCTCGCGCATCTCGAAACTGCTCTTTCTCGGCCGCGGCGCTCGGGGTCGCTCCGGAGTGGTCTATACACTCCGGAGGTGTTCTTCGGGCGCTTCCGCTCTGGACGATCGGCCGTTCAGTCGGTCGATTTCGACCCGAAGCGAAGGGGTGCGGTGCGGGACTACCGCCGGCGCAGGACCGACCGGAGCGCCCAGGCCAGTCCCCCCGCCCCGGCGAGTGCGAGGGCTGTCACCGTCGACGAGGGTTCGGCCCCGGGGACCAGTCGTCCGCCGGCCTGTTCGTCGTCGCTCTCGCTCGCACCGCGTATCTCGGAGTCCCGCCATCCGTCGGGCGCGTTCCCTGTTTCGCTGGCGTTCCCGGCGGTCGACGCGTCCCTGGCGGGCGTGCGCGCACGGACTCGGACGGTCCGTGTCGTGCGTCCGACGGTCCCCGTCTCGCCGACAGCCCAGACGAACACCCGGTACTCGCCCGGTCGCTCGGGGGAGAACCTGACCAGCGGACCCACCCCGTCGAAGTGCTGGGGACCCCGGACCTGCCAGGTCACGAACGCGACCCGGTCCGGGTGGCGGACGGCCGCCGCGAGCGTCACGGATTCGCCGAGCGGTATCCCCGTCGCCCGACCGGACAGGCGAAGAATCGGGACGTACTCCGGGTCGCCGAGGGACGCCAGCCAGGCCTCGTCGGCCGCCTCCTCGGTGGTGACGACGCCCGCAACCGCGTAGCCGTCGTCGGTTCCGGTTCCGGCGACCGCCCGGTTGCGCTTTCCGGATTCGAAGCGGTGCTGCCAGGCCAGCGACCCGTCGAGACGCACCCTCGCGGCCCACCCCTCGTCGGACCCCAGCGTGAACGCCTGGGACGCGCCGGTGAGCAGGTAGCCGTCGTCGAGCGCCGAGAGCGACCGGAGCGTCGCTTCCGGCAGCGGGGTCCGCCACTCGACGTCGCGGTCCGGGTCGAGTTTGACCAGCCCCCCGGGGACGAGCACCGCCAGTCCGCCGTCGTCTGTCACCGCGACGTCGACGCACGTCTGACCCACGTCCGGCCGCGTCGACGCGGACCGGACGCCCCCGTCGGCGTCCAGTTCCAGGAACCACACGCCCCCCTCGCGATTGTCGGCCGCTCCGGCCTGCCCCTCGGCGCGTCCGGCCGGCGGTTCGGTGTGTCCCGCGACCAGGACGTGACCGTCGACGCGCGCGAGCGCCACGGCCTCCGCGACGCCGGCCCCGGGATAGGTCCGCTGCCAGCGTCGGTCGCCGGCGGGCGAGAGGCCGACGGCCCAGGCCCGCGTCTCGCTCTGTCCGACCCAGTGACTCAGGCCGACTGTTCCGACGATAACGGGGCCCTCGTCGGTCACCAGCAGGTCGCCGACGAACCGGTCCTGGTCGGAGGGCGCGGGGAAGGTCCGGCGCCACTGCTCGGTTCCGTCGGGGGCGAGTTTGAGAACCCACGTCCCGACGCTGCTCGACCGCCGGTCCCAGGTCGTGCCGAGGACGTAGTAGCCGCCGTCACGGGCCGGAGCGGCAGTCAGCGCCCTGTCGTTCGTTCCGGCCCGCGAGAGGCCCGCCCCTGCAGACGCGTCGTCGGCCGATTCCGCCGCGGTCGACTCCCCGCCCCCCGAGTCCGCCCAGGTCGAGACGTCGAACGTGCGTCCCCAGCGCTCCCCGCCGTCCGTCCCGGTCTGGATGACCCAGGCGTCGGTCGTGTTGTCGCCGCCGCGGGCGCCGGTGAACCCGGTGAGGAGGAACCCGTCGTCGACCCGACGGAGGCCGTACGCCCCGTCGCGACTCGGCCCGCCGTAGGTCTGGTACCACTCGTTTTCCGCTTCGATGTCGGTCACTTCGACTCGTCCGGTGGGGGCTCCCGCCTCGCTGGCCGCTCCGACGCCCGAGAGCGCCAGTCTGTCCCCGTACTCGACCAGGTCGGTGGGGACGAAGTTCCAGTGGCTCTCGCTGTTGTGTCGTCGCGTTCCGCGGGCGTCAAGCGACGCGAGCCACGCCCGGCCGTCGCCGACCGGGTTGTGCCCGGCGACGACGTAGCGGTCGCCCCGGGGGAGAATCGCCAGCGCCCGGTCGCGACTGGACTCCCCGACCATCGTCTCCCCGGACCGCTCCCCGCTCGCCCGAACCCGGACGACCCACGCCCGGGACTCGTCGCCAGTGACGCCGGAGTAGCCCGCGAGCGCGAACCCGTCACGGTCGGGGGCGACCGACGCAATCACGTCGTCGCCGACCACGTGGTAGGTCTCCGCCCACCGCTTGCTCCCGTCGGGGTCCAGCGTCGCCAGCCAGGCGTCCCGGGCGTCGCCGGCCGACGCCGCCTCCGCGCCCGGCCCGCCGTCCGGGCTGGTCCGCCCGGCCAGCGCGACGGCAGACCCGCCCGCACAGAGCGTCCGAACCTCGCGTCCCTCGTACTGCACTCGCCAGCGCTCGGTCCCCGTCTCGTCGAGGGCGAGGACCCAGGAGGCCGTCTCGCCGTCTCGCACCGAGGTGCCCGCGACGAGTGCCGCCGTGCCGGTCCAGACCACGTCCACGGCTTCGTCGCGGCCGCCGAAGTCGGGAGACGCGGTCCACTGTATCGCACCCGCCCCGTCGACGCGCGCCACCCACGCGTCCACGCCGCGGCTCTCGTCTCCGCTCGCCCGGTCGCCGGCGAGGACGACTCCGTCACCGGCCGCGTCGACCGCCCGCGCGCGCCCCGCGTCGAAGGTCCGGAATCCGACCGCCTGATGCCGGTCGGGGTCGACGGACAGCAGCCAGGCCGCCGTCTCCCCGGCTTCGAAGTCGCCGAGCGTTCCGACGTACGTGAGCGTCCCCTCGCCCGCGTTCGTCACCGCCTCCGCCCGGTAGTCGAACTGCCGGCCGAACCGTCTGCTCCAGCGAACCGGGGCGCCGACTGGTCGAATCCTGCCGAGGGGGCGGTCGGTTCGTCCCCCGGCCGTTCCCGGAGCGACCAGGGCCCCGCCGACGACTTCCAGCAGCGTGCGGCGGGTGAGTCCTGGCGGTTCCATGACAAATGCTATCGGACGACGCGTCTAATAGTTTCACCCGGTCGTCCCGGAGTGTCTCCACCGTTCGGAACGTCGTCGCGGAGCGTCGGCTTCACCGTCAGTCCACGATGATTTCCGAGTCGCCGTCGAGTGCGTCCGGGTCAGTCCGCATCTCCGACTCGTAGCGGTTTATCCACTCCGCGAAGCAGTCCGGGCAGAGTCGCTGGGCGTCGACCTGCGCCCGGTCGACGCTGAGCCGGACGGTCCGCGCGAGCGCATCGGACACGCCGGTTCCGCACGCGTCGCACCCGTCCTCGCTCACGGTGACCCTCCTGCCCCGCTCCGCCCCGGCCGCGGTCCGTCGCTCCGGGTCCGCGTCGTCGGTCCCCCCGTCGGACTGGTCCGCCCCACCGTTCTACTCATACCACAACGTCCGGCCGGTACCCTCAAAGTCGTTTACCCGCCAGCGTCGAACAGGGTGCGACGTTCGGGGGCAGTTCGACGCTGAACCGTGTGCGCCGGTTCGGCGGCGGTCAGACGCAGAATACCGCGCTGTTCGGACGGCGGAGTCCTGAGTCGGCTCTCCGGTCAGTTCGTTCGGAACGCCCGGTCCCCGGCGTCCCCCAGACCGGGGACGATGTACCCGTTCTCGTCGAGTCGGTCGTCGATGGACACTGTCAGCAGGTCGGCGTCCGGGAACTCCTCGCTGATGCGGAGCAGTCCGTCGGGCGCGCTGACCGCAGAGAGCACGAACAGGTCCTGCGGCGTCTCCTCCGCGCTGTCGAGGACGTGGTCGAGCACCGCGCACATCGTACTCCCGGTGGCGAGCATCGGGTCGGCGACGATGACTGTGTCCGTCTCGGTGATGGTCGGGAGTTTCACGTAGTCGATGGTGATGGGGAAGGCGCCCTCATCGTCCATCCCCGCCTCCTCGTCGCGCCCGGCGCTGATGACGCCCTGCTTGGCCCGCGGGAACGCTTTCAGCAGTCCCTCGACGAACGGCGTCGCCGCCCGGAGGACGTTGATGATGACCACGTCGTCCATCCCGGTGACGCGTTCGCCCGTCGTCTCGGCGAGGGGCGTCTGCACCGAGACGTACTCCGTCTCCATCGCGCCGTCGATGATTTCGTAGCCGCAGATGCGGCCGAGTTTCACGAGGCCCTTGCGGAACGCGACCTGCGCGGTGTCGACGTCTCGCAGGCGCGACAGCGTGTCCTTCGCCAGCGAGTGGGTGATGAGGTACGCGTCGTCGCGGTCTTCAATCGTCATTGTCGCTAGTGCGGCACGCCGAGGCTCAAAACGACTTCTATCCGTCGCCGGCCCTCGTCGGGCGGGTGGTTCCACGGGTCGCGGCCGTCGCTCGGTCCGGCCCAGAATCGACCGGTACCGCGGTCCGCGGGTCGGCCGCGGGCCGACCTAGAAGATGAGGACGTACGTGAGCACCATCAGCAGCAGGGCGCCCGCGGCAACGTTCGTCAGCGAGAACGCCGCCAGGTCGACGAGCGAGAGCGCCCAGACGACCACCGTCGAGAACAGCGTCGACAACACGAGGTTCATCGCCCACAGCACCCGCGGGTCGCCCTCTGATTCGACCATACTCTCGGCTACCCAGCCGGAGACATAATTGTTTGTGCTGGCGGGCACAGTCACGGCCGCGTACCTGTCCGGGCGAACGGCGTTCCCAGAACCGTCGCATTCAGCCGAATTTCCCGACTAACATGAGGATTTGATGGGGTTTTTGGGCACACGATTCATTATTATCGCGGCCGTACGCGGGATGTGCAGTTCCAGAACAGACACGGCACGCCGGTCGACCCCGTGCCGTTTTTCGTCGTGACCGCGATGGCGTTCCTCCTCATCTTCTCGTTCGGTCCCGGATACCTGATGGCAGTCGGGTTGGACCTCGTCGGTGCGATAGTCATCTCCGGGAGTTCGTTCACGTACGTGATGCTCGGCGCGTGGCACGAGATGGTGTGGACGTCGCGACCCGACCTCCGGGAGGAGGTGCCCGGCACCGTCCGGATGCAGCGGCTCATCTACGCGGCGATGATTCTCGGCCTCCTGCTCACCGCCCTCATGATTCCGCTGCTCTGAGCGCCGGGCCCGGCACCGACGTGCGGCGCCGCCACGGACAGGGAGGACGCCGCCGCGAGCAGGTCGACGCCATCGACCGCGTGAGGGCCGACGCCACCGGCCGCGGTCAGACACCTCACGCCGCGGACGCTCTCCGACGCGGACCGTTTTTATGCAGGTGCCGAGATGGGGCGTACATGCGAGAGGTCGAACGCTCCCGGTTCGTCCGGGCGACGCCGGCCGTCGTCGAACGCCACCTCGACCCCCGGTCGCTGGTCGAGTACGAGGGTAGCTTCGAGGTACACGACGTGGCCGACCAGGGCACACAGACTCTCGTCACGGCGGGTGCGGGGGGCCTGGAACTCACACTCCGGTTCGAGGACCGCGAGGGCACTGTCTACTACACCCAGGTGGGCGAGGCGGGCCCGTTCGAGCGCATGGAGACGTGGGTGTCCGTCGGCCCCGTGAACGAGGGGTCCCGGGTGACGATGCGGTCGTCAGTCAGTCTCGGACTGCCCGTCCCGGCGGTGACCGACCGCATCGCCGCCTGGAAGCGACGCGGGGAACTCCGGCGCGCGCTGGACGCACTCGCCGACGTCGTCGAGTGAGCCGACGCTCGCGGGGCGAGCAGGCGTCCCCGCGTCATCAGCACCCTCTGGTCGTGCGGCGCGCGCGAACAACCGAGGAATCGTTTTATCACAATTTACGGTAAACGTCACGGGTATGGGACTCCTGGCCTCGATTCGCTCGGTACTCGCCGCGGCGTCGGAGACGAAACCGCGCGACGCGCGAACCGACCAGCCGGTCGGTTCGTACTGGTGTGACGACTGTCCCGAACGAATCCCGGCCGCCGACGCCGAGGGACCGGACCCGCCGTCCTGCCCCTCCTGCGGGGAGACGATGACGCTCGAACGCTCGCCGGGCACGGCGGGATGTGCGTGCTGACCGGACCGACTGCGGGATTCACGGGTCCGCGCGACGGTCCGCGGCGCGACGTGCGTCCGGTCGTCGGCCCGTGCTACGAGCTACCACTGGTCGGCACCCCGAGACGGTCACTGACCGGTGAAGGTTTGAACGCGGGTCGTGTACTCTCAGGTCCATGACGCTCGCCGACCGCATCGCGGCGTTTCGGGAACTCGCCGAGGAGTGGCTTCACGGCCTCTACCACGGCATGATAGAACACCCGGCGTACGAACTCATCGAGAAGGAGGCCGAGGACACCGACGACGTGTTCATGCTCGCCTGCTTCGCCGACGCGTTCGGCATTCCGAGTCCGGTGTCGTACTACACGGCGGAACTGCTCCCGTACCTGGGCGACGAGTTCGCCCAGTGGGAGCGCCGGATGTGGGACCGCGAATCGCTCATCGAACGAAAAGGCCAGCAGTACCACTTCTAACATGGAAAAATTCGTATTCTTCGGGGGGAAGGGCGGCGTCGGGAAGACCACGGTATCCAGCGCGTACGCGCTGAAGTGCGTCAGGGAGGGACTGGAGACGCTCGTCGTCTCGACGGACCCGGCCCACAGCACGTCCGACGTCTTCGACCAGCAGTTCGACGACGAACCCCGGCGCGTGGAGGGGTACGACCACCTGTACGCGATGGAGATAGACCCCGACGAGGAGGTACAGTCGCACCTGCAGAACATCAAGCGAGAGCTCTCAGAGCAGGTGAGTCCGTCGATGGTCAACGAGATTCGGCGGCAGATAGAACTCGCCCACCAGACGCCGGGGGCCTACGAGGCGGCGCTGTTCGACCGGTTCATCCACGTGATGCGACACAGCGAGGAGTACGACCGGGTCATCTTCGACACCTCGCCGACGGGCGGGACCCTCAGGCTGCTCTCGCTCCCGGAGTTTCTCGAAGGCTGGATAGACCGCCTCATCGACAAGCGAGCCACGAGCATCGACCTGTACGAGAAGGCGGCCATCGGCGAGCGAGAGGCCCGGCGAAAGGCGGAGGAAGACCCCATCATCGCCCGCCTGCAGGAGCGAAAGGAGAAATTCGAGTTCGCGGGTCGCGTCCTCCGCGAGGACGCTGCGTTCTTCCTGGTGTTGAACCCCGACGAACTATCCATCCGGGAGACCGAGCGCGCAATCGACGACCTGACCGGGCACGGACTCCAGGTGCGCGGACTGGTGATCAACCGACTGACGCCCGAACCGGACGCCGACGAGACCGGTCGGGGCGCACGGTACCTCGCCCAACGTGTCGAAACCGAGCGCGCGCGCGTCGAGCAGATTCGAGAGACGTTCTCTCAGCCGGTCGTCGCCAGCATCGAGACGCGAATCGAGGAGGTCAAAGGCGAGTTGCTGGACGACGTCGCGGCCGATCTCGAAATCGAGGTCGGGGTCGAACAGACGGCGGTCTGACAGGCGTTTTCACCACCGCCCCCACAAAGTATACAAAGACGTCCTGCTGTCTAGTTTGTTATAAAAAATAAGGGGAATTGATGTACGACTACTGGAGAGTCCGCGAGCGTTCTTTTTTATCGTATCTGATTGTTTAAACATAAAAGGCCAAGTTTTATGATGTGTATCCTTCATGGTTCAAGATGAGGTAGCGTCACATGGTACAAATAATATGGCTGGTGGTAGCGGTTCTGGCACTGTTCAGTGCGGGGTACCTGGGCTATTCGCGGTACCTCGCGCAGTTCGTCGAGTTGGACAACGCCAACGAGACGCCCGCTCACAAGTACGAGGACGGGCAGGAGTACGTGCCGGCGAAGAAACCAGTCCTGTTGGGGCATCACTATTCGAGTATCGCGGGCGGCGCACCCATCGTGGGCCCGATTACGGCAGGCGTGGTCTGGGGCTGGGTCCCCGCCCTGCTGTGGATTGCAATCGGGAACCCCCTGATGGGGAGCGTCCACGACTTCGTGTCGCTGTCGGGGAGCCTGCGTCACGAGGGGAAGTCCATCGGGTACATCATCGGCCAGTACGTCGGGAACCGCGGCAAGAACATGCTGCTGTGGTTCGCGTTCCTGACGATCATTCTGGTCGTCGCCGTGTTCGCGCTCGTGGTCGGCATCGTGTTCGACGCCTTCCCGAGTGCGGCCACCGCGAGCATGATTTACATCGCGCTCGCGCTGATTTTCGGGGTGTACCTGTACCAGTTCGACCTCCCGTTCATCCCGGGGACGGTGGTGTTCGTCTCGGCCGTGTTCGTCGGCGTCTACATCGGCATCCAGAACCCCATCGTCCTCGTTCCCGAGGGCGGGAGCACCTTCCTGCCGACCATCATCAACGCGAACGTGTCGGCGTGGGTGCCGATAATCATCGTGTACGCGTTCATCGCGAGCGTGCTCCCGGTGTGGATGCTGCTCCAGCCGCGCGACTACCTGTCGTCGTTCCTGCTGTACACGGGCGTCGGCGGCGCGCTGCTGGCGGTCATCGTCGGCACCATCCTGGGAACGTCCTCCCAGCCGCTGACGGTCAACCTGGCGGCGTACAAGGGCTTCTGGGGCGGCGAGTTCGGGCCGCTTCCCCTGTTCCCGCTGCTGTTCGTGACCATCGCCTGCGGGACCATCAGCGGGTTCCACTCGCTGGTGTCCTCGGGCACCACGTCCAAGCAGCTGAACCGTGAGACCGACGCGCGTCTCATCGGGTACGGCGGCATGCTGGGCGAGGGGCTGCTGGCCACCGTCGCGCTGGCGACGCTGGCCGTCGCGTCACAGACGCCCGCAGGCGGCGGTATCGGCCTTGCGCTGCCGAACTTCGCGACGGGCGGGGGCATCATCCTCACCAGCTTCGGCATCCCGACGTCCTACGGCGCGCCGTTCATGGCGCTCGTCCTGGTGAGCTTCCTGCTGACCAGCACCGACACGGCCGTCAGGCTGGGCCGGTACATGGGCGAGGAAATCGTCGGGGGGTCGCCCCAGGCGTCCTCGAGTCCGCTCGGGGCTGTCCTCAACAACAAGTTCGCCAACGCCGGGGTCCAGAGCGTGCTCGCCTACGCGCTGGTCTCCAGCGGAACGTGGGCGGACCTCTGGCCGCTGTTCGGCGGCGCCAACCAGCTGCTGGCCGCGCTGGCACTGCTGACCGCCACCGTCTGGCTGGCCAACTGGGACGACGACAAACAGCTGCTCAGCACCGGGGTCCCGATGGCCATCATGACGACCATCACCATCCTCGCGTTGCTGTACCTGGCGCTGTACCAGAACTTCTATCAGAAGTTCGTTCTGGGTCAGTGGGGCGAGGCGGGGGCGACCCTCGCCAACCAGGCGTCGGTCGCGCTCCAGATCGTCATCGCGCTGGTGTTGATCGGACTCGCGTTGTCGCTGGTCCGCATCGGGTACCGGAACATCAAGCAGGTGCGGGGCACCGGTCCGGCCGTCGCGGACGGCGGACGCGGCTCCGACGACTGATTCGGCGACCGCTCCCATTTTTCCGCGACGCGACGGCCGCGTAGCCGGTGTGCTCCCTCTCGTGCGCCCTAAATCTGCAGTCGTCGGGCGATGAGGTCGAGCAACCCCGGTTCGGGTTCCGGTTCGAGGGGTTCCCAGACGGCGAACGCCTTGCCCACGTCCGCGCTCTCGCTGACCGCCAGCGACTCGGCCGACGGGGCGGCGACCAGGAGATTCACCTCGTAGTGGCCGTGGTACCCGAACTTGAGGAGGGTCCGGTCCTTGAACGACTCCACGAACGAGCGAACCTCCGGCGTCAGGTCCTCGGAGACCACCGCGAACGTGAAGTCCGTGCTGAAGTGCTCGTCGCTCGCCTCTATCCACTCGTCGGCCAGTCGGTGGCCCAGGTCGACGAGCGCTTCCAGGTCGGAGACGCGGACCCGGTCGATGCGGCGGGCGAACAGGTGCTCCCGGGACTCGTGGTGGGCGAACGATATCGACGGGTGGAAGAAGTGCTTCTCGCTCTCCAGTCGCATCTCCCCGTACAGTTCGAACGACTGGCCCCCGGCCGCGAACTCCTTCTCCAGGTCGTAGTTGAACATCAACCGGTCGGCCACCCGGTCGATGTACTCGTCGTTCCACTCGGGGCGGTCCACCGGCGGTTCCTCGTCCGGCGTCGTGGGTTCCTCGCTCGACGCCACTGACTCCTGGTCGGCGTCCTCGCGTTCCGTTCCCCTCTCGTGGCGCTCCTCCGAACGTCCGTCGTCGCTCATGGCTCGTACTCGTGTGCGTCTCCACTGACCTTCGGCGCCCCGACGGCGAGTACCGTCACCGGGTCCTCGGCGTCCTCCGGATTGTACGCCCGGTGCGGGCTCTCGGGGTCGGCCGCGAACAACTGGTCGCGCTCGACGTCGAAGGTCCCCTCCGGCGTCTCCACCAGGAGCGTCCCCGAGAGGACGTAGAACGCTTCCTGCTGCTCGTCGTGGTAGTGGTACGCCAGCGGCATCTGCTCTCCCGGCCGGACGACGTACCGGTTGAACGACATCTGTTCGAGTTCTGCAGCCCCCGTCAGTGCGCGCTGTTCGCAGGGCCGGTCCGGCGTCGGCTCCACCGACAGCGCGTCCACGACACGGTATCCCATAGCTGTTCACACACGGCAGGCGGATAAAAGCCCGTTGGGGACACTGTTCGGTCGAGTGGCAGGTTCCGCCCCGGCACACAGCCCCACAAGGGTTAATGGTGACTTCCCCGTACGATATATCGTACCATGGGTGGCAAGCTAACCGAAGCGTGTGGCCGGTGTGGCATCAGTTCGGTGGTGGACGTCACGACCACCGACGACGACGAGGAGGGCCGCTCTCGTCGTGACCTGTTCGGCGACGCGCGCATCGAGGTGGACGACAGCGTCGCCAGGAAAGTGTCGCCCGCGGCGTGGTTCGACGGTCTCAAGACGCGTCTCGACGAGGTTGCGACCCGACTGACGTACGGTCGGTAGTCGCCGTCCGCGAAGCCCGGCGCTCGCTCCCGGCGTCGCGACCCGACTACTCGCACGACCGCCCACATCCAGCGGCGACCGGGTCCCGTCAGACGGAGGGCTTTTTACAATCCACCGACTCGTACTCCTACTGAGTAATGGAAGAAAGTATCTCCGGGTTCAAACAGCGGGGCTCCTGGGGTGACATCGTGGAGCACGGGGAGCGCATCACCCGTGCTCTCCGGGACGCCGGAGTCGAGGGGGACGCCTTCGACGAGTGGGACGAGTGGCGTCCGAAGGTTCACGAGCGTCTGTCAGAGGACGTCAGCGAGAAGACGGCCAAGCAGGCCAGCGTCGACGAGGGGGAGGGAGAGAAAGCCGGGAAGGGTCCCGACGAGGACCTCCGGACCGCGGGCGAGAAGCTCTCCGAATCCTACGAGAAGGTCGACGAAGGCGACAGCGAGGGCGCGGTAGAGCGCTGGCAGGACTCCATCAACTACGTCGCCCGCGCCGCCGACTCGGCCGGTCGGAAGGCGCTCCGGAAGGTGGAGGACACCGTCTACCAGAACGTCATGACCCAGCTCGCGCCCTACTACTTCGACAACGAACTCATCAGCGCGAACGTCCAGAAGACGACGCGCGGCGGGGGCGACGAGGTGACGTTCATCTTCGAGGTGAACGTCAACGACGACGAACTGAAGACCCAGGTCAGCCAGCGCCTCAGCGAGTACGACGACGAGTTCGACCGGTGGCACGTGGAGACCGAGAAGGACACCGAGACGGCCGAGGCCGCCGAGGGCGTCGAGGTACCGCCGTCCGAGGAACGGTCGAAGTTCACCTCGAACTGACCCTCCGGTCGCTCGAAGCGGGCGCCAGCCCCACTCGCTCGTGGTCGCATGCGACTCGGCCAGTCCTTCGACCGCATTGCAGACGCGTCCGGTCTATTCACCCGAGTCGCCACTGCCGGTCGCGCCTGTCGAGCGTCGGCTGCCCGCACCCGTACCGGCGTCGCACACGTCGAAAACAGTCATAAGGACGGCCCGCTATCGAGAATCCATGCCGGAACCCCTTCGCGTTCGCTCGGGCGAACTCACCACAGACGAAATTCTCTCTGCGTTGCGGGACGGACGACGGGTCGTGGTCAAGGCGGAGATGCTCGGGGGCGTCCACGAGGTGACGCTCCGACACGACGGCGAGACGTTCTACTGCGACACGCCGACGACGCTCCACAAGCACCCCGACGAGGAGGGGATGCGAACGTGTATCGCCAACATGGGCTACGCGAAGAGCGAGGAGTGACGGCGACCCGCCCCCGGGCCGGCGTCCCGTCCGGGGCCGAGCGACAGCGTAGGGGTTTAACCGCAGAGGTTTCCAATTCTGGGACATGACGGACACACCCGACATGGGCGACCTGCTGGAGAACGACAACCCGAAGTTCCAGCACGTCCTCGCCTGCGTGTTCGGCGTCCACCACCACGAGAGTCGCACGTACGTCGCGCTCCTGAACAACCCCGGGAGCACCGTCGCCGAACTCGCCGAGACGCTGGACCGGGACCGCAGTAACGTCAACCGGTCGCTGACGACGCTGCTGGAGAAGGGCCTCGCCGACCGACAGCGACGGCTCCTCGACCCCGGCGGATACGTCTACCAGTACAACGCGACGCCCCTGCCGGAGGCCAAGGAGATGCTCCACGACGCCCTCGACGAGTGGGCCGTCCGGGTCCACGAGAGCATCGACGAGTTCGCGCTCGACGAAGCGGAGTTCTGACCCGCTGGCCACGAGGTATCTGCGCACGTCCTCGCACGACCCATTTCGTCGCCACCCCGTTCTGTCTGCTTTGTCGACGTCGCCATCCCGTTCTGTCTGCTTTGTCGACGTCGCCATCCCGTTCTGTCTGCTTTGTCGACGTCGCCATCCCGTTCTGTCGGCTTCGTCTCGCCCCGTCGACGTCGCCGCCCCGCTCCGTCGCGGTCGACTCGCTCCGCCTCCGCCTCCGTCTCAGTCGGCACCTGTCCGGTGCCCCCCACCTTCCACCGGGTGGCAGGAGCCGCCCGAACCCGCCTCCTTTTTGGTCCCGGTCCCGTCGCCACCGGTAATGAGTCTCGAACTGACGGCACCGGCGCCGGCGGAACCGGACGTCGCCGAGGACGGTGTCTGGCTCGAAAGCATCGAGACGGGGGAGACCTACGCGCCGTTCGACGAGGTCCGGTACACCGACGACGACGGGGGGCTGCTGGAGGTCCGGTACGCCGACCTGCCGACCTTCGAGGACTTCGAGGGGACCGGCGTCTGGCGGTACGCCGCGGCCCTCCCGTTCGACGAGGGCGTCAGTCTCCCGGAGGGGAACACGCCGCTCCACCGCGTTCCCCGCCTCGAAGACGACGTCGGCGTGAACGCGCTCCGCATCAAACACGAGGGGATGAACCCCACGGGGAGCTTCAAGGACCGCGGCATGACCGTCGGGGTCCAGGTCGCTCGCCGAATCGGCGTCGGACGACTCGCCTGCGCGAGCACCGGGAACACGAGCGCGGCCCTCGCGGCCTACGGCGGCCGCGCCGGCCTGGAGACGCTGGTTCTGCTGCCCGCCGGGAACGTCGCCGCCGGCAAGGTGGCGCAGGCGGCGCTCCACGACGCGCGCATCCTGGAGGTCGACGGCAACTTCGACGCCTGCCTCGACATCGTCCAGGAACTCGCAGGCCGCGGCGAGGTGTACCTCCTGAACTCGCTGAACCCCTTCCGCCTGGAGGGGCAGAAGACCATCGGCCTGGAGATTCTCGAACAGTTCCGCGGGGACTACGGCCGGGTCCCCGACCGCATCGTCCTCCCCGTGGGCAACGCCGGCAACACGGCGGCGCTGTACAAGGCGTTCCGGGAACTGATTCAGAGCGGTGCGCTCGACCCCGCGGACGTGCCGGCGCTGACGGGCGTCCAGGCCGAAGGGGCCGCCCCGATGGTCGAGGCCGTCGAGAACGACGCCGACGAGGTCCGCCGCTGGGACAGCGTCGAGACGAAGGCGACCGCCATCCGCATCGGGAACCCGGTCAACGCGCCGAAAGCGCTCCCCGGAATCCGCGAGACCGGCGGGACGGCGGTCGCCGTCTCCGATGCGGAGATAACGGACGCACAGCGCGAGCTCGCCCGCGAGGGCGTCGGCGTCGAACCCGCGTCCGCGGCGTCGGTCGCCGGCCTGCGCAAACTCCGCGACCGGGGCGTCGTCGACGACGACGAGGACGTGGTCTGTCTCACCACCGGGCACCTGCTCAAGGACCCGGACGCCGCCTTCGAGGCGGGGAACGACCCGGAACCCGTGCCGAACGACACCGACGCGGTCCTCGAACACCTGGCCGAGTGACCGGCCTCTCCCGGGTCGCTGCGTCGTCGGTCGGACGTCTCCGTTAACGTCTCCGCCCCCAGTCCTGAAACGGGCACCCGGTCACTCCTGCCCCCGGAAACGTGTCGGATGTTCGACCCGCAAAACCAGTCGCGTTTCGTGACTGTACTCTTCCGGTTACTGTGGCTGACACGCGTGTGACTCGAGTCTGACACACGCTTTTTATCCTGTGGACCGTTCACACGGTCGATGCCTCCACTCACGCTCCCGACAGGGACCGTCAGCCCCGAGGGGCGCGGTGACCACACCTACCCGCGGTCCCCGGGCAGCGACGAATCTGCGTCTCCACCCGACGAACTGACCGAAACCCGGCACCCGAACGGTCGCACCGGCCGAAGTCCCCTCGCAAGCGGGACGGACTCGCCGCAGGACGACCTGACGGTCGCCGAACTCAAGCGACGGAACGCCGCGCTCCGCGACGAACTCGACAGGCGCGACCGGGACCTTCAGCGCGTCATCGACCACTACGAGGACCTGCTCGCCAGGCGGTCGACGGCGGGTTCGAGTCGCCGGCGAAGCGAGTCGCGTCGAGCGGACGACTCGCTGAGCGACCGGATCGCCGACCTGGTTCCCACAGACGCTCTCGACCGGGTGGTCGCTCGCCTCAGCGGGAACTGACTGCCAACTCGGTTCCGCCGCCGCTCGTTCTCTCTTTCTCTCTCGTTTTCGGGACGCGGAGACGACGCAGATAGCGACGCTACGCGACCTGTCGCGTCACCTGACGCCGTTGAGAACGATGTTCGTCACGTCGTTGATTCGCCCGTCGGCGCGAATCGTCTCCAGGACGTCGTCCGGGACGGGGTCGTCGAGGTTGTACACGCTGAGTGCGTTGCCGGCGGGACTCTCCCGGGAGTTGAACATGCCCGCGATGTTGACGTCGTTGTCGCCGAGCACGGTCCCGATGAAGCCGATGACGCCGGGCACGTCGTCGTTCCGGGCCACCAGCATACACCCGTGTGGAATCGCGTCGACCCGGTAGCCGTCGATGCGGACGATGCGCGGCTCCTCGTCCTCGAACAGGGTGCCACAGACGCTCACCGACTCGTCGCCCGTCTCGACGGTGACGGTGACGAGACTCTCGAAGTCCTCGCTCTCGCCGGTCCGCGTCTCGGTGACGTCGACGCCGCGGGACTCCGCGACGGCGGCGGCGTTGACCGCGGTGACCCGCCGGTCGGCGGTGGCGAAGACGCCGGCCAGGGCCTTTGCGGTCAGCAGTTCGACCGCCTCGCCGGCGATGTCGCCCTCGTAGGCGATTTCGACCGCAGTCGGGTCGGCTCCGAGCAACTGGGCGGCCACTTTCCCCGCCGTCTCCGTCAGGTCGACGAACGGGCGGACGCGGGGGAAGTCGCTCTCGTTGACCGACGGGGCGTTGACCGCACTCGCCAGCGGCTGGTCTTCGACCACGGTGAGTACCTGCTCGGCGAGTCCGCGCGCGACCCTCGCTCGCGCCTCGGGAGTGTCGCCGACCGGGTGGGGATTGACGACGACGTCCTCGACGTGCAACAGCGGGTTCTCCGGGTCCACCTCCGCGTCGGCGTCCAGGTCGACGGCCGCCCCTTCGAGCGTCCCGTCCTCGACGGCCGCCGCGAGGGCCGCCTCGTCGACGACGCCCTGGCGGGCGCAGTTGACGACGAACCCGTCTTCCATCTGTGCGAGTTCCGCCGCTCCGAGGAGACCCTCCGTCGCGTCGGTCAGGGGCACGTGGAGCGTCAGGAAGTGCGCCCGGTCGAGACACTCCTCGAACTCCACGAGTTCGACGCCCAGTCGCTCTGCGACCGCGGGGTCGACGTTCGGGTCCGCGGCGACGAGGTTCATTCCGAGCGCGCGGAACCGCTTTGTCACCTCACGACCGACCTGCCCGAGACCGACGATGCCGACGGTCTTGCCGTTCAGTTCGGTCCCCAGGAGGTTGCTCTTGGCCCACTTCCCCTCTTGGAGTCTCGCGTGGGAGACGGGGATGTCCCGGGCGGTGGCGAACGCCATCGCCACCGTGTGCTCGGCCGCGGCGCGAACGCTCCCCTCGGGCGTCGTGACGACGAAGACTCCGTGTTCGGTGGCGGCCTCGACGTCGATGTTGTCCCCACCAAGCGCCGGCCGGGCGACGATTTCCAGGTTCGGCGCCGCCTCGAACAGTTCTCGCCTCACCGGCGTGTCCGGCCCGACGACCAGGGCGTTCGCGTCGGCGACCGCCTCCTGGAGGTCCGCTGGCGCGAGGTCGTAGGCGGTTTCTACCTCGAGACCGGCCTCCCTGAGTCGGTCCAGGCCGGCGTCGGCGAGTTCGTCCGTGACGAGTACCCTCATTGGTTTAGCGAATCCTCCGGACGGCGGTTAAGGGTTTCTTCGTCGGCGGATTTGTCGGCCGTGAGGTGTGCTCACGTGTCGTATCTCCCGGGTAGCGCCCTCTCCGCGGGGACGGAAACTCGGGACCGGCGGGCCGGATGGACCGTCCGCCGGTCCGGCCGTTTTCACCAGAGAGGAAGGATTGAAACGCGACCCGGGAGAGGTGTGGATATGAAACTCGTCGCGTTCGACTTCGACGGGACGCTCTCCGAGTCGGAGATGACGGTCCTCCTCGGCGAGCAGATGGGCGTCGCTCCCGAGATGGCGGAAATCACCGAGCGAGCGATGAACGACGAACTGAGCTACGCCGACAGCCTCCGCCAGCGGGCGAGGCTCCTCGAGGGGTTAGACGAGTCGAACGCCGAGGCGGCGTACGCGCAGGTGACGCTCCGGCCCGGCGCGGCGACGCTCCTCCGTCGGCTGAACGACTACGGCCACCACACGGCAATCTTCACGGGCGGATTCGAACGCGGCGTCCGGAGCGCCCTGGACTCGGCCGGCGTCACCGTCGACACCCTCGTGGCGAACCGACTGCCCGTCGAGGGCGGCCGCCTCACCGGCGAGGTGGAGGGGCCGCTCGTGGAGGGCACCAAGGACAGCGAACTGGAGCGACTGGCGGCGGAACTCGACGTTCCGCTCTCCCGGACCGTCGCCGTGGGCGACGGGGCCAACGACCTCCCGATGCTGGAAATCGCGGGGCTGTCGGTCGGATTCCTCCCGAAAGACGCGGTCCGGGGGGCCTGCGACCACGTCGTCGCGTCGATGAACCGCCTGGGCGCGTTCTTCGAGGAGCGGCACGTGCTCGACCCGGAGCGCGCACCAGACGAGTGACCGGAACGCTCAGACGAGTTCGACGCGCCGGGTTCGGCGCCGGGAGCGTGGCGAACAGGTGGCCGGCGAGAGACGCGAGCGGGTGGCCACACCGGGCTGTCGGCACCCGGTCTCCGGGGGAGCAACCGCCGTGTTCGCTCGCGGCGAGGTGTCAGCGCACGGGCGGTCTGGTCCGGGTTCGTATTTGAAGCCTCGCCAGCACGCGTCGCCCACACCACGGCGACGCCGGTCCGGCGAGACAGCTTTCACGCGGGGGACCCTCTCTCCGCTGATGAGCAAACAGGCCTGTGACGCCTGCGGAAAGCGCGTCCGCATCGCGGGCGGTATCGGCGACTTCTGGTCGTTCCAGACCGACCCGTCGGGGGGAATGACGCTCGAACTCGCGGACGGCACCGAACACTTCCTCTGTTTCGAGTGTATCGACCACCTCCCCGCCGACCGAGAGGTGACGGCCGCGGACGTCGAAGCGCTGTGACCGTTCGCCGGCCGCGAGCGTCGGTCACCAGAGTCGATGGATTTAGGACTCGCGGAACGGACCGACTCGTGTGAACCCCGACCGGATTCCCGCGTCGTTCCCAGCGCCCTCCTTCCGCGGGACCCAGGAGCAGGCGCTCGCGGACGTTCGCGACGCCTTCGCCGCCGGCAACGACGTCGTTCTCGTGCGGGCGCCCACCGGGAGCGGAAAGTCGCTGCTCGCCAGGGCCATCATGGGGGCGGCGCGGACCGTCGAGGAGGCCCGGCCGCGAGAGGCCACCGGCGCCTACTACACCACGCCGCAGGTGTCCCAACTCGACGACGTCGCCGCGGACGACCTGCTCTCGGACCTCCAGATAATCCGCGGGAAGTCCAACTACGACTGCATCCTCCCGGGTGAGGAGGACACCCCCGTGAAC
>JBEPXT010000056.1:0-21123 GCA_041641795.1 Salinigranum sp.
GTTACGGCGTCCGCTGGTCGTGTTTGCTCGTCGTCCGACGACTGTACTCCATCGGTCCCCGCGGTCCGACCGCCGGCGTCACCCGCGGGTGTCGCTCCCGCCTGGTCCGATCGCTCCATGCCGTCAGGATTCGTTGTCCGAGCCTTCGTGGGCCCGTACCGAGAGTTTCTCGGCGGTCAGCGTCCCGCCGTCGTACCGCCCTTTGGCGATGACGACGCGGCCCTCCTGGAGCGTCTCGGGGAGGGGCTTGTCGTAAGAGACGCGGACGGAAGCGTTGCCGTCCGTGACGGCGAAGGTGGTCCGGCCGCCGGCGGTTTCCAGGTCCGTCACCACGCCTTCGAGGTTCACCCAGTCGTTGGCGTGGCCGCCGTTCGAGAGTTCCGTGGGTGTCACGAACTCGGTGGAGGCGCTCATCGTGGTCGTCCCGAGGACGCCCACGAGGAGCAGGATTCCGACGCCGGCGAACACCAGTTTCGTTTTCCGTCGCACGCGATGAGGTACTTCGATGGGGGCATTTACTCTTTTGCCTCCGGCGAGAAACCGGCGGTTCTCGCGGTCCGACGCCCGCGAGGGACTACTCTTCGAGAATCTCGTCGTCGTCGGTGCCGTGGTCCTCGGTGTCGGAGCGGCGTCGGACGTCGACCCGGTAGTGTTCGAGGATGTCCCGCCCCAGGAGCAGGGGGTAGTCCATGTGGCTCCGGTCCTCGACGCTCGCAGTCACCGTGTGCTGGGTGCCGCCGATGCCGATGACCAGGTCGACGACCGGTCGGGCCTTGCCGGACTTCGTGCTCCCGGACCTGACGCGGGTCATGCTCTTTATCGGCCCGGCGCCGATTGTGGCGGCGAGACTCGTGTCGATGCTGGTACGGGTCGCGCCGGTGTCGGACTTCGCCAGGACCTGCTCGGACCCGCTGGTGCCGCTGACCACGACGTCCTCGATGTAGCCGATGAGGGGCACCTCCTCCCACTCCGGGGGCTCGACGCGCGGCTTACACGAGGGCGTGGAGTCGTCGAGCGTCGCCGAGAGTTCCCGGACGCGGTCGTCCTCGACGTCCCCGCCGGCCTCTTCGATCGCGAGTTTCGCGATGTACGGGGCCGGACTCCGGCCCGTTGCCTTGTAGAGCCCCTTGAACCCGGCCGTCGGGTTGACCTCGAGGACGAACCAGCCCTCGTTCCCCTCGACGAGGTCCACGCCGGCGTAATCGAGGCCCATCACGTCGGCCGCGTACAGCGCGGTCGCCTTCGCCTCCTCCGGCATGTCCTCGGTGGCGTCCCGGACGTCGCCGCCGAGGGCGACGTTGGTTCGCCAGTCGCCCTCAGGCGCGTACCGGTACATCGCCCCGATGACCTGGTCGCCGACGGTGTACACCCGGAGGTCGCGGTGTTCCTGGTCGTCCCTGTCGATGAGTTTCTGGAGGAACGCCTGCCGGTTGCCGACCTTCGGGTTGACCGGGTCCGTGAGGTCGACTTTCCAGGTCCCGCCGCCGTGGGTGCCGATGGCCGTCTTGTAGACGCCCACGTCGCCGAACTTTTCGCGACCCCGGTTGAGGCGGTCGTTCGACAGCGCAAGGAGCGCGTCCGGCACCTGGATGTTCCAGTCGGCCAGCGTGGCCGCCGTGGCGAACTTGTGGATGGCCGTCAGGACCGCATTCGGTTGGTTCAGCATGGGCCGGATGCGGTTGAACGTCGCGGCGAGACCGAGGCCCTCTGCCGGTTCCTCGGTGTTCGAGAGGAGCAGCCGGTTCGCGATGATGTCCACGTCGGGTTCCAGGTGAACCTCGCTGTCCTCGATGGAGATGGCTGTGTTCTCCTGGCGGAGCCAGACGGGCCTGTGGCCCAGGTCTTCGATGGCGTTCAGGATGGCCTTGGTCTCCTTGCTGTTGTGGAGCGAGAGTACGCCGACTCGAACCGGATCAGCCGCGTCAGTGGACATGGAACATACTCTGACGGGCCTGGCTCAAAGGCGTGCCGGTATGGGGAATCGGCGGACGGTTCGAGAACTGTCGCCGCCGTCAGCGGGGCCGCGAAGGGCCGAGAGATGGCGAGCAGGTGGCACGCGCGCCGGACGCGACGTCGTGTGCCACACACCCGCCCTGGCGACGCCGCGGCGTCGAGCAACGCACGGCGGGTCTGGTCCGGTCTGGTATTTGAACTCTCGCACGGCCGCGACGACCGCGGGTCATTTATATCCGCTCCTCACAGAGATGCGCTCATGGGCGACGACGGGACCTTCACCTACAACGGGGGGAAGGTCGACCCCGGGGAGCGACAGAACATCCGGTACGGCATCAGCGAGACGTATCTCGGCGACCCGGTACGCATTCCGGTGACGATAATCAACGGGGAGCGTCCCGGGCCGCACGTGTTCCTCTCGGCGGCGGCCCACGGGGACGAACTCAACGGCATCGAGGTGGTTCGCGAGGTGGCCCACGAGTGGGACCTGGCGGGCCTGGCGGGGACGCTCGTCTGCCTGCCGGTGTTGAACGTCCCGGCGTTCCTCGCACAGCAGCGCTACCTCCCGATATACGACCGGGACCTGAACCGCTCGTTCCCGGGGCGCGAGGACTCGACGAGCGCCAAGCGGATGGCCCACCGCATCTTCAGGAACTTCATCGAACCCTGCGACCTGGGGCTCGACTTCCACACCTCGACGCGGGGGCGGACGAACATGCTTCACGTCCGGGCGGACATGGCCGACGCGGACGTCCACCGACTCGCCAAGGCGTTCGGCTCCCACGTCATCATCGACAGCGAGGGGCCGGAAGGCGGCCTCCGGACCGAAGCCTCGGCCGCCGGGACGCCGACGATCACCGTCGAGATGGGGGAGGCCCACCGGTTCCAGCGGCCGCTCATCGACGAGGCGCTGGTGGGCGTCCGGAGCGTCTTCGCCGAGTACGGACTCCAGGAGACGACGGCCGTGCGGTGGCCGGGGTGGCGGACGGTCATCACCGGCGACCACGAGAAGACCTGGATTCGCGCGGACGCCGGCGGCATCGTCGACATGCACTTCGAGGACGGGTCGCTCGTCCACGAAGGGGACCGCATCTGCACCATCACCAACCCGTTCAAGGACGACAACGTAACCGTCGAGGCGCCGTTCACCGGCCTGCTGGTGGGCATCCTCGAGAACCCGGTCGTCTATCCGGGGAACCCGCTGTGTCACCTCGTCGAACTCGACGAGACGACGCTCCGCGTGGTCGAGCAGGAGCAGTCGCCGGGCATCGAACTCCGCCCCTGAGAATCGGACGCCGGTACCCGACCGCGGGGGTGTGTACGGGACGTGCCTACACGTAACTAATATACCCCCACGGTCCGGAGACCCACGAGAGCATGAGTCAGTCTTACAACCGAGGGCTCGTCGAGGACTTCGGTCGATGGCGGGAGTTCTCGGCCGGGATGTGGGCCTGGATATTCCACAAGTTCACCGGGTGGGTGCTGGTGGGGTATCTGTTCACTCACATCGCCGTGCTTTCGACCGCCCTCTCCGGCGCGAACGCATACACGACCACGATTCGGACGCTGGAGAGTCTCCTCGTCGTCCGCATCCTCGAGGTCGGACTGCTCGCCGTCGCGGTGTTCCACATCCTGAACGGCATCAGGCTGTTGCTCGTGGACCTGGGCATCGGGCTGGAATCGCAGGACAAGAGCTTCTACGCGTCGCTCGTCCTGACCGGCGTCATCGTCGTGGCGAGCGTTCCCACGTTCCTCGCGGGGGTGTTCTGAGCGTGGCCGAGCGCTACTCCTCGTTCGAGCGCGGCGGGAGGCGGTGGCTCTGGCAGCGCATCACGGCGGCGTTCCTGGTCGTCGTGCTCGCGTTTCACTTCTTCCTCCTGCACTTCGTCAACCACGCCGACGAGGTGACCTTCGCCCTCTCGCAAGCCCGGATGGAGCAGTGGTCCTACTACTCGCTGATGGTGCTGTTCCTCGTGACGGCGACGTTCCACGGCGTCAACGGCGTCTACAACGCCCTCGTCAACCAGGGGCTGACAGGGTCGCGGAAGACCGCCGTGAAGTGGACGCTCGTCGTCGCCAGCCTCCTGCTGATCGTCCAGGGAATCCGCACTGCGAACGCGTGGGCCGGTATCAGCATCATCTAACATGAGCACACCAGTATCCGAACAGGAGACGGAGGAATCGACCGCCGACCAGTCCGCGAGCCAGCGGCGACGGCTCGACCAGAAGCGCGAACGGGCCGAGACGCGGGAACGCCAGCGGGAGGCCGAGGAGGCCGAGCACGTCGCGGACGCGGAGAAGACGGTTCAGCTCAAGGTGTTCCGGTACGACCCTGAGGTCGAGGGGAAGCAGGAGCCACGCTTCGACGAGTTCCACGTCCCCTTCCACAAGGGGATGACGGTGCTCGACGCGCTGATGTACGCCCGGGACCACTTCGACGCGTCGCTGACGTTCCGCCACTCCTGCAGACAGGCTGTCTGCGGGTCGGACGCGCTGTTCATCAACGGCTCCCAGCGCCTGGGGTGCCAGACGCAGATGGGCGACCTGGAGGAACCGGTCCGGGTCGAACCGCTCCCCCACCAGGAAGTAGTCAAGGACCTGGTCGTGGACATGGAGCACTTCTACGACCAGATGGAGGCCGTCGAGCCGTACTTCCAGACCAACGACCTGCCAGACGACGAACTGGAAGAGCAGCGACAGTCCCGAGAGAACCGGGAGAAGGTCAAACTCTCGACCCGGTGTATCTGGTGTGGCGCGTGCCAGTCCTCGTGTAACATCGCCGCCGGGGACAACAAGTACCTCGGCCCGGCGGCCATCAACAAGGCCTACCGGTTCGCGATGGACGAGCGCGAGGGCGAGGAGATCAAACGACAGCGACTCCAGATAGTCGAGCAGGAACACGGCGTCTGGCGGTGTCAGACGCAGTTCTCCTGTACGGACGTCTGTCCGAAGGACATCCCGCTGACGGAACACATCCAGGAACTGAAGCGCGAAGCAGTCAAGAAGAACCTGAAATTCTGGTGATACACATGCACGAACACGACGTTCTCGTCGTCGGCGGTGGCGGCGCGGGACTCAGGGCGGCCATCGCGGCACACGAGGAAGGGTCCGACGTGGCCATCGTGACGAAACTGCACCCGGTCCGGAGCCACACCGGCGCCGCCGAGGGCGGCATCAACGCGGCGCTGCGCGAGGGCGACTCCTGGGACCTGCACGCCTACGACACGATGA
Source organism: Salinigranum sp. (assembly GCA_041641795.1). Lineage (GTDB taxonomy): Archaea > Halobacteriota > Halobacteria > Halobacteriales > Haloferacaceae > JBEPXT01. The sequence continues at coordinate 5,185 of JBEPXT010000056.1, forward strand.
AGGGGTCGGACTACCTCGGAGACGCGCCCGCCATCGAGACGTTCTGCAAGGACGCGCCGAAGGACGTCATCCAGCTCGAACACTGGGGGATGCCGTTTTCGCGCGAAGAGGACGGCCGCGTCTCCCAGCGACCGTTCGGCGGTCTCTCGTTCCCGCGGACCACGTACGCGGGGGCGGAGACGGGACACCACCTGCTGCACACGCTGTACGAGCAGGTCGTAAAGCGGGGCATCACCGTCTACGACGAGTGGTACGTCTCCCGCCTGGCGGTGACGGACGAACCGGACCCCGCCGACCGGACCTGCCACGGTCTGGTGGCGATAGACATCAAGACCGGCGACATCTCCGGCTTCCGCGCGAACGACGGGGTCATCCTGGCCACCGGCGGACCCGGGCAGGTGTACGACCACACCACGAACGCGGTGGCCAACACCGGCGACGGCGTCGCCATGGCCTACCGGGCCGGGGTCCCCATCGAGGACATGGAGATGATTCAGTTCCACCCGACGTCGCTCCCGTCGACGGGCGTGCTCATCTCCGAGGCGGTCCGCGGCGAGGGCGGCATCCTCTACAACGCCGAGGGCGAGCGGTTCATGTTCGAGTACGGCTACGCCTCGAACAAGGGCGAACTCGCCAGCCGCGACGTCGTCTCCCGGGCCGAACTCTCCGAAATCAACGCCGGGCGCGGCATCGAGGACGAGTACGTCCACCTCGACATGCGCCACCTGGGCGAGGAGCGCATCCTCGACCGCCTGGAGAACATTCTCCACCTCGCGCGGGACTTCGAGGGCGTCGACGCCCTGGAGGAACCGATGCCCGTCAAGCCCGGCCAGCACTACGCGATGGGCGGCGTCGAAACCGACGAGAACGGCGAAACCGTCGTCAACGGCCTGTACGCGGCCGGCGAGACCGCCTGCGTGAGCGTCCACGGGGCGAACCGCCTCGGCGGGAACGCCCTCCCGGAACTGTTCGTCTTCGGGCGCCGCGCGGGACGGCACGCCGCGGGCGCGGACCTGGGGTCCCCGAAGCTGACGACGGGCAAGAGCGAGGACGCCGAGATGGGCGAGGTGGAGACCCCCGTCGAACTCGGCGAGTCCGGCATCCGGGGCGACGTCGCGGCAGACGGGTCCGGCCACGCGCTCACCGACCCCGCCGAGGTGGTGGAGGCGGCCGTGGGGGCGGAGACCCGCCGCGTCGAGCGGTTACTCGACCGCGAGAACGGCGTCCAGCAGGCCGAAATCCGGGCCGACCTCCAGAAGACCATGACCCGGAACGTGAACGTCTTCCGCGAGGAGGAGGGCCTCAAACAGGCCCTGCGCGACATCCGGGAGGCGCGCGAGCGCTTCGCCGACGTGTTCGTCGCCGACCCCTCGCGGACGTTCAACACGGACCTCGTCCAGACCATCGAGACGCGGAACCTGCTCGACGTGGCAGAGGCCATCACCGTCGGCGCGCTGGCCCGCGACGAGTTCCGCGGCGCCCACTGGCGCAAGGAACACCAGGAGCGCAAGGACGACGAGTGGCTCAAGCACACGATGCTCACCTGGAACGACGGCGACCCCGAACTCTGGTACAAGCCGGTGACCCTCGAGGGCGAGGAGAAGACCTACGAGCCGAAGACGCGGTCGTACTGACCCCCGAACTCGTTCTTTCGACGGCTCCGACGAACCGACGGACTGCATCGGCCACCAGTGGAACCGGCGGAGGACGGGGCGCTACGCCCCCGACCAACGAACATTTGTACGACGACGCGCTTCCTATCGGGTGGAAGGGTAGCTCAGTGGTAGAGCACCTCCGGTCGCGGCTCCGGTCGCGCCGGTGGATTCTGGCTTCGCGTGGTTCGACTCCCGCCCCTTCCACTCCATCGACGGCAGTCGAAACGGCGCGAGACCGCCTCACTCCCTCGTTTTCCGGACTCCCCGGGCACAGCCGGTCTGGCTCGGACCGCACACGGGCGCCCGTCGAGCCAGGAACGCGCCGTGGTTTCGACGATTGTTGTAGAAGGGTTTTATTATCGTCGAATGGGTGTACAACGAGTACCCACATGATGCAGCAGGCGACTCACCGGGTGACCGTCCCCCCCGCCATCGCGTCACCGCGCGGAAAGTTAGTCTACCTCTATCTCGCCACACACGGCGGCGTAACCGTCGACGAACTGCAGGACGGCCTGGACATGACGAAACTGTCGCTGTTCAGCATCCTCCAGAGCCTCCAGAAGAAGGGACTGATAGAGCGGGAGCGAGACCGGTACGTGATTCAGTGATGCCGCGGTGACCGCGCTTCTCTGACGTCGGCGCCGTCACGAACCATGTCTTCACAACTCGGACACACTCGCGGGTTCTCTACGCCGTCCGGAGTGAACACGCGGGCGTAATCCGCCGTGACGAACGCACCGCAGTTCTGGCACTCGGGCATGCGGTGGGTTCAGCGGCGGATTCCACATAATTGTTCCTCTAGAGAAAGCTCACCAGCAGGCCGGCGGCGATGAGCACGAACAGCAACAGTACGACCAGCAGGAAGAATCGGTCGGTTCCGTCCATGACTTTCGAGAGGTACGACCAGCGGCAAGTTAAAACTCCCCGCCACGCGACAGTCTGCACCCACAGCGCGTCAGTCACACGTCTGACGACCCCCCGTACGGCGGCCTCCAGTCGTGTTTCCTGGGCGTCACCTCTGCGGGCAGAGGGCAAGGGGTTTATTCCACGCCCCCGAGCCAATGGACGATGAGCGCGGAGAGACGGACTGCCCTGACGTGGTCGTTGGCGATACTGGTGCTGGGTAGCACCCTGGGAGCGGCCGTTCCGGTCGGGGCCGCCCAGCCGTCCGGTCAGACGATAGCCGGAACGCAGGTGTCTCCCGACGACATCCTCCTGCGAATCGACGTCGCGCCCAACGGGTCCGCCGACTGGGCCGTCGAGTACCGCATCCGACTCGACGACCAGAACAGTACGCAGGCGTTCCAGTCGATACGGACAGACGTGCAGAACAACGAATCGGCGTTCGCGGCGCCGTTCGAGCAACGCATGCGCGCGACGGCCGGCGACGCGGAGAACACGACCGGCCGCGAGATGGCCGTCCGCAACGTGACGGTGACGACGTCGCGCCAGCGAATCCCCGAGGAGTACGGCGTCGTCACCTATCGGTTCGAGTGGGAGGGCTTCGCCGTCCGGTCCGGCGACCAGCTCCGGGTGGGGGACGCTATCGCGGGGCTGTTTCTCGACGAGGCCACGACGCTCGTGCTGACGTGGCCGTCGGAGTACACCATCAACTCGGTAGACCCGACCCCGGACCGGCGTGAGTCCGGATCTGTCACCTGGAGCGGACCGGTCGACTTCACGGACACGGAGCCCTCGCTCGTCCTGACGACGGCGCCGGGTGGCGGTTCCGGCGGGGACGGACCGCTGGGAACGGGACTGCTCGTCGGACTGGGCGTCGTCGTCCTCGTCGGCGGGGCGGCGGTCCTGATGTACCGGCGCAAGCGCCCGACGCTGCCGACGATTGGCGACCGCACGGCGCCCGACACCGAGGAGACGATTCCCGAGGAGACGGCGACGGACGAGTCGACCGAACCCGCGCCCCCGCCGGAACTGCTCAGCAACGAGGAGCGCGTCCTGCGACTGGTGCGCGAACGAGGGGGGCGCATCAAACAGCAGGAGGTCGCGGAGACGCTCGACTGGACGGACGCCAAGACGAGCCAGGTGGTTCGCAAGATGCGGGACGAGGGAGACCTGGAGGCGTTCCGCCTGGGACGGGAGAACGTGCTCCGCCTGCCCGAAGACGCCGACGAGTCGCCCGACGAGTAGCGCACCAGCGTCCCGGACCCCGCCGACGCAGAGAAACCAGTCGTTCTCTCCGAGTTTCACACCGATTAACCGGCTTAATTCGGGTTGAATTGGGCCGAGAATCGTTCGATTATAACAGGGTCGACCGTCTATCGTATACCAAGATGGAACGAACGGTTGCGCTGCTGCTGACGGTCGTCGTGGTCTTCGGCACAGCCGTCGCCCTGCCGGTTTCCGGTGCGACGGTCGACGTGCGGGAGGCGTCGACGCCGGGGGATGGGCCGGCGTCGGCGCTCACCGTCACCGCGCAGAACGGAACCATCCAGAGTGGGAACCTGACGCCGGGGGAGCGTCTGGCAGGCGTCATCGGCGTGCAGAACACGGAGATTCGCGCCGAGATGGGCGCCAGGACGTTCGCAGTCAGGATGCAGCAGGCCAGGACGAACGAGACGAAGGCGGCGCTCGTCGCCCAGGAACTCAATCAGACCCGCGAGCGACTCGACGAACTCCGGCAGGAGCGCGAGCAACTCCGGGAGGCCTACGGGAACGGGAGCATCAGCAAGGGCACCTACCAGGCGCGGACAGCCCGCCTCGCCGCCGAGAAGGTCGCAATCGAGCGCTCTATCTCCCAGACTGCAAAGGCGGCCGAGCGAGTGCCCGACGAGGCCCTCCAGCGGAAGGGCGCCAACCAGCAGTCGGTTCGCAACCTCCAGCAGTCGGCCTCCGACCTCGGCGGTCCCGACGTGTCCGAGGCAGCGAAGTCGGTGGTCGGTAACGGCGTCGGGAACGGGTTCGGACACGCGAAACCCGGCAACGGGTCGGCGAGGGGGGCCTCCGAGAACGCCGGGGGCGCCCCCGGAGCCGGAGGCCAGCAGTCCGGCGCGCCCGGAACGAGCGCAAACGCGTCGAACGCGTCGTCCTCGAACGCGTCAGCGCCCGGCGCGAAGGGAAACTCCTCGTCCGGGGCCGGCGACAGCCCCGGAAAGAGCGGCGGTAGCCCCGGAAAGAGTGCCGACAATCCCGGCCAGAGCGGCGACAGTCCTGGAAAGAGCGGCGACGGAGGGAAGAACGCGGGGAACCCCGGCCAGAGCGGGGCCGCACAGGGAGCCAACGCGACGAACGTGGCCGAACAGAACGTGACCGTCACGCCGACGTCGAACCAGACCCTCACGGGGACGCCGAACGAGACAGTTACGCCGGCACCGAACGAGACCGTCACGCCGACTTCCACCCGGACCGACACCGAGACGGAGACGACGGCCACCGAAACAGTCTCCACGACGACGCCGGTTTTTGAAACAGTGACCGCGACCACGACCGAAACAGTGACCGCGACCACGACCGAAACAGTCACCCCAGCGGAGACGACGACGGGCGTGAACGGGTCGTCCTGACCCGGGACCGACTACCTGTTCTGTACTGTACTGTCTGTTCTCCCGGCCGCGTCGAGCGAATCGAGCGAGTTCCCATCGTTCGCACCGTCGGAGCGGTCCGACGCGGCACCTGACCGAGGATTACCGCGGTGGGGACGATTAAAGTACGTTCCTGCAGAACCCGGTGATGGAACCATGTCACTGTACGATTCTATTCTGGTCCCGACCGACGGGAGCGACGGGGTCGAGCAGGCGCTCGAACACGCCATCGACCTGGCGAGCAACCACGACGCGACGCTGCACACCCTCTACGTCGTGGACCGGCGACTCTACTTCGCCGCGGCCGAGGAGGACAAGGAGGCCGTGCGAACGCGACTCGAAGAGGAGGGGCGAGAGGCCGTCGAGCGAGTCCGCGAACTCGCCGAGGCGGCCGGCGTGACGGTCACCGGGGAGGTCCAGGAGGGGTATCCCGACCGTGACATCATCGACTACGGCGACAAACACGACGTCGACGTCATCGTGATGGGAACCCACGGCCGCACGGGCCGCGACCGACTCACGCACCTCGGGAGCGTGACAGAGCGGGTCGTCGAGAACGCCCGCCGGCCGGTGTTCGTCGTCACTATCGATTGACCGCCCGACTCGACGCCGAGCGGACGTGGGGCCGGCATCCGGACACCACGCCACTCGCGACCAGATTCGAACGTTCGAGAACCGCTTCGACCCCCAGGAACGCCGCGAACGGCGGGTGCGACGCCGACGGGGGCGGGGACGGAGGCGAACGCGACACCTCCGCCTCGACGAGCGTCGGTGACGGCGTGCCATCCGGCGACGCTGCAGAACGCGGGAGCGACGGGGGCGAACCGGTCGCCCCCCGAGTATCGTCCGGCGGTCGCGTCGTCTCGCCGGCGGGTGTTGGACTCTGGTACGTCCCGGTCCAGGCGTTCGAATCCGGGCACTTTCGACTCGGCTGGGCGCTCGTCGCGGGACTCGCCCTGCTCGCCCTCTTCCTCGTGATACGGTACCGGTACGCCCGCTAGCCTGCGAGACCGCTCCAGAGCCCGAAAAACGACCACGGAGGGCGAAATGCGACGCCGGGTCGGAGCGCCCCCCTGACCGGTCACACGTCGAAGAACGTCACGTCTCCCGACGCCGTGTCCAGCACCGCGACGCTGTGATGGGTGTCCGCGACAGTCGGGAAGTGTGCACCGGGGTTGATGACAGTCGTGTCGTCCACCTCGCGCACGTCCCGTTCGTGGTGGTGGCCGTAGCAGACGTAGTCGTACTGCCCCGACCGGGCAAGCGACTCGACGCGTTCCTCGTCTTCGCCGTGGAGGACGGCGAACCGGGACCCGTCGAACTCCAGTTCGGCGAACCGTCCGTGAAGTTTGCTTCCCCGGCCGAGGTCCCTAAATCCCGCTTCGAGGCCGTCGAGTTCGCCGTCGTTGTTCCCGAGGACGCCGTGCACCTCGAACCCCTCGAAGAAGGGGAGCACCGGCGGAGCGATGTAGTCGCCGCAGTGGATGACCGTCTCGACGCCCTCGTGGTCGAACACGTCGGTCGACCGCTCGATGGCCGCGACGTTGTCGTGCGTGTCCGAGATGATTCCGAGCAACATCAGTCAGCGATTCGTCACGAACGGCCTTATACTCTCGCGACCCGCGGGGACCGGCCGGGAGCGCGATAGGGTCTCCCTCAGGCCCGGAGCCACCACCAGGCGGCCGCGAGAATCACCAGCACGAGTACCGCCCCCGCGACCAGCGTCTCCACGTCGCTCGTGGCGCCGGGTTGCTCGGTGACCGTGACCGGGACGTAGATAGGTTCGGGGCGAACCGTCCGCCCGTCCGGTCGTTCTGCGGTCACGTTGACAGCGAGCGCCTGGGTGTTCGCGACTGCGTCCTCGGAAACCGTCACCTCGAACGCCAGCGTCGCGGACTGTCCGGGGCGGAGGACCGGGACGTATGACTCGGGCGCCTCGCTGGTGAACGGGGGACGGGGGGAGAACCGGGCGTTCACGTCCCGATAGGTCACGTCGCCGACGTTGGTGATGCGGACGGTGAGTCGGTCGCTCTCGTCGACGGCGACCGTCGCGTTCACGGGTTCGAGGTCGAAAGTGGGCTTTTCAGGCGCGACTCGCCGCTGGAATGTAATCGGGTCGCTCGTCAGCGTCCGGCCGTCGGCGGCGTCGTACCGGACCGAGAGAGTGAACGGCCGCGGCCCGGGGTTCTCGTCCGCGCCGACGCGAGTCGGGAACGAGGCGGTCGTCGATTCGCCCGGTTCGAGCGTGCCGACCGGGTAGGACGGCTCCAGGACGCGAACGGACTCGGAGGACGTCTGGAGAACGGCGACAACGTCGGTTACAGGTCGCGGTCCCCGGTTGACGATGGTCGCGGTGACGGTCCCCTGTTCGCCGACCCGGAGGCGACCGCCCCGGTCTCGGAGGTGGAATCGGACCTCCCGTCGCGGGGTGACGGGGACCGTCCCGGCCGTCTGGGAGACCGTGTCTCCGTCGGGCGTCTCGAAGGTGGTCGAGGCGAGGACCGCGTACTCCTGGGGTTGTGCGCCCTCGGCCGCCCGGGCGGCGAACCGCAGGCGCCGTTGCTCGCCCGGTTCGACCGTGCCGAGGTGCCGACTCGCGGAGGCGTTGCCGCCGAACGAGAGCGTGCCGTCGAGGCTGGTCAGGGTGAGTCGCCCCTCCGAAGCGGGTTCCGACCCGACGTTCTCGACGGTCACCGCCACGGCGCCGCGGTCGCCCACGGAGAGGCTGGCTGACGACGACACCACCTCGAATCGAGGCCGGGAGTCGACGCGGACGGTGACGTACCGGGTCTGCGTCTCCCTGTCGTCCTCGTACTCGTAGGAAAACCGGACCGGAAGTCGGTACTCGCCGGCCGGCACGTCCGCCGGGACCGAGAGCGTGACGTCGAACGTGGTTCGGTCCTCGTCCCCGAGTCGACCGAGGAACCGCGGCCCGGACTGGACGGAGAGCGGCGTACCCCCGGAACCGACCGACACCTCGACGTTCCGCGCAGTCTTCGACGCGTGGTCCTCGTCGATGGCGTCGTTGACGACGCTCACCGTCACCTGCTGGTCGGCGCCCGGCGTCAGCGTCGGGTCCAGGGCGGTCGCCTCGAAGTTGGGGTTCTTCGTAATCTGTCCGAGGACCGGTGCGGTACAGGCCAGCAGCACCAGCGAGACCACCAGAGCGGTGCGAGTCATCGTCCGGAACGCTCCATAATCTGGGGGCACTCTCGCCGCCTACTTAAACAATCGCGCCGCGCCGGCGTCACACGTCGCGCCGCTGGAAGACGACGAGACTCGCCAGCACGAGAAACACCGCGCCCGCCAGGAGCAACAGGGCCCCGCCGACGTCGTACGTCCCGTCGACCAGAATCTCGGTCGGGTCGTAGTACCGGGTGGGGCTCAGCCGTCCGAGCCACTCGTAATCTGTGTCGAGCGAGACGGAGTCGAGGAGGAACAGGCCGAAGACGGCGGCGATTCCGCCGCGCTGGGCGACGTCGGCGCGCGAGAGTGCGACCGAGAGCAGCAGACCGACGCCGGCGCAGACGTACAGGTAGGGGACCGACAGGAGGTGGACGGCCAGCAGGTCGACCACGTCGACGGACTCGCCGACGACGATGGTGCCGCCGTAGACGAACAGGGGCCCGAGGAGGTTCGCCATGAGGATGGGCGTGGACACCGAGAGGAACTTCTCGGCCACGATGCGCCGTCGAGACACCGGCGTCGCGAGGAGCAGGTCCATGCGACCCGTCTCGATGTCGCCGGCGACGAGTCCGCCCGCGGCGTAGGCCGCGTAGAGACCCAGCAGCAACAGCCAGACGAACTGGTACAGTTCGGTGGCGAGAAAGCCCTCGATAGTCGAGATGGCCCGGACGTTGAACCCCTCGCTGAGCGCCGAGGGGAGGCTCTCGGCGTACGCCTCGAAGTCGACGCCCGACGCCTCGATGGACGGGAAGATGCCGACGATGAGCAGCGCGAAGACGCCCACGAAGACGGTCAGCGCGATGGCGCCCCGAAGGCGTCGCCGCGACTCGTAGCGAGCGACGTCAAGCATCGCCGTCTCCGTAGAAGTGCATGAACACGTCTTCGAGCGGCGGTTCCTCGATGTCCACGTCGACGATGTCGAGCGTGGCGAGGCGGTCGATCAGGGCGTCGTAGTCGCCGGCGAAGGTGAACTGCGTCTCCGTGCCGACCTGCTGGAAGTCGACGATGCCCGGCAGGTCGAGCGAGTGCTCGTCGACGGGCGTCCTGGTGTTGAGACGGACGCGCTTGCCGCCCCGGCGGAGCAGCGTCTCGATGTCCTCCTGGGCGACGAGACGCCCGTCCCGGATGATGCCGACCCGGTCGCAGACTCGCCGAACCTCGCCGAGCACGTGCGAGGAGAAGAGAATCGTCTTCCCCCGGTCGCGCTCCGCCCGGAGGAATCGGTTGAACCGCTCCTGTTTCAGCGGGTCGAGGCCCGCCGTCGGCTCGTCCATGACGAGCAGGTCCGGGTCGTGCATGAACGTCTGGACGATGCCCAGCATCTGCTTGTTCCCGCTGGAGTACTCGCGGATCTTCCGCGACAGCGGCGGGTCGAACGACTCCAGCAGTTCCGCCCGGCGGACGTCGCCCTTGAGGTCGGCCTGGAAGTCGAGGAACTCCTCGCCCGTCACCGACCCGTCGAACCCCGGGTTGCTCGGGAGGTAGCCGACGTTCGCCTTCGCCGCGTTCAGGGCCGCCTCGTCGCGGATGTCTCGACCGAGTATCAGCGCAGTCCCCGCCGTGGGCGCCTGGAACCCCAGCAGCGTCCGTATCGTCGTCGTCTTCCCGGCGCCGTTCGGACCCAGGTAGCCGAAAATCTCCCCCTCCTCGACCTGGAACGTCAGGTCCTGGGTCCCCACCGTCTCCCCGTAGTGCTTGGTGAGGCCCCGAACGTCGATGGCCGCCATGGGTCGGGCTACCCGGGCACGGCAGAAATAGACCGGGGGCGGTCGGCGACGACACGAGGCGAACCGCGAGACCGACGCGGATTCCTCGGCGCAAGGGCGAGAACCGCGGTTCCCGCGATTATATTCTCATAACTTATGTGTAGCCACATAGAAACCCTAAAGTAGCATTGGTACATACTCGAGAATAGATATGAACTACTACGACCTCGTCCTCGGCCTCATTCCGTTCGTCCTCGTGACCGTCACCGGCGTTCTCCTCATCGGCGGCCTGGCGCTGCCGATGGCGGTGCCCATAGCCGCGTCCGTGTCGGCCGGTCTGGTCGGCCACGCGTTGTTCGTCAACGGGCCCGTCGACCCGACTCCGGTGACCATCCAGCCCTGAACGAGCCGACTGCCCCGGCCGAGTCTCCGGGTGAACGAGGTGTCTCCCTTCTCTCGACTGTTCGACTCCCCGAGCCGCGCAAATCGTTATGCTCCGGGCGCGCGTACCGGGTGCCGTGAGCATCGACGCGCGGTCCCGTCGCAGAATCGGGGCCGAACTGGACCGCCTCGAATCGACGTACGGTCCGTTCCCGTGTCACGAGGACCCGTGGGAGGTGTCCGCCGAGCAGTACGAGCGGATACACGACCGGTTCGACGCCGGCGTGGTCGGGTTCGCCGGCGTCTGGATGACCAACGAGGCCGGCGAAGTGCTCCTGGTCAGCGACACCGCGAGAGAGGGCTGGTCCGAGCCGGTCGGGAAACAGGAACCCGGAGAGACGCTCGAGGAGACGGCGCTCAGGGAAGTGCGCGAGGAGACGGCCGTCGAGTGCGAGCTAACGGGGGTGGCGCTCGTCCACGTGCTCCGGGTGCTGGACGCGGACCGACCGTCGCGGCCGCCGATTGTGCAGATGGTGGTCGCCTTCGAGGGCGCGTACCTGCGGGGGACGCCACGCGCCGACGACGAGCGCATCGCCGCGGTTCGGTGGTGGTCCGAACACCCCGACCGGCTGGTGTACGACGGCCTCGCGGAGCTTCGAATCCCCGCCGAGGAGTCCTGATGGGCCGTAGTCCTGCCTGACCGCTGGAAGACTCGGCCGCCCCGCTGTCGACGGCCCGGTGGCCGTCGTCCCCGCGTCCCAACTGACTTCGGCCGCAGGCCCGAACGGGAAGTATGAGCGACGACGAGCCGGCGCTGTCCGTCGAAGAGTTCGTCGAGTACTGCGAAACCCAGGCCGGGTTGCTCGCCGGCAGCGCGGAGACGATGCGGGAGGACCTCGAATCGGTCCTCGACGACATCGACGCGGAACTGTCCGCCATGCGGCAGGGCCTCGAGGACGCGCCGGAGGCAGCCGACCACCCGGGTGGAACGCCGACGGAGGGGTCAGACGAGAACCGGGTCGACGTCGACGCGATGGAACGGCGCGAGGCGGACCTCGAGTCCAGGCAGGCTGTCGCCGAGGCCACGCAGGCCCGGATGGAGGCGTACCGGTCGCTGGCCGACGGCTACGCCGACCTGGCGGCCGACCTCCAGTCGTCGGTCGACGACGGCCGGACTGCGCTGGAGAGCGTCGTCCGATTCGAGGCCGAACGCGACGCGCCGGCCTACTTCGACGACCGGCAGACGGTGGTCGAAGCCGCGGCGGCGTCGACCGACGACGGGGACGAGTAGCCAGCACCGGAGCCGAATCCCCGCCCGAACGGCGTCGCCCTACGACGAGTCCGCGACGGCCGCGTAGATGCCGCCGAGCACGACTCCGTACACCACGTGCCAGAGGAGGGAGGGGAGTGCGAAGTTGGGGAACGGCGGCGAGGCGGGCGACCCGACGACGGACAGCCACACCGGCATGAGGAGCGCCGCCAGTCCGACCCACGTGACGATTCCCCAGGCGATACCCAGACCGACGAGCCTCGCGCTTGACCGCACGCCGAGAGCGCCGGCGACTCCCGCGAAGGCCACGCCGAGAACAGCCGCGTGCGAGACGTGGACGACGAATCCGCTGACCGGGGACGGCGGCGGCGCGAGCGCGTACAGGGACGGTATCGCCACCGCGAGGGTCGCCCTGTTCATCGCGACGATGAGCGCGCCCATCACGAGTCCGCCGACGATTCCGCCGCCCACGCCCGCTTTCCAGTTTCCGCGCTGTACGTCCGTTCGCGCTGTCTGAGTCGACATGTGCAGCGGAGACCACTGTAGCAATCCAATAAACCGTCGCGGGGATGCTCGCCGGCGACACACACTCGACGAGCGCTTATACTCAAATGACGAGAAGAACTGTGAACTACGCCGGCACGAGTCCGGTTTCGACGGACGGTAAGCGCCCGACGATGCCGGGGTCGGGCGGAGCGGACGGCGCACGCGCCGGTCGGACGCCGGTCTACCCGTCTCGCAGAACGAACGTCTGGTCCTCTCGGTTGGCGTGCGCGTGGACCACCTCGACGACGCGGGGCGCGCCCGATTCGACCGACACGGTACACCGGTAGTCGTAGCTGGCGTTTCCACACTCGACGGACGCGGTCGGTCCGTAGGGGGAGGCCGTCCCGACGACGAGACGGATTCGACCGGCCTTCCGTCGCCACTCGACGGCGTCGAGTATCGGCTCCCGACAGCCTGCGGGGTCCATCGTCCCCGTGACAACGACGCGCCCGGCGTCGAATCGAGCGGCGGCCGACGCCTCGGTCGGCCTGTGGCCGTCGACGATTCGGAACGCCGTCGTAACGCCGGCCGAGTGCTCCCGAGTCGTCGCCGACGCCGTCGCCGTCTGCGGGTCGGCGGTCCCACCCCCGGGAGTGGATTCGGTCCGCGAGAGACAGCCGGCGACCCCGAGACAGCAGGCAGTCGCGCTTAGAAACGCTCTCCGTCGCACGGCGTCGGATACGGCGCTCCGGGAGATGAACCCATCGGAGGGTCCAACGCCCGTTTGAGTCTCGGCCGAGAGAGGTCCTCCCGCCCGGCGGGACCGGTCCCCTGACGAGAACGCGCGCCACTGCCCACGGCGCCTAGCTGCCCAGGGCGGGAGAGGCCGTCTCCGGGCCGGCGAAGCGCCCTTGGGCCGTCGATTGGTGTAGCAAAGGTAATGTCGACGGGCACCGTACAGGTTAGATACATGAGGTGTAGGTTCTAATGGCAGAGCGGACGCCTGTACAGTGCGCCGACTGCGGGCAAGTCTACTCTGCGCGCCTCGTCGAGGGGGACGTCGTCGTCGCCACGAACGAGGGGCACTGCCAGTGTGGTAGCGACGACTTCGTCGAAATCGACGACATCTCCGGACTCGGGGAACCGGCGACCGACTGAAACCGGTTCCCAGGCGGGCTTCGACGTGTGAGTGCGTGAGAACGATACCAGCGTCGTGTCCGCGGGTCGGCGCGTCTGAACGGCCTACCGGAGGGGAGTCGCCGTCGCGCCGTCTCGGAGTCGTGGGCGCCTCACCACGGCCGTGCCGGTCGGCGGCTCTGTACCGTATCAGTACAGGCAATATCGGACTCTGTCTTCTCCACCAGGGTTCTCGAAACGGGCGGTCGGCGGGCAGTCGTCGCGGGAGAGACAGTTTCGCTCGGCCCACAGTTTCCTTCGGATTCTGTCGGCGAGATGCCGAATAGTCGAACGTATTGGTAACCAATCGCCTCTTTCGGTTGGCCTCTCGTAGTGTATTCGAGAAACATACCAACATGGTTTCTACGAACATCGCCGAACCAGAAACCGGCGGGTACCTCGGTACTCCTCCCGGTCGAGGCATCCGCTGTCGTTCGATTGTCTCCCCCAATCGGACGTTGCCAGTCGGCCCAACGGAATCCGCGGGCTGTCGCACCCGTTTTCGGAACGCCGAACGTTCGGCGAGGGATTACTCCGGGCGGTCCCTGTCTCTCCGTTCCGCACGGGCGGGCCTGACCTCCGCACCGCATCCCTCCAGGAGCCGGCGGTACGTCAGCTGGCAATCCGTCTGTGCATCAGTTCAGCGTTCGACCACCACTCGCTTCGTCTCTCTGGCGTCGATGCCGAACAGGAACCCGGCGAGAAACAGGAGTTCGTTCCCGACGTAGTACTGGTGGACGACGAACTCGACGAGTCCGATAGCGGGTACCGCCACGCCGAAGACGACTAACAGGAGGGCGACCACGGCGGCCAGACCGGCGACCCACCGCACGACGACGCCGGAGACCAGGCCGACGGCGAACACCACTGCGGCGGCGAGGAGACTCACGCACTGTCCCCCCACGCGTCGCGGACCGTCGCTCGTTCGAAATCGGGCATGGCGTACGGGACGGTCTGGAGCGTACTGTACGTGGCGACTCGTCTCCGTGAGGCGGGACTCGTCGTCTGTCAGGCGCGGTCCCGAGCAGGGGCGGGGTCGCCACTCGCGAGTTCCGGCCGCCGAGTGACGACGGGGCAGGTGGGCGTAGACCGCCCCGGTTGCATCTGCTTCGCGGTCGACGGCGCGGACTCGGGGCGCCTGGCGACGCTCACCGCCGGATTTCGGCGGGCGTGGTGGTGGCAATCCAGGCGGTCGGCACGTCCTCGCGTTGCAGGACGAGTTGCTCGCCGTGCGTGGGGGAGTCCTCCAGGTAGTACCTGACGGACGCATCCGAATCGGTCGTCATGCACCCGGATAGCGGGTCGATACTCCTGAATCGAGTGCTTGCACTGTCTGGTCCCGGCTCGCGGTCTCCCGTCCCGAGGTACGGGTACCGTTGGTCCTGTGTACGTGTGCCAGGGGACTGTGACTCCCAGAACGGTGCGTCGACCGCCCCCACCCAGTTCGACCAGAACGGGCAGACAGTCAGGGAATTGTCAGTGTAGTCACCGCGTCGTTCCGCCGACCGATTGGACATAGCGCCCCTGCTTGCAGATTCGAGTCGTCGGCCGGAGAGAGACGCCGACGGAGTCGGGGATAGCGTGACGTGCCGGCCGGGGCTCTGTGAGGGCCCATCGTCGTCTCGACGTGACTACCGGACCGAACTCGCCACGAGACGGTCCGAGGCGGAGACGACTGGCGCCCCGTCGGTCGAGCCGCCGGCGAGGCGATTCGCCCCGACGGGGGTGCGGAGCAACCGCCGAACGGCACCAGGACGGCGACCACCGCCAGCACGTCGCCGTTGCAGACCGTCAGATACCCGGCGGAACCCCGACCGCCTGGAACGAACTGTAGCCGAGGTACGCGGCGACGTAGAGGATGGCGAACGCCGCGGTCCAGGTGCCGACCGTGATGGCGATAGCCTGGCCCAGGCCCTTCTCGTAGAGCAGGTCGACCACGAGGACGTACGCGACGACTGCGAGAGCGGGTCCGAGCGCGACTGCGTAGCCGCTGATGCCGATGACGCCCGATATCAGGTAGGTCACGCCGAACCAGACGAGCGACGTGACTGCGGCGGTGAACAGTGAGTAGACGATGCTCGCCCCGTCGCTGAGAACGCTCGTCGCGATGTACGTGGCAACCGCGACGACGAGGAAACTCAGTACGGCTCCGAGGAGGCTGGTGCTAACTGTTATGGGCATCTTCGTTACGTGAACGGCTTTGCCACCTTTATGCGATGGGGCCGACGCCGAAGCGAACGAACTGGTGGGAGCTACGAACGCGCGGCGGGGCCACCCGTTCGAGTCTCGGCGCGGACGGGCGCGCCGTTCGCAAACAGCGGCCCCCACAGTTCGACACCAGTCGCTCCGCCCGTACTCGACGGTGTGAATTAATTGATGGTTTACGCAATAGTTCACCGGTACGGTGCAGGGAATTAATATGTTAGGGGCGTGATGTGTTGTCACGGGGCAAGTCCAGCGTATGACCGTACAGGAGGCACCACTCGTCGCGGTAGTCGAAGCGGTTGCGGAGCGAGAGGGCGTCACACCGACCGACCTCC
>JBEPXT010000057.1:0-20705 GCA_041641795.1 Salinigranum sp.
GACGAACTGGTGCTGGCGGAGGGCAACGTGCAGACGGCGGAGAGCCTCCTGCTGGCCCGGGCGCTGATGAACCCGACGGTGTACCAGCACCACGTCGCCCGCATCAGCGAGGCCATGCTCCGCCGGGTGACCGAGCGGCTGCTGGAGTACGACCGCCTGTCGGCCGAGGACCTCCGGCGCATGGACGACCACGACCTGCTGGTCGCGCTCAAGGAGGCGCCGGAGACCCGGGAGATGGTCTCGCGACTGCTCGGACGGGAACTGTTCAAGCGGGCGGTCTGGGCCGAAATCGACGCCGTCCCCGAGTGGCTCCGCGAGGCCGACCACGACCGGGTGGCGGACCTGGAGGCGGAGGTGGCGGCGGCCGCCGACCTCGCCCCCGACGACGTGGTCGTGGACGTCCCTCGCCCCCCGTCGATGACCGAGTCGACGACGCGGGTGGTCGTCAACGGCGAGATTCGACGGCTCGGCCGGCAGTCGCAACTCGTCGGGGCCATCCGGGCGACCCAGCGCAAGCAGTGGCGGATGGGCGTCTACGCGCCCAAGGACGCGACGGACCGCGTGGGCAAGGCGGCGGTGGACGTCCTCGGACTGGACATCTCGGGCGGCCTCGTGAGCAACGTCCGGCAGGGGTTGCACACGACCCTCGACGAGTTCCAGTGAGCGGTGCAGACCCGGTGGGTCGTCGAACCCGCCGGTCGGCGAGGATGGATGGCAGAAAAATTCCGCGCCGGACCGGAGTGAACCGGTTTCGGGTGTCGGTTCACCCGGCCCCGGTTAGTCGGCGAACCGTTCGTGGCGGGTAGGTAGCGACCCGTCCGTGGCGGTTAGTCGGCGAACTGTTCGTGGAACAGCGATTCGACGGTCAGTCGCTGGTCCCTGGTCAGGTCCACGAGGTCGTCGGTGCCGTACTCCATGTCCGCGAACTCCTCGCGGGTGTAGACCTGTTCGGGGTCGAGACCCTCGGCGAACGGCTGCCGGTTGTAGAGTTCGGTCACCTGGCCGCTGGTCTCGGTGCTGAGCGGGTCGAAGTCCAGTCCGTACTTCGCCAGGGATATCTCGTCGCGGCTGTAGGTCGCGTTCTCCCCGGTGTCACCGAACTGGGCGTCGAAGGCGTCCTGCACCTCGATGGTGCTGGACTCGTTCAGCGCGTCGAACGACTCGTTGTACCAGTCATGGGCTATCTGGTCGCGGGTCTGCACGTCGTCGAGGGTCACGTTCTCGGCGAACGGTTGCCGGAGGTACACCTCCTCGACGGTGCCCGCGTCGGTAGCGTCGAGCGAACTGGCGTTCTGGCCGAACAGCGCCATCGCGATTTCGTCGCGGGTGTACTCGTCGGTCTGGTTGACCTCCGCGACGGTAATCGCGCCGTCCACGCTGTCGTTGCTCGTCAGGACCCGGAGCGTCGCCTCGCCGGGCGTCGCGTTCTCGGGTATCGTCGCCTCGAACGCGACCGACTCGCTCTCGTCGGCGCTCAGGTTCACGGTCGCTCCCGCGAGCACGTCGACGCCGCCCGCGGTTTCGAGTTGAACCTCGACCACGTCCTCGCCGGACTCGTTACCGACGTTCGTGACCGTCGCGGAGACGCTCACGTTCTCGCCTTGCGCGGCGGTGTCGGGGGCGGAGACGTTCGAGAGGTCGAAGTACTGTCCGGTCGGTCGCTCGGAGACGGCGATTTCGGCCGTCTGGTTCTCGTCGTCGACGAACACGCCGTGGGTGTAGTTCCCCGGCGCGAGGGCGCCCGTCGGCACCTCGAAGGCGACTGTGGCGTTCTCGCGTCCCTCGACGCTGACCGACTGTTCGAGCAGCGTCTCGTTGGCGGTGAGGTTGCCGTCGCCGTCCAGGTCGACGCGGAAGGCGGCGGTGGCGTTTCCGGTCTCGTCACCCTCGTTGGACACGTCGGCCGTCACGAGAATCGTCTCGCCGCGGACGGCGGTCGCCGGCGCGTCCAGGTTCGAGAGGGTCAGTGAGGCCGGCGCGGGTTCGACGACGATGGTCGCCGTCTCGCTGTCGTTGTCGGTGACGACGCCGTGGGTGTACTCGCCCGGCGGGACGCCGTCGGTCGGCACCTCGTAGGTGACGGTCGTGTTGTTCGCACTCTCCAGCGTCACCGACTGGTTGGCGACCGTCTCGTTCTCGGTGAGGTTGCCGTCGCCGTCCAGGTCCAGGCGGAAGTCGACGGACTGGGTGTCCGACACGTCGCCGACGTTCTCGACCGTCGCGTTCACCGTCACCGTGTCGCCCCGCGTTACGTTCGAGGGGGCGGCCAGGTCGGAGACGGTGAAGTTAGCGGGCTTCGGGTCGACCGTGATGGTCGCCGTCTCGCTGTCGTTCGCGGTGAACACGCCGTGGGCGTAGGTCCCGACGGGGACGCCCTCGGTGGACACCTCGAAGGTGACGTCGGTGGTCTCAGCCGACTCGACGGTCAGCGTCTCGTTGAGCAGCGCCTCGTTCTCGGTCAGGTTGCCGTCGCGGTTCACGTCGAACCGGAACTGGACGTCCTGTGTAGCCGACTCCGTGCCGATGTTCCGAAGCGTGGCGTCGACCGTCACGGTGTCCTCGCGGGTCACGTTCGCCGGCGCGTCGAGGGCGACGACGGCGAGGTTCGGTCCCTCGCTGGCCGCGGCCACGTCGATGGTCGCCGTCCGCGTCTCGTCGTCCACGACGACGCCGTGGGTGAAGTTCCCCGGCGGCAGTTCGTCGGTCGGCACGTCGAAGGTGACCGTCTCGTTCTCGCCGCCCTCGACGGTGACCGACTCGGTCAGGGCCGTCTCGTCTTCGGAGAGGTTCCCGTCGGCGTCGAAGTCGAATCGGAACTCGACGGTGGCGTCGCCGGCCTCGTCGCCGACGTTCGCCACCTGCGCGGTCACGTTCAGCGAGTCGCCCTGTGTGACGTTGGCGGGCGCGCTGAGGTTCTCGACGGTGAACTCGGCGGGCTTCGGTTCGATTTCGATGGTGGCCGTCTGGCTCTCGTTGTCGACGACCACGCCGTGGGTGTAGGTTCCCGGCGGGATCGGTTCGGTGGATACCTCGAAGGTGACGGTGTCGTTCGCTCGCGCGTCGAGGCTCACCGACTGGTTTGCGAGCGTCTCGTTCTCGGTGAGGTTTCCGTCGCCGTCCAGGTCGAACCGGAACTCGGCGGTGGCGTTGCCGGCCTCGTCGCCGACGTTCTCGACCGTCGCGTTCACCGTAACGGTCTCACCGCGGGTCACGTTCGCGGGCGCGCCGAGGTCCGTGAGTCGGACCGTCGCCGGCGCGGGTTCGATGGTGATGTTCGCCGTCTCGTTGTCGCTGGCGGTGAACACGCCGTGCGTGTAGGTTCCGGGGTCGACGCCCTCGGTGGGCACCTCGAACGTGACGGTGTCGTTGGCGCCGGCGTCGAGACTCACCGACTGGTTGAGCAGCGTCTCGTTCTCGGTGAGTTCGCCGTCGCCGTCCAGGTCGAACCGGAACTGCACGTCCTGCGTCGCAGACCGGTTGTCATCGTTCGTCACCGTCGCCTCGACCGTCACCGTTTCGAGTCGGGTGACGTTCGCGGGCGCCGAGAGGTTCGAGACGCCGAACTCGACCGGTTCGGGGTCGACGGTAATCGTCGCGGTGGCGTCGTCGTCGTCGGTGAACACGCCGTGGGTGTAGGTCCCCGGCGGGACGCCCTCGGTGGACACCTCGAAGGTGACGGTGTCGTTGGCGCCGCCGTCGACGGTCACCGACTCGGTGGCGAGCGTCTCGTTCTCGGTGAGTTCGCCGTCGCCGTCCAGGTCGAACCGGAAGGAGACGTTCTGCGCCGCCTGCTCGTCACCGTCGTTCTCGACGGTCGCCTCGACGGTCACCGTCTCGCCCGTGGTGACGTTCGCGGGGGCGTCGAGTCCGGCGATTCGAAGATTCGCCGGCGCGGGGTCGACGGTGATGTTCGCCGTCTCGCTGTCGTTCGCGGTGAACACGCCGTGGGTGTAGGTCCCCGGCGGGACGCCCTCGGTGGGCACCTCGAACGTGACGGTGTCGTTGGCGCCGGCGTCGAGACTCACCGACTGGTTGAGCAGCGTCTCGTTCTCGGTGAGTTCGCCGTCGCCGTCCAGGTCGAACCGGAACTGCACGTCATCGGTCGCGGTCGACGACCCGTCGTTCTCGACTGTCGCGTTCACCGTGACCACGTCGCCCCGTGTCACGTTCGTCGGGGCGTCGAGTCCGGTCACCGAGAACGCCGAACTCGATTCGGTCTGCGTCTGGGTCGACTGGGCGCCGACGACCATCGCGGGCGCGGAGACGACGAGGAGGGCCGTGATGAGAACTGTCGCTGCTCTGTTCATACGCCGCTACCCGCTGTACTTGTCTGCAACCGTTCACTGGCTGTCGGTCTCTCGGTCGCTGCGCCTTGGAGGGGTGGAGGACCGTGGGCTCGGAATGTCATCTGTCAAACACCTGTGGGGAGTCGTAAGCATGTCGGATAGTTAACCTTTTTTCAATGGAAGTTTGAACGTCATGTCTCTGGTACATCCACAGTTCCGGATTAGTCCCGAAAACGTCCAGTTCCCACCGACAGTCACTGTCAGTTGACACATTGCGTACGTCGGCTGGCGAGGGGGAGCCGTCGACGGCACCGGACGCGCCGCCTGAACGGTGGGAGAGGGGCCCCCCGGCGTGAATACTCCGGGGGGTTGAAGGGCAGCCCCCGCGTCGAACCGGACGATGCAACTCGAGGGGACGGTCCTCAGGGGACGCGAGTTCGACCCGGTCGAGGCGCGCGTCGTCGTCGAGAGCGACGAGGAACCGACGGTCCGGGACGACGGGGTGGTCGTCGCGAACGGGACTATCGAAGCCGTCGAACCGACGAGTACCGACTCCACGGACATCATCGCCCCGGCGTTCGTGAACGCTCACACGCACCTCGGCGACTCCATCGCCAAGGAGGCCGGCGGTGGCCTCTCGCTGGACGAACTCGTGGCGCCGCCGGACGGACTGAAACACCGACTACTCCGCGCGGCGAGTTCCGAAGAGAAAGTCCAGGCGATGCGCCGGACGCTCCGGTTGATGGAGCGGTCCGGGACCGCGGCGACCCTCGAGTTCCGGGAGGGCGGCGTCGAGGGCGTCCGGCAGTTGCGGACGGCCGCCGCGGGCCGGGCCATCGAACCGGTAATTCTCGGACGCGAGACGGCGGCGGCGATGGAGGCGGGAGACGGGTTCGGCGCGAGCGGCGCCCGCGACGGGCAGTTCGACCAGGTGCGCAACGCGACGCGCGAGGCCGGCAAACTGTTCGGCATCCACGCCGGAGAGCGAGACCCCCACGACGTGAACCCGGCGCTCGACCTGAACCCGGACTTCCTCGTCCACATGGTCCACCCCGAGGACCTCCACCTCGAACGCCTCTCCGATGTCGGGACGCCCGTCGTCGTCTGTCCCCGGTCGAACCTCGTCACCAGCGTCGGAACGCCCCCGATTCGCTCGCTGCTGGACCGGACCACCGTGGCGCTGGGCACCGACAACGTGATGCTCAACAGCCCCTCGATGTTCCGCGAGATGGAGTTCGCCGCCAAACTCGCCGACGCGTCCGCCACGGAGGTGCTGCGGATGGCGACGGTCAACGGGGCCGACATCGCCGGCCTCGACTACGGCGTCGTGGAGGAGGGCCGCGAGGCGAAACTCCTGGTGCTCGACGGCGACTCGGACAACCTCGCGGGTGCGCGCGACCCGGTCCGGGCGCTGGTTCGCCGGGCGGGTCTCGACGACGTGACGCAGGTCGTTCTCTGAGGAATCCGCGAGACCCGGTCCCGTCCCCACTCGGGACGGCGTACGGCGTCGTCGCCCGCGTCGAGACGTCGACCGACTTCTCACCGTCCGCGCGACTAACTTCTCTCCCCCCGCGTGACTGACTCCTCCGTCCACGCGACTGACCTCACTTCGGCCACGGCACGTCCGGCGCGAACGCTTATTGTGCCGTGACCGTTACAGTGTTCATAGTTACCATGGCACTATACGAGCGTATCCTCGTTCCGGTCGACGGGTCAGAGTCGTCGGTGCGGGTGATGCGCCACGCCGTCGACCTCGCCGCGGTCCACGACGCGGCGGTTCACGGCCTGGCGGTCGTTCCGGCCGGCGGGTACGCGGGACTGCCGATGGACGCCTCGTGGGAGGGTCTCGACGACGCGCTCCTCGCGGACGCAGAGGAGGCAGTTGCGGAGGTCCGGCGCATCGCCGAACGAGCGGACGTCCCGGTCGAAACGCAGGTCGTCCAGGGACGCGTCGGGCGCGAAATCGTCGAGTACGCCGACGCCGCCGGGTGCGACCTGGTCGTCGTCGGCAACTACTGCCGGGGCGGCATCGACCGCTTGCTCCTGGGGAGCGTCGCCGAGAAGGTGGTCCGCTCCTCGCCCGTCCCGGTGTTGACGGTCCGGGTCGGGTCCGACGCTTCGCCCGCGACGGCCGACGTCGTGGAGGACGGGGAACCCGTCTGAAGCGGCGGCGCGGCAGGTCAGGCCGGCCGCAGGTGCTCGCAGTCACCCGCGTGGACAGTCACTTCGCCGTCGTCGGTCCGGACGACCAGCGCGCCCGGGAAGGTGACGTCCACGGCGTCCCCCTCGACGGTGCCGGCGGGAGTCTCCACTCGCACTCGCGCTCCCAGCGTCGAGGACAGCGACCGCCAGGCCGGCAGCACGGCGTCCGCTTCCCCGCGAAGCGCGTGGAACTCCCGGACGATTCGCTGGACCAGTTCGCGTCGGTTCACGTCGCGCCCGAGCACCGCTCGCACGCTGGTGGCCCCCGCCGGGAGCGCCGCCGCGTCGACGTTGGCGTTCAGTCCGATGCCGACGACCAGCCACGCCACCCGGTCGGCCTCGCCTTCCATCTCGGTCAGTATCCCCGCGAGTTTGGCCGTCTCCCCGCCGACCTGCACCAGCACGTCGTTCGGCCACTTGATGGTCGCCTCGACGCCCGCCCCCCGGAGCGCCCGCGCCGTCGCCACCGCCGCCGCCAGCGTGAACAGGGGGAGGTGGGCCGGCGGTCTGTCGGGTCGGAGGACGAGGCTCATCCAGACGCCGCCCCGCGGCGCGACCCAGTCCCGCGAGAGACGGCCGCGGCTCCCGGTCTGTTCCTCGGACAGCACCACGAGATTCGACGCGTCGTCGCCGGCCCGTTCGCGTCCCACGTCGTTGGTGCTCCCCAGGGTCTCGTGGAACTCGACGTCGTAGGGCGCGTCGAGTCCGAAGGCGACGGCCGCCGCGCCGTACTCGGGGACCGAGCGCACCACGTATCCCTCGTCGGTCCCCTCGATTCCGAACCCGTCGTCCCGGAGCGCCTCGACGTGCTTCCAGACGGCCGCCCGCGAGACGTCGAGGCGCTCTGCGAGCGCCGGTCCGGTCGCCGGCCCCTCGTGGAGCACGTCCAGGAGGTCCCGTCGCGTCGCGTTCATACCCGCCGGTCGCGCGGGAGTCGTATCAAAGGACCCGGTTCGGTGCCGGTCCTCGCACCGGTCCCACCGTCGGGAGTCGTCCCCGGGAGGTTCTCGTCGCCCCGAAGCGGCGCCGACCGTCCCGGGGTCGTCGTCTCCACCGGGCGCAGATCCGTGGGTCGTTAGCGTCTCCACCGGGCGCATATCCGTGGGTCGTTAGCGTCCCCACCGGGCGCTCATTCGAGGGTTATCAGCGTGTCGCCCATGTCCACGCTCTCGCCCTCGCCGACGAGCACCTGTGAGACCGTCCCGCTCCGCTCGGTGATGACGTCGTTCTCCATCTTCATGGCCTCCAGCACGCAGACGACGTCGCCGGACTCGACTTCGTCGCCCTCCTCGACGTTCACCGAGAGGATGGTCCCCTGCATCGCGGCCGTAATCTGGTCGCTCCCCTCGACGACCGGTTCGTCGCTGCCCTCGCTCCGGGCCTGCGACCCCGTCTCGACGACCTGTCGCTCGCCCTCCTCGGGTTCGAGGCCCGGAATCTTCGGCCCGCCGCGCTCTTCGAGTTCCACCTCGAACCGCTTGCCGTTGACCTCCACCGTGAACGTCCGCTCGGTCACGTCCGGGTCCTCGGCGTCTTCGCCGTCGCCCGCGGTGCCCCACTTCTCGACGGCCCGGTCGATGCGTTCCTCGTCCAGTTGCTCGTCCAGGTACTTCGTGGTGTGCTCGCCCGCCCGGAACGTCTCGTCGGTCACCATCAGTCGGTGGAACGGGATGACGGTGTGCAGCCCCTCCAGGTCGAACTCCGAGAGCGCCCGCTCGGACCGGGCGAGACACTCCTCGCGGTCGGCGGCCCTGACGATGAGCTTCGCGATCATCGAGTCGTAGTCCCCGCCGATTTCGTCGCCCTGGCGCATCGCGTCGTCGACGCGGACGCCGATGCCGCCGGCCGGGTCGTACGTCGAGAGCGTCCCGGTGGCCGGCGCGAACTCCTCGGCCGGGTTCTCGGCGTTGATGCGGAACTCGAAGGCGTGGCCGTCGATTGCCACGTCGTCCTGTCCGAAGGCGAGTTCCTCGCCGGCGGCCACGCGAATCTGCCACTTCACGATGTCGATGCCCGTAATCTCCTCGGTGACGGTGTGTTCGACCTGGATTCGCGTGTTGACTTCGAGGAAGAAGAACTCGCCGTCCTCGACGAGGAACTCCACGGTCCCGGCGTTCGTGTAGTCGGCCTCGCTGACGCCGCGGCGGGCCGCTTCGCCGATTTTCTCCCGGAGGGTCTCGCCGAGGGCCGGACTCGGCGCCTCCTCGATGATTTTCTGGTGGCGGCGCTGGAGCGAGCAGTCGCGCTCGCCGAGGTGGCGAACGTTCCCGTGGTGGTCTGCGAGCACCTGGACCTCGATGTGACGCGGTTGCTCCAGGTACTTCTCGACGTACACCGTCGGGTTGTCGAAGTAGGCCTCCCCCTCCCGGCGGGCGGCCTCGAACTGGCGTTCGACCTCGCTCTCGTCGTACACCACCTTCATGCCGCGGCCGCCGCCGCCGCCCTCGGCCTTGATGGCGACCGGGTAGCCGTACTCGTCGGCTATCTCCGCCACCTCCTCGGCGGACTCGACGGGGTCGGTCGTCCCGGGAACGACGGGGACGTCCGCGGATTTCATCACTTTCCGGGCTTTCGTCTTCTCGCCCAGTCGCTCCATCGCGTCGGCCGACGGCCCGATCCACGTCACCTCGCTCTCCTCGACCAGCTGGGCGAACTCCGCGTTCTCGGCGAGGAACCCGTAGCCCGGGTGGATGGCGTCGGCCCCGGCCTTCCGGGCGGCCTCCAGTATCGTCTCCTGGTCGAGGTACGAGTCGGCGGCGCGAGCGGGGCCCACGTTGTACGCCTCGTCCGCGTAGCGCACGTGTCCGGCGTGTTTGTCGGCATCGCTGTATACGGCGACCGTCCGGACGCCCAGTTCCTCACAGGCGCGCATCACCCGGACGGCGATTTCGCCCCGGTTCGCGACGAGAACCTTACTGAACATTTGCACTAGTGGTCTCCCATCTGGTACCTTATTTTATCGGTTCGTCAAGAGGTGGGCCGGCGTCTCCCGCCGGCCTCCGGTGACCAGGTGCGACCCCCACCGACCTGCAGTCGCGCGACCGAGGTCAGCCTCCCGCCACCCGTCTCGGAAGCCGTTCACCGCGCCCGGCCACCGATGGCGCGAACCGTCTCCCATCCTGGCTGGCGTGGCGCCCGTGCCGTCCGTCGCGTCTCTCGTCGCACCCGTTTCGAGTCGTCCACCGTGCGACCTGATTGTGCTGGATCCGAGCCAATATCGGATAAAATCTGGTCACACGTCCATAAGTATCTCCTGCGCACCGTCTGTACTGAACGTTCGTGAAATCCCGCCCGAATCCAAACGGCCTTATGGGTGTGTCACAGAAGGACATGCCAATGACAGTCCAGGTCGGTATTCTCGGCGCCACCGGAGCGGTGGGGCAACGATTCATCCAGTTACTCGACGGTCACCCGACGTTCGAAATCGGCGCGCTGACCGCCAGCGAAGACAGCGCGGGCAAGGAGTACCGCGAGGCGGCGAAGTGGCGGGTCGGGAGCCCGATCCCCGACGACGTCGCGGGGATGCGGGTGGGACGAACCCACCCGGACGACGTCTCCGACGACGTGGACCTGCTGTTCTCGTCGCTGCCGTCCGGCGTCGCGGCCGACGTCGAACCGCAGTTCCTCGAGGCGGGGTACGTCGTCTCCTCGAACTCGTCGAACGACCGCATGGCGCCGGACGTTCCGCTGACCATCCCGGAGGTGAACCCGGAACACCTGGAACTCATCGAAGTCCAGCGAGACGAGCGGGGCTGGGACGGCGCCCTGGTCAAGAACCCGAACTGCTCGACGATTACCATGGTCCCCACGCTGGCCGCCCTCGACCAGTTCGGCCTCGAACGGGTCACCGTCTCGACGCTGCAGGCCGTCTCCGGGGCGGGGTACTCCGGCGTCACGTCGATGGAGATTATCGACAACGCCCTCCCGCACATCGGCGGCGAGGAGGAGAAGATGGAGACTGAGTCCCGGAAACTGCTCGGCGCGTTCGACGGGGCGGAGGTGGCGCTCCACGAGATGTCGGTGTCCGCCTCCTGCAACCGCATCCCCACGCTCGACGGGCACCTGGAGAACGTGTTCGCGGACCTCTCCGAGAACCCGGACGAGGCCGACGTCGCGCGGGCCATGCGCGAGTACCCCAGCATCGACCTGCCGTCGGCCCCCGACCAGGTGATACACGTCTTCGAGGACCCGTCCCGTCCCCAGCCGCGGCTGGACCGAATGAACGGCGGCGGTATGGCCGTCAGCGCCGGGGGTCTCCGACAGACCGAGAGCGGCGTCCAGTACAACGCGCTGGCGCACAACACCATCCGAGGGGCGGCCGGCGCGAGCGTACTCAACGGCGAGATGCTCGTCCGCGACGGCTGGATCTAGCGGCGGGCGGGAAAAACGGCGGATTCGGGGCCGACTACCCGGAGAAGTCGTTGCAGACCGGAATGCCCATCGTGTTGAACGACGTCATCGCCTCCAGGCGGTCAGGAATCTGGTGGATGTCGATGGTCTCGGAGACCAGTTCCGTCGGGTCTATCTTGCCGGTCTTGATCATGTTCAGCATCTCGGGGTACTTCGAGGGCTGGAGACCGAGCGACCCGACGAACGTTATCTCCTTGGCGACGAACTCGTCGGTCGGGAGGGGAATCATCCCCTGCTCGTCGGAGGTCGTCAGTCCGATCTGGACGTGACGCCCGTTCTTCCGGAGGCTGTTGACGGCGTTCTGGCAGGTGGTCTTGATGCCGAGGGCGTCAACCGAGACGTCGGCGCCGCCGTCGGTGATGTCGCGAACCTCCTTGGCCGGGTCCCCGGCGTCCTCGGCGTTGACGGTGGTGACCGCCCCGAGGTCCTCCGCTTTCTCCAGTTTCTCGTCCATGATGTCGACGCCGATGACGTTCGCGCCCAGGGCGTCGGCGATGTGGATGGCCGACAGGCCGATGCCGCCACAGCCGTGGACGACGACGTCCTCGCCGTTGCCCACGTCCGCCTGGTGAGCCATCCCGTGGTACGAGGTCATGAACCGGCACCCGATGCCCGCCGCGGTGTCGGTCGAAATATCGCTCGGGAGGGGCACGGCGTTGATGTCCGCGTGCGGGATGTGGACCTCCTCGGCGAACGCCCCCGGCGCCTCGTTCATGAACCCGAGGCCGACGTGGTTCTCGCAGATGTTCTCGTGGCCGTTCCGACAGAGCGAGCACTTCCCGCAGGCGAAGTTGAACGGGATGGCGATGCTGTCGCCCTCACTGACGTTCTCGACGTCGTCCCCCGCCTCGATGACTGTCCCGCACGGCTCGTGTCCGAGGACGTGCGGCGGGTCCGGCCTGTATCCGAACCAGTCCCAGTCGCCCTGCCAGCAGTGCCAGTCGCTCCGACAGACTCCGCACCCGTCGACGCGCGCGACGACACCGTCCGAGTCGGGTTCCGGCCGGTCGACCTCGTGGACTTCGAGCGGTTCCTGGAACTCTTCGAGCACCACGGCTTGCATTGTCATACCATGACACGGTTCGGATGTGGGCGCCAAATAATTAAGGACATTGACGTTTGGCGATATAAAATAACCGTATTGAATGATGAACGAAATTCTCTGAGGCACCGCGCGTCGCACTCCGGGGCCGCGTCGGCCTCGGGCCTATGGAGTCGTGGACTCGCGCTCCGCGACGACCTGAACGGCCGACGTCGGTTGTCGACGACACGTGCAATACCGTGCGGAGGCGTCGCTCAGCGTCTGCTGACTTCGACCCGGGCGTCCCCCTCGACCGTCTCCAGCGACGAGACGTCGTCTATCCGCGCGACGACGTTCACCGGCGAGGCCGCACGCGGCTCGTCGCCCTCGCTCGCCGGCGTCGGCCCCCAGAACAGGCAGAGTGCGTTCCCCTCGGGCCAGTAGGCGACGCTCCCGACGGGGACCGTCTCCGAGGCGTTCTCGGGAGGCACCTCGACCGGCACTCCGAAGTAGAGTTCGTCTCCCCATCGGGAGGCGTCCCCCGACAGCGGAAGCGCCTCCGCGACGGCCAGGCGGGTGTCCGGGTTGTCGTCCGTCCAGGTGGCGGTCACCTTCACGTCGTCGACGGTAATCGAGAGGTCGGTCACGTCGGGGTATCACGGCCGCCGGCGTCAAGAAACGCCCGGCTGGTTGCGCCCGGGAACGGGCGTCTCGGGTGGTCGCCGCCGTCGGGTCTCAGTTGCCGAGCGCGCTCGCGACCATCTCCACCGGGTGGGGCGGTCGGTCGCCGCCCGGTCGGTCGCCCAGTTGCGTGCGACAGGAGGCGCCGGGGGCCGTCACCGTCTCCCCGTCGCTCTCGTCGACCTGCCCGAAGAGGATGCGGCCGATGGCCTGCGAGAGGTCGTAGTGCTCGGCCTCGTAGCCGAACGACCCGGCCATGCCACAGCACCCGGAGTCCAGGGGGTCGACGTCGTACCCGACCCGCCGGAGGACGCCGACGGCGTGGTGGTCCGTCTTGACGGCCTTCTGGTTGCAGTGGCCGTGGTAGGTCAGCGACTCGTCGGGGTCGGCCGCGGGCAGGTGGTCGTCGTAGCCGTAGACGTCGAGGAACTCCATGACCCCGTAGGCGGCCGCCGACACCTCGCGCACGTCGGCCCCCGAGAGCAGGTCCAGGTACTCGTCCTGGAACATCACCGCGTCCGACGGTTCGACGAACACGATAGACCAGTCGTCCGCCACCGCCGGCGCGAGCGCCTCGACGTTCGCCTGCGCCCTGTCGCGGGCCACGTCGAGACGGCCCTCGGAGTAGGCCGCCCGACCGCTCGGTGCCAGGTCCGTCGGGACGCGCACGTAGACGCCAGCGGCCTCCAGCACCTCGACTGCGGCTTTGCCGGGGTCCGGGTAGTTGTAGTCCGTGAACGTGTCGGGGAACAGGACGACCTGGTCGCGTGCCTCGCTGGGTGCGAGTCGGCACCGGCCGCGCTCCTCGAACCAGTCCGTGAACGTCTGGTCGGCGAACGCCGGCAGCGAGCGCTCGGCGGCGATGCCGAGGGTCTCTTCGAGTACCTCGTCCGCGCCGGGAATCGACTGCACCCAGTTGGTCACCGGCGCGAGGGCGCTCCCGACCGCCGAGAGGCGGTCGACGTTCGAGAACAGTCGAGTCCGGAGGCCGACGCCCTCTCGCTCGTGGTACTGGTGTTTCACCTCCGATTTCAGCTTCGCCAGGTCGACGCCGGTGGGGCAGTCGCTCGAACAGCCCTTGCATCCGACACACAGGTCCAGCACCTCGGACTGGAAGCGCTCGGAGTACAGTTCCTCCTCGGGAATCTCGCCCGAGATGGCCGCCCGAAGGAGGTTGGCCCGGCCGCGGGTCGTCTGAATCTCCTCGCGCGAGGCCCGGAACGTCGGGCACATCGTGTCCGTGTCGGTCTGCCGGCAGGTTCCACAGCCGTTACAGAGTTCGACCAGGTGGGAGAACCCGCCCTCCTCGGAGAAGTCCAGCGCCGTCTGCGGTTCCAGCGAGGAGTACTCGGCCCCGTAGCGAAGGTGTTCGCGCATGTCGGTCGGGTCCTCGTCGGTGTAGACTACCTTGCCGGGGTTCATCCGCCAGTCCGGGTCGAAGGCCGTCTTGAGCTCCTGGAACGCCGACCAGAGGTCCGGGCCGTACATCTTCGGGTTGAACTCGGTCCGGGCCAGGCCGTCGCCGTGCTCCCCGGAGAACGCGCCGTGGTGTTCGACCACCAGGTCGGTCACGTCGTCGGCGATGGAGTGCATCTTCTCGATTCCCTCCTCGTCTTTCAGGTTGAGGATGGGCCGGATGTGGAGCGTCCCGACGCCCGCGTGGGCGAAGTACGCCGCGGACGTGTCGTGGTCGGCGAGGACGTCCTGGAACTTCTGGACGTACTCGGCGAGTTCCTCGGGCGGGACGCTCGCGTCCTCGATGAACGGGTAGGGCTTCGGGTCGCCCTCCATGCTCATCAACAGCGGGATGGCCGCCTTCCGGAGCTTCCACAGCTTCGACTGCTCGTCGGCGTCGTACGCCTCGATTGCGTGGAACGCCCCGCCCTCGTCGACGAACGCGGCGTTCGTGTCCGCGATTGCCGCCTCGAAGTCGGACTGGAGTTCCGAGTCGAACTCGAGCATCAGCGCGGCCTCGGTTCCGTCCGGTATCGGCTCCGCGTACTGCGCGTACTCGGTGGACTGGCCCGCAAGGCGGAACACCTCGTCGTCCATCAGTTCGACGGCGCTCACGCCGAACTCGAGCGCTCTGGGTACCGCCCGCATCGCCTCGACGAGGTCCTCGTAGCAGTAGAGCACGAGCGCCGACTCCTCGGGTCGGGTCACCAGGCTCACCGTCGCCTCGACGACGACGCCGAGGGTCCCCTCGGCCCCGACCAGCAGTTTCGAGAGGTTGATGACCTCCTCGCCCGCCTCGTTCTCGTAGACGACCTCGTGGAGGTTGTAGCCGCTGACACACCGCTTCAGCGTGGGGTACCGCGCCTCGATTTCGTCCTCGTTGTCCTCGACGAGGCGCCGGACCGTCCGGTAGATGTGCGCCTCCATGTCGTCTTTCCCGACGATTTCGTTCCACTCCGGCGAGTCGAGCACCACCTCCCGCGTGTGAATCAGGGAGCCGTCGGCGAGGACCACCTTCAGTTCCTCCGTGTAGGCGTCGGTGATGCCGTACCGGACGGAGTGTGCGCCGGTGGAGTTGTTGCCGATGCCGCCGCCGACGGTGGCCCGGTTCGACGACGCCGGGTCGGGGGCGAACTTCAGGCCGTAGTCGGCGAGGTGGTCGTCGAAGTCGTCCTGGACGACGCCCGGTTGAATCGTCGCGCGCCTGGCTTCGGGGTCGACGTCCACGATGTCGTCCAGGTGACGCGAGAGGTCGAGGACGACGCAACCGGGACCGACCGTCTGCCCCGCGAGCGAGGACCCAGCGCCCCGGGGGAGAATCGGCACCTCGTGGTCGGCGGCGGTGGTCACCGCGGCCCTGACGTCGTCGACGTCCCGCGGGACGACTACGCCCGCCGGTCGGGCCCCGTAGATGCTGCCGTCGGTCGAGTAGAGAACCTGCGCGTACTCGTCGAACAGCACGTCGCCCTCGACGGCCTCGCGGAGGTCGGCGGCGAGGGCTCTGTAGGCGTCGTCGTCCGGCCTGTCGTACCCGAGACTCTCCACAGACGTCTCCAGGTCGTCGGCGTCGGGGGATCTGTCCGCTTTGGCCATGCCGGACCCTCGTCGTTAATTGTGTTAAATCTGTGGCACGTGTCCCCAATTACCGCCTTCCGGAGCGGTGCGGTGTCTCCAGTTACCACCTCCGGGGAGAAGGTCGGCCCGCGGGTGCACACCGACTCCGGGTCTGCGCACCCGGACGCTTATGAGCCGCCGGGGAACAGTGGCCCCATGGGCTTCCTGCACACCTGCCTGAACGTCGCGGACGCGGACGAGTCGGTGGCGTTCTTCGAGCAACTGGGCTTCGAGGAGTCGTGGTCGTTCGTCACCGACGACGGCCGGACCGAGAACCGGTACGTCGCCGACGAGAACGGCGTCGAGATTCAGCTTTCGGACACCGAGGGCGAGACGTCCTTCGAGTCGGGAGACGCCTGGGACCACCTCGCCGTCTCCGTCGACGACGTCGAGGAGACGCTGGCGGAGATGACCCACTACGGCGTGGTGCGAGACCCGTTCGTCGTGGACGCGGCCGACGCCCGCGTCGCGTTCGTCGAGGACCCGGACGGGCACGTCGTCGAACTCATCGAACCGCTGGCGGAGTAGGTCGCGCGCCGGCGGCGTCGGCGGCGGCGTCCGCGCCTAGGCGACGCGGTTGACGAAGTCGTCGTCGCCCTCGTCGAGTTTCCTGACGTTCTCCGCGACGATGTCTGCCAGCCGCTGGTAGTAGCGGGGCGTGTGGCCCGCGTTGTGTGGCGTTATCAGCACGTTCTCGAATCCCCAGAGGGGGTGGTCGCCCGGGAGCGGTTCGGGGTCGGTCACGTCGAGAACTGCCCCCCGGAGGTCGTTGTTTCGGAGCGACGAGACCAGCGCGTCAGTGTCGACGACGCCGCCCCGGGCGACGTTCACGACGACGGCGTCCTCGGGGAGCGTCTTCAGCGCGTTCCCGTCGAGGAGCGTCTCGGTCGTCTCGGTCAGCGGACAGGCCAGCACCACGTAGTCGGTCCGGTAGAGCGCCTCGTGTATCTCGTCGTACCCGAACACCTCGTCGGTCGGGCCGCCCTTCTCGGGGGAGTGTCGGACGCCGAGCGTCTCGACGCCGAACGGTTCGAGGCGGTCCACCACCGCCTGGCCGATGGCGCCCATCCCCACGACGGTGACGGTGCTTCCCATGAGTTCCTGCGCCGGGAAGGACCGCCACTCTCGCCGCTGTGCCTGGTGGAACGCCGTGTCGAACCGCCTGGTGAACGCGAGGATGCCTCCGAGGACGTACTCGGCCACGTTCGGTCCGTGGACGCCCGAGGCGTTGGTGACGGCCACGTCCGCGTTCTCCAGGGCCGACAGCGGGAGGTGGTCGGTGCCGGCGAAGACGCAGGCGAACAGCTCCAGGTCGTCCGCGGCGACGACGTCCGCCTCCCTGACGTTGACGCCAGTCGCCACCCGCACCGTCGAGAGCAGTTCCCGTTCCGCCTCGGGGGTCCGGGCGAGCGCTATCTCGTGGTCGGGGAGTCGCTCCCGGAGTTCGTCGGCGTACTCTTCGACGGGGAGTCCGTGAATCTTCTGACGGAGTATCGCGATGTCGGGGTCGCTCATGCGTAGCGATTGCGGCAGCGACCATTTCACTCCTCACGAACCGGATGGAACCACCGTTTGCTGTCCCGCCCCCGACAGGTCGGACTGATTCACGCCTCCCGACGGACTACCGGCCCGCGTTCGTGGCCGCGAGTCCGCTGGCGCTGCTGGCGACGGTCCTGCGGGGCTCAGGCTGTCTGGCTGGTCGAGAGGCAGGACACCGGCGCCACCCCGGCGACGCCCGGGGGCGACTGACTGGCCCGTCGCATCTGCTCGCGTGAGGCGACTGTCCCGGACGAGGCGTCCCGCGCCCGTTTCGGGGGACGCCGGGACGGGTGACTTCAGGGGGTTTAATAGCGGCGGAACGGCGGGTACTGGTATGGAACGCGTAGACGTGGCCGTCGTCGGCGGTGGGCCCGCAGGGGCCTCTGCTGCCCACGCGGCGGCTTCCCGGGGCGCCACGACCGTCGTCTTCGAGAAGGGCGTTCCGCGGGCCGACAGAGCGGGCCGGGGTCCGGATTCGACGGACGCCGCCGGCATTCTCGACTACTGGGTCGACATCATGGGTATCCACCCCGACGAGATGCCAGACGGGGTGGTCCTGCGGGAACTCGAACGGGCCGAGTTCGTCGGCCCGAACGAGTCGTGTACCCTCTACGGCACCGGCATCGAGTCCTCCTACGACCACTTCGGGTTCACGATGCACCGCGCCCGGTTCGACGACTGGCTTCGCCAGCGCGCCGAAGGTGCGGGGGCCGACTACCGGGTCGGGGCGTCGGTCACGGACGTCGAGATGCAGCACGCTCCCGCCGGCCCGCCGACCCACCGTGTCCGGGCCGCCGACGGGACCGACCTCGAAGCGGACTTCCTGATTCTTGCCGACGGGCCGCAGCGAACAGTGACCCGGCGGGTGCTCGACCGACTGGCCCCTGCCGACGCCCTCTCCGGACTCGACTCGACGCGGGCGAACCACATCGCCTACCAGGAACACCGGCGGTTCCCGCCCGAGGTGTTCGACGAGGTGCGCGAGGCGATTCGGTTCTGGTGGGGGTACATGCCCGGCCACACCGCCTACCCGTGGGTGTTCCCCAACGACGACACCGTCGCCCGCGTCGGACTGACGATGCCCATCGGTCTCGACATCGACGCGGTGGAGGACCGCGAGAAGTACAAACTCCTCAGGCCGGAGGACGACCGGATTCCCCAGGGACGCGTGTACGTACGCCGCCTGCTCGAACAGGAGTACGGCGACGAGTACGACGTCGAGTCGGACTTCCCCCTGGTCGAGGACCGGGGGAAGACCCGGGGCACCGAGACGTACCCCATCTCCTCGACGCGACCCATCGAATCGCCCGTGGGGGCGAACGTGGCACTCGTCGGCGGGGCAATGGGCGCCACCTCCGCGTTTCACGAGGGCGGCGACCACGTCGCCGTCCGAACCGGGCGCATCGCCGGGGAACTCGCCGCGAAGGACCGGATGGAAGTGTACAATCGGGCCTGGCAGCACGCCATCGGGAGCGAGGTACTCCGGAGCGTCACCCTGGCCGAGATAGCGCGGGAGTACGGCCCGGACGACTGGGACCGCACCTTCCGCACGGCCCGGAAGATGCTCGACACGGGCCCCGGCCACGAACTGTTCCGGGCCGGGTACGCCGCCGGCGTCGACGCGATGCGACTGCTCCTCACGTACCGCTATCGCCGGTTCCGGAACCGTCGCGGCCGGTACGTGCAGTTGCGCGAAGACGAGTACGACTACTGACGGTCCGTCCGCGGGGCGGCGGGCCGGGGAGTCGCAACCCGTTTCAACGTCGCCACCCTACGTCGAGTGCGTGCCTCTAGTCCCCGTCCGAGCATTCCCGCTTCGGGAGCGATGACAGCGCGGCGAACCCGGGCACGCGACACAGACGCGCCGGGGCGGTTTCAGCCGTCTCGGCACCCGGTGGCGCGACGCGCCACCCGCCCGGCACGAGGGTTTCCCGACCGACGCGGCACGCTGCCCCGGGATGAGGTCGGCCGTTAGTGTTCCGGGCGACAACTCCGACTCGACGAGCGACTGCTCTCTCCCGATTTCACACGGTACCAGCGGTTCAGTACGTCTCGACATCGACACCGAGACGCTCGAAGTCGTCGACGTTCCGGGTCAGTACGGGCTCTTCGAGGACATCCGCGGTTGCCCCGATGATAACATCTCCATCGCCTACGGCGTTGCCGTCGTTCCTGAGTTCACCAGAGAGCCGCCCCGCTTTCCGCATCACGGCGGGGTCGGCAGGGTACACCGGCTTCGAGGCAAGCACGTTCTCTATCTTCTCGCGTTCGGCTTCGGACTGGTTCGACCGTGCCACACCGTAGTAGAGTTCGAAGAGCGTCATCGCGGAGAGCCGTTGCTGGACGAGTTCGGATTCTAGCTCGCGGGCTTTCTCGACGGCATCGTCGTCGCCGTTCATCAGGTCGATGAGGAACGCGGTGTCCAGGAGCACGACTCAGGCCCCACGCATCTCGTCGGCGATAGATTCGAGAGCCTCCTCACGGCGGGCGCGTCGCTCCTCGACTGCTTCCCGCATTGCGTCAGCCTCCTCGTCGGTGAGGATGCCCGCGAGCTCCATGAGCGAGCGCTCGCCAGCGAGCCGAAGGACGACGTCGGAGAACGTCTCGCCCTCCCGCTTGTGCGCGGCGAGGCGTTCGTAGGCATCTTCGGAGAGTCGGATGCTCTTCGACATGTGCATACAGTTGTATGCAGATACTGTTATGGCTTTCCCATCATGGGGTTCAGCGTCGGTCTCGTCTACTAGTAGTTCGTCGATGGCTAGTGTTCCGGGCGACATTTCAGAGTGCGTCTCAGTGCTGCATACACAGCGCATATCGGTCACTCCACTACTGACTGCCTCTCTAACAGTTCGTGTGCTACTTGCGGCATATGACGTCCGTGACTCCCACCACGAGTCTGACGACAGTGATTCTCGTATCCCGAGAGCCAGTAGACTAGTAGATGACACTTCGGGCCGTACTATCGACCGGAGTGAATCAACCCATGACTGCAGTCGTCTCTACCAAACACGAACAGTCCATGAGTGACTACCTCGCGCTGTGGCACGGGGAGTACTCGAAGATCGACTCTGTCTCCGATTCCTTCGTGGCCTACGAACCGAGCGCCCCTGGCGGTGTAGTGCGGGGACGGGACGCCTTCGAAGCATACGTCCGTGAACTTCGGACCGCGTTCCCCGACTTCACGATTACCGCCGAAGCGCTGCTCGAAGACGACGAGATGGTCATGGCCGAGTGGACGGCGACAGGCACGCACGAAGGTGAATTCAACGGCCTCCCGCCGACCGGGCGCAGATTCGAGCACAGGGGGATGTCGAAGTTCCTGATCGGAGATGGCAAAGTCCGGGAAGAACGGATGTACTACAACCCTCTGGAAATCGCCGAGCAGCTCGGCGTCCCGACGGAGTAGTGATTCCGCTCTTTTCGCCGCTCGGTTTCTCAGGCGGTCTTCCGGACTCGCTCTCTGGTATCAGCAGACGTCCGTGGCTGCCATTCGATGG